>NZ_KB906219.1:0-445912 GCF_000381225.1 Thioalkalivibrio sp. ALMg3 | reverse complement strand
CGCGGGCCGGGGTCGCGGCAGTCGGGCGTGTTTCTTGGGTACTTCTTTGCACGAGCAAAGAAGTACCTCGCGGTGCGCTCGCGAGAGAGCGCCTGGCAGGCGGCGGACCGAAGCCACCGTAAACACCGGATGCCGAACCAGGACCAGCCACTAGCCGGCAAGCAGGATCCCCGAGGCCAAAAATGCAAAAGGGGCCACTCGGGCCCCTTTGCTTGAATCTGGCGGAGAGGGAGGGATTACGGCGACGTGGTCGCCGCCCTCCGGGCCGCCTCCGCGCTGCTTCGGCGTTCCGGTGTCGCTTCGCGCCACCGGTCGAACCATCATCTCGATCGATCGAGGGTTCGAATCCCGATACGCCAGGGGCTGGAAATGCAAAAGGGGCCAACCTGGCCCCTTTGCTTGAATCTGGCGGAGAGGGAGGGATTCGAACCCTCGATACGGGGTTACCGTATACACACTTTCCAGGCGTGCGCCTTCGACCGCTCGGCCACCTCTCCGTTTTCCGCAACCGCTGGACGGTCACGAAGCGCGGAATCCTAAACCAGGCGCGGCAGCGGCGCAATGGAGGGGACGAAAAACAGCAGCTTGCGGGATCAGGAACCGCCCTTGCCCGGCAGACCGGGAAAGGCGTGCACATTGCCCCCGGCAGTTCCCGCATCGTGAATGCGCGGGGTACCCACTGCCGTGACCTCGTCGATCCGGATCAACGCATGCATCGGCACATGGAAGCGCTCCACACCCTCGAACTCGGTGCGCAAGCGCTCCTCCGAGGGGTCCACCACCACCTGTGTGCGTTCGCCGAACAGCAGGCCCTCGATGGTGACGAAACCGTAAAGCTCGTCCTGGTAAACGTCACGGGCGTACAGCTCGTACGTTTTTCCGTTGTTCAGGAAATTGATTCGGTACCGCAGATTCTTGTCCATGGGCTCCATCATGGGGGAGCAACCGCAGATTGCAACGGGTTGGCGTTGGTCCGGAGCGCCAGAGTCGGTATGATTCCGGGCGTTATCCGCATGGGTCCCGGCACGCCAACGATGAATTCCTCCCAGGAGCTGCTCGATCATTTGAGCCGCAACAGCTCGCCGTACCAGGATCCGCTCACGCGGATTCGCTGGGATGCGCTGTCTTCGGAGGACTACTGGATCCCGGAAGAGGCCATCTCGCTGTTCGGCACGCCGGAATATTCCGCGCTGTCGGGCGAGCAGAAGCGGCGCCTATCGCAGTACGAATTTCTCTATTTCATCAGTGGCGCGCTGTGGCTGGAAGGCCTGTTCATGGAGCGCATCTCGCGCATCTCCATGCACTCGACCGGCCGCCTGGACCGGCTGAACTACCGCCTGCATGAGCTGCGTGAAGAGGCCGGTCACAGCCTGATGTTCATCGAGTTCATGCGCCGCAGCGGGCTGGAGCTGCCGGAACGGCGCTTCCCGAAACCCAAGCTCGCCACCCTGGTCGGCCGCTTTGCCCCCTTCGAGTCCTCGATCTTCTGGATCGCGGTGATGATCGGCGAGGAGGTCCCGGACCGGATGAACCGCCTGATCCACCAGCGCCGCGACCAGATCAGCCCCACGGTGCATGACGTCGTCTCCACCCACATGATCGACGAAGCGCGCCACATGGCACATGCCCGCGACACGCTGGAAAGCTACCTGGATACCCTTCCGGCCTGGCAGAAGGCGGCCTATCGCCCGCTGATGCGGCGGGTGTTCCGCCAGTTCGTGCACGCCTTCTACTACCCCACGGCGGATATCTACCAGCTCGCGGGCCTGCCCGCGGGCCCTCACTACCGCCGTCTGGCGCGCGACAACCCACGCCGGGCCGCCTTCATCGATACCTGTGTCGACCCCGCACTGCAGATCCTCCGCGCCCAGGGCCTGGTCCTGAACTGGCGATAGGGTCACCATCTCGCCCTGCGCCGGTCGTCGGCTAGCACTGCCTGCACGGCCGATTGGGTATCATCGGGTCATGTTCCCGCACCTCCACCTTCGCCCCCCGAGTTCGACCTGGCGCCAGATCGAGCTCGGCGTGTTCATCGTATTGCTGGTGATGATCGGCCTGCGGGTCTGGTTCCAGCCGCCCTCGGCCCTGCAGCAATTGACCTTCCGCGAGGAACTGCAGGTAGTGCTGGTCGAAGCGCCTTTGGGGCGCTCGGAGCTGGCGGCCACTAATGGCCACGACCAACTGGAACTGGCCCTGCTGCATGGCTTCGCGAAGGAACTGGGCACGCGCATTCGCGTAACCCGCGTGGAGACCGCCGCCGAGGCCCACCGCCGCCTGCGCGAACACCGGGCGGACCTGGCCGCCGGGCTGCTGGTCGACCCCGATGAACCGACGATCGAACGCGGTCCGGAGATCCTCGCCATCCAGCAGGTTCTCGCCTTCTGGCGCGGCAACGAATCCACCGCTGCACTGCCCGCGCTCGCCAGCCTGCCCGCCGGAACCCGACTCGGACTCACCGCACAGTCGCCGCTGCCGGAACGCCTGCGGGCCCATCTGGCCCACGCCGACGCGGCGAGGCAACAGGTATCGGTCCGAGCAGGGGATCCGGAGTCCGAGACCCCGAATCCGGGCCTGTTCGAGACCCTCGGGTACGAGCCGCGAGACCCGCCGGTCGAGCTGGTACCCATCGGGACCGCCGAAGCGCAACGCCAGGCATTGGCCGCGGGCCAAATCGACTATGCCCTGATGAGCTCCCTGGAGTTCGGCCGGCTGCAACGCTTGCATCCCGATCTGCGTACCGCCTATGAATTCGAGCGCGGGGTGGCCGTCACCTGGCTGTTCCCGGCCGGCTTCGACCGCAGCCTGATCGACGCGGCGGAGGCCTACATTGACCGCCTGCGAGGGAACCGTGACCTGGAACTGATGATCGACCGCTACCTGGGCCATCTGGAGACCCACGACCTGGTGGACGCCCTGACCTTCGCCCGGCGCGTGGATAGCCAGCTGGATCGCTTTCGCGGCCTGTTCGAACGCGCCGGCGCCGAATACGGCCTGGACTGGCGCTTCATCGCCGCCGTGGCCTACCAGGAGTCTCACTGGAACGCGGAGGCCATCTCCCCCACCGGGGTGCGCGGGCTGATGATGCTGACCCAGAACACCGCGTCCGGCCTCGGCGTCGAGGACCGCACCGACCCTGCATCCAGCGTCGACGGCGGCACCCGCTATCTGCTGGACCTGCGTGAGCGTCTACCGGAACGCATCCCGGAACCGGATCGCACCTGGATGACGCTGGCGGCCTACAACGTCGGTCTGGGACACCTGCATGACGCCCGGCGTCTGGCCGACGCCAACGGCGACGATCCGGATCGCTGGCTGGACGTAATGCAGTGGCTGCCACGCCTGGCGGAACGCGAATGGCATGAGCAAACCCGCTATGGCTACGCCCGCGGCTGGGAGCCGGTGCTCTACGTGCAGAACATTCGCAGCTATTACGACAAGTTGATCCAGCGCTTCCCCGCAAGCAGCGACCATATCCCCAACGCACCGCAAGTCTACCGTCGCGTCCCGCTATCGCTCTGAAGCGTGGCGGGCGCGGTCAGGGCACGCCCTCGTCTTCCCTGGGCGACGCTGATGAGTCGCGTTGATCCCCAAGTTTCTCGAGACAAGGCGCGCTGTGCGGGCCTTGGCGTCCTGCGATCCGCTGTCCATCCATCAGAACCGAGGCAGGATCGGGAACATGGGACACCCAAACGCACGTGTACATTGATCAGTGTTTCCCTAGAATCCGTACCCCCACACCCTTACCCCCGGACCCAGGCCCATGACCGCTACCACCCGCGCCTCCCTGCGCGCCGCCATCGGACCGGGCCTGCTGATGGCCGGAGCGGCGGTGGGCGTCTCGCATCTGGTCCAGGCCACCCGGGGCGGGGCCGAATACGGTCTGCTGCTGATCCCGATCGTGCTGCTGGCCTGCCTGTTCAAGTACCCCTTCCTGGAATTCGGCCCGCGCTACGCCGCGGCCACCGGACACAACCTGCTCACCGGCTACCACCGCCTTGGCAACTGGGCCCTGGGACTCTATATCGCCGTCACCCTGGGGACGCTGTTCATCATTCAGGCCGTAGTGACGCTGACCACCGCAGGCCTGTTCGCGCTGGTGTTCGGGCTGGACCTGTCGATGGTCGCACTGTCCGCGCTGATCCTGGCCGCCTGTATCGGGTTCCTGATGATCGAGGCCTACAAGGGCCTGGACCTGGGCATGAAGGTCATCATGGCTGCCCTGAGCATCTCCACCGTCGTCGCCGTCGCGCTCGCCTTTCAGGAAGCGCCGGACTGGCAGGCCCTATCCGGCGCACCGGAATGGTCGAACCTGTGGACCCTGGCCGGATTGGCCTTCGTTCTGGCCTTGCTCGGCTGGATGCCGATCCCGCTGGATGTCGCCGCCTGGCACTCGGTCTGGACCCAGGAACGCGCCCGCATGACCGGGCACCATCCCAGCGTGCGCGAGGCGGTCTTCGACTTCCGCCTGGGCTACCTCGGGGCGACCCTGCTGGCGCTTGCATTCATGCTGCTGGGGGCATTGCTGATGTACGGCACCGGCGTCGGTTTCGCCCCGGGGGCCGCCGCCTTTTCGGCGCAGCTGGTGGATCTCTACGCCCACAGCCTGGGCGAGTGGAGCCGATCCCTGATCGCCATCGCGGCACTGACCACCATGTTCTCCACCACCCTGGCGGTCACCGACGCCTATCCGCGGGTCATCATGGCGATCATCCGCACCCTGCGAGAGAACGGCCACCAGGCGCAGGACATGGAACCCGCCCCCCGGGGCGAGCGCGGGCTGGACTGGTGGGGCTATCGCATCGCCCTGCTGATCGTCGCGGCCGGAGCGCTGGCCCTGATCTGGCTGGCCGGCGAGCAGTTCACGCGCTTCGTCGACATCGCCACCACCCTGTCGTTCCTGTCCGCTCCGATCCTCGCCTGGCTCACCTTCCGCGCGGTGATGTCACCGGACGTGCCGGCCGCCGCGAAACCGGGTCCCGGCCTGCGTGGCCTGGCCTGGGCCGGCCTCGTCTTCCTCGGCGGGTTCTCGCTGGCCTGGCTGGTCTGGCGCTTCGGGCTCTGAAGCGCCGGGGCAGCTCGTCAGGCAGCCGGTTCGCTGGCACGCACACAGAATCGCGCCAGGATGGCCACGTCGTGCCGCGCCTGTCCGGCCTCGAGCGCCGCATCCACGGCCTCGCGCACAGGCGTGAGCCCCTCCGTCGCCAGCCCGAGGTCGCGGCTCAGATCGGCGATGATCCCCAGATCCTTGTGGTACAGGCCGACCTGGAACCCGGGCTCGAAGTCGCCGTCCAGCAGGCGCTGCCCGTGCACTTCCAGGATGCGCGAGGAGGCAAACCCGCCCATCAGCGCCTCGCGCACCCGCGCCGGGTCGACACCGGACTGCTCCGCCAGGGCAAAGGCCTCGCCCACCGCGACCAGGGTCTCGCCCACCACCAGCTGGTTGCAGGCCTTGGCGATCTGCCCCGCGCCGCTGTCGCCCACGTGGGTCAGGGTAGAGCCCACCACCTCGAAGATCGGTCGCAGCCTCTCGACAACATCGACCGGCCCGCCCACCATCAGGCTCAGGGTCCCGGCCCGCGCGCCCGGCTCCCCGCCCGAAACCGGGGCATCCACGAAGGTCACCTCGCGTTCGGCAGCCGCGCGGGCGATGGCGCGGGTACGCATCGGGTCGATGGTGCTGTGATCGATCACGATCAGTCCGGGACGGGCGTGCTCCAGGACCCCGTCCGGCCCCAGCATCAGCGCCTCGACATCCGGCGTATCGGAGACATTCAGCACCAGCACCCGCACGCCGCGAACCAGCTCCGGGAGGCTCGTGCATGGCTGCGCCCCATCCTGCGCGAGTGCTTCCGCCGTCTTCGGCCGGCGCGCCCAAACCTGGACGTCGGCCCCGGCGGCGAGGAGGTTGCGATTCATGGGTGCCCCCATGATGCCGAGGCCAATGGCCCCGATCGGCTGCAGTTCGGGCGGGATCTGGGATGCGGACATACGGCACTCCGAAAACGGTACCCACGCACTGTAACAACCCCGCTGGAAAAGCGGCACATGGAGGGTGAACCGGATCATGCAACGCGAACACCTGCACGGCTCCCTGCTCGCCTTCACCGGCGTGATGGCGCTCAGCTTCGACGGACTGCTGGTGCGCCTGGCCAACACCCAGGGCATGGATATCGTCTTCTGGCGCGGGTTGCTGATGGCCCTCGCCCTGACCCTGCTGCTGCGGATCCTCGACGGGCGCTGGGCCTGGACCCACCTGCGACTGGGCGGGCGCGATGCCGGCTGGGTGGCGGCCGGATTCGCGGCGACCACCATCCTGTTCGTGCTCGCCATCCTGCACACCACGGTCGCCAACGTGGTGGTCATCCTGGCGGCCTCGCCGCTGTTCGCGGCCGTGTTCTCCGGACTGCTGCTGCGCGAATGGGTGCCGCTGCGGACCTGGATCGCCATGCTGATCGCTATCGGCGGGATCGGCGGGGTGTTGGCCGGCTCGCTGGAGGCCGGGGGCTGGCTGGGCGACGCCCTGGCGCTGCTGGCGGCCCTGGTGGTCGGCATCAACCTGACCCTGCTGCGCCGCTCGCCCCGGGTGGACCGTCTGGCCGTGATCGCGGCGGGCGGGATGCTGGCCGCGCTGATCGCATGGCCGCTGGCGACGCCACTCGCGATCGGGCTCGACAGCCTCGCGGTCCTGGCGATCATGGGCCTCCTCCAACTCCCGCTGGCGCTGACCCTGATCGCCCTGTCGACCCGCTTTCTGCCGGCCGGCGAGGTGGCCCTGTTCCTGGTGCTGGAGGCGGTGTTCGGCACCCTCTGGGTCTGGCTGTTCCTGGCCGAGGCCCCCGGCACCCTCACGCTACTGGCCGGCGGCTTGGTCCTGCTCACCCTGGCCGTGCATGCAACCTGGGGCATGCACCAAAAAAGCTCACTCTAATATTCTAATTTTCGACTTTATATCAAATGCTTATCTTGTATTTGATCGGAATAATCGCCAACGGTTCCCGTCTTACCCAATAACCGGACACCAGAGGCATGGACGCCGCCTGGATCCGGTCTCTGATTGCAACGCGACATACGCCCCCGGCGTATCGAAAACAAAACACGGGAACAAACGCAGGAGCCCGATCATGAAAAAACGCTTCATCCTTCCGCTGGCCATGGCCGCCGCCGTATTCGCCCTGCCGGGTGCCGCCCTCGCCGACAACGGCTACTCCGAACAGAAAGTCGTCTATCACGTGAACCACGACAACGAACAGCGGCAGATCGGCGCGATGCGCAACATCCAGAACCACATCAACGCCGTGGGCGCCGACCGCATGAGCATCAAGGTCGTGATGCACGGCAACGGGCTCAGCCTGCTGCAGCACGCCAAGTCGAACGAGGACCTGAAGGCCTTCGTCGATCAGCTGAAGATGCAGGACGTGAACTTCCAGGTGTGCAACAACACCGTCGTTGGCCGGAACATCGATGTTGCCAACGATCTCTACGACGCCTCCGAGGACGACATCATCCCGAGCGGCGTGGCCCACCTGTCGCACCTGCAGCAGCAGGGCTACACCTACGTGCGTCCGTAATACCCCTGCGGCAAGCACCGCGGCGACCGCCATCTCCCGGTCGTCGCTTCGGGCCCGGGTCTCCTGGGCCCTTTTCTTTGTGCAACTAGACTCCACTCGTAAACCCGCCCCACACGGCACATGACCCTTTTTGTGGCGCTGCAGACGGGAATAGGCGCATGGCTGATGCGTCTTATTCATACCTATCGATCACCTTCACCGCGAAGTCCCCGATCGCAGCGCGCCAACCCCGGCGCAAGGCCCCGTGGCGCACCGCAAACCCGCCCGGGTTCGTTGTTGTTTCAGGAGGAACCTGTGCAATGAACGCAATGAAAGTGCTCCTTCCCGCCCTGCTCGCCATGGTGCTCGGCATCCCCGGCCTGGCGGCCGCGAGCGACTTCGACTATGGCACGCACAAAGTGATCTACCACGTGAACTACGACGACGAGCGGCGCTACATGGCCGCGATGGGCAACATCCAGAACCATATCAACGCCGTGGGCGCCGACAACATGGAGATCAAGGTGGTGATGCACGGGGACGGCCTCGGGCTGCTGCAAACTGCCAACACCAACGAGAACCTGCGCGGCCGCATCGAGAACCTGAAGATGCAGAACGTGGAGTTCCAGGTCTGTGCGAACACCCTGCGCGGACGCAATATCGCCCTCGAAGAACTCTTCGACGCCTCCGAGGACGACGTAATCCCGAGCGGCGTGGCGCACATCTCCTGGCTGCAACACCAGGGCTATACCTACAGCAAGCCATAGCCCCGGCTCGCAATCCATCCACGGGAAGGCCCGGATCGAGAGCTCCGGGCCTTTTTCATGGTGCCGCACCGGGGCATTGGGGGCACTGCCGCGAACCGGTATGGTAGGCACTCTCCATTCGTCCCGAGTTTCGCCGTGTCCGCCATTCGCATCCAGCAGCTGTACAAGGCGTACGACGGCGTTGCCGTCGTGGACGGCGTGGATCTGGAGATTGCCCCCGGCGAGTTCTTCGGCCTGCTGGGCCCCAATGGCGCCGGCAAGACCACCACCCTCCGCATGCTGCTGGGCATGACGCCGATCGACGGCGGGCAGGTCGAGGTCCTGGGCCTGCCCATGCCGGAGGGCGAACGCGCCGTGCGCGAACGCCTCGGCATCGTGCCCCAGTTCGACACCCTCGATCCCGACTTCACGGTGATCGAGAACATGCGCACCTACGCCGCCTATTTCGGGATGGCCGGGCCGGAGGTGGAGTCGCGCATCGACCGGCTACTGGGGCAGGTCAACCTGAACGACAAGCGCGGCGCGCGCATCAATGCCCTGTCCGGCGGCATGAAGCGGCGCCTGACCCTGGCCCGTGCGCTGATCAACGAACCCGAGGTGGTGGTGCTGGACGAGCCCACCACCGGTCTCGACCCGCAGGCCCGGCATCATCTGTGGCGCCAGCTTCGGGCGCTGCGCGCCTCGGGCGTCACCCTCGTGCTGACCACCCACTACATGGAAGAGGCCGAGGAGCTGTGCGACCGCATCGCGATCATCGACCACGGCCGCATCATCGCCTGTGATGCCCCGAGCCGGCTGATCGCCGAACACATCGAGCCCTGGGTGCTGACCGTCGGCGGCACGGACGCCGGGGAGGTCCTGCAGCGCGAACTGGGCCCGAAGGACCGGGCCCACCAGGTAGCGGACACCTGGCTGGTCTACACCGCCGAGCCGGACCGCCTGCGCGAGCGCCTGCGCACGCTCGGCCACGAGCCCACCCTGCGCGAGGCGGACCTGGAAGACGTCTTCCTGAAACTCACCGGCCACGAGCTGAGGGACTAAGCCCATGTCCGGCGACCACCCCATCCTGCCCCGCCCCAGCCTGCGCTTCGTCGCCGTCTGGCGGCGCAACCTTCTGGTCTGGCGCAAGCTGATCGTGCCGTCGATGCTGGGCAATTTCGGCGAGCCGATCCTGTATCTGCTGGCCTTTGGCTACGGCTTCGGCAGCCTGGTGGGCGATCTCGACGGCATGCGCTACATGGTCTTCATTGCCTCCGGCATCATCTGCTCGTCCGCGATGTTCACCGCGAGCTTCGAGGGCATGTATTCCGCCTACACCCGCATGGCGGAACAGAACACCTGGCTGGGCATGCTGGCCACCCCGCTCACGCTGGACGACATCGTCTTCGCCGAGGCCGTCTGGGCCGCGACCAAGGGCCTGATCAGCGCCATTACCATCCTGATCGTCGCCAGCGTGCTGGGGCTGGTCGCCGATGCCCGGGCCCTGCTCGCGCTGCCGGTGATCTTCCTCGCCGCGTTCACCTTCGGCGCGCTGGCCCTGGTCATCACGGCCCTGGCGCGCAGCTACGACTTCTTCCTCTACTACTTCACCCTGGCCGTCACGCCGATGTTGCTGCTGTCCGGGGTGTTCTTTCCGCTGACCGAACTGCCCGGCTGGGTGCAGGGCCTGGCCCTGGCCCTGCCACTGGCGCATGTACTGGAGATCGTGCGCCCGCTGATGACCGGCACCTGGCCCGCGGCCTGGCTACCGCACCTGGCCGTGATCACCGCCTACGGCGGGAGCGCCATCATCCTGGCCACCTACCTGATCCGCCGGCGCCTGCTGCGCTGAACGCCGCGAGTCCCCAGTCCCGCTCCGGCACGGCACCCGGTTGTGCCAGAATGTCGGGCTTCCCAGCCAGCCCGAGCCCACGATGACCGAGTCTCCCTCCGGCGAACCGATTGCCCCCTTCGACCCGACGGCCGACCACCGCGAATACCTGGCCACGGCCGCCGGCGGACTCGCCCCGCTGGTCGCGCGCGAGTTGGAGGGTTTCGGTGCCCTGGACCTGCGCGAAGACCGCGCCGGCATCCACTTTCACGCGGATCTCGCCACGCTGTACCGCTGCCTGCTCGGCAGCCGCGTGGCCAGCCGCATCCTGCTGCCGCTGGTACGCTTCGACGAACCCGACGGCGATGCCTGCTACGTCGCCAGCCGGGCCCTGGACTGGCCCGCCCTGTTCGGGCTCGACGCCACCTTTGCGGTGGATGTGACCGGCAAGAGTTCGCACATCGGGCATACCCATTTCGCCGGGGTGCGCGTGAAGGATGGCATCGCCGACGCCTTCCGCGACGCAACCGGCGAACGCCCCGACGTGGACGCCGCCGATCCGGACGTGCGCGTGCTGCTGCAACTGCAGGGCCGACAGGCCCAGATCAGCCTGGACCTCGGCAACGGTGGCCTGCACCGTCGCGGCTATCGCGGCAGCGGCGGCGACGCCCCCCTGCGCGAGAACCTCGCCGCCGCGCTGCTGATGCGTGCCGGCTGGCCGGAACACCTGGAGACCCATCCCGACGCGCAGTTCCTCGACCCCTTCTGCGGCAGCGGCACCCTCGTGATCGAGGCTGCCCTGATGGCCACCCATACCGCCCCCGGCCTGCTGCGCGAGGGTTTCCGCCCCCACGGCTGGTCCGGCCACGACGCCGGGCTCTGGGACCGCTGCGTGGCCGAGGCGCGTGACACGGTGCGCCCCTGGCAGGGCCCGCCGCTGCTGGGCAGCGACCGCGACCGGGGGGCGGTGGCCGCCGCCCGCAAGGCGGCCCAGGCCGCCGGCGTGCGCGACTGCACGCGCTTCGAGCAGGCCGATGCCCTGACCCTGGAGCCCCCGGCCGACCACGGCATGCTGGTCAGCAACCCGCCCTACGGCGAGCGCATCGGCAACACCCCGGAACTGATCAAGCTCTACAGCCTGCTGGGCGAGCGCCTGCGCAGCGCCTTCGGCGGCTGGCATGTCGCCCTGCTGGTGGCGGACACCACCGACTCGCAACGCCTGGGCCTGCGCGCCAGCCACAAGCACCGCTTCTACAACGGCACCCTTGCCTGCCACCTGCTGCAGTTCGAGATCCATCGGCGCGACGAGCCGGCCGCGGCCCCGGCGCCGGATTTCGCCAACCGCCTGCAGAAGAACCTGCGTCACCTGGCTCGCTGGGCGCGGCGCCAGGAGATCACCTGCTATCGCATCTACGACACGGATCTGGCCGAATACCCCCTGCAGATCGACCGCTACGAGGCCGAGGACGGCACGGTTCACCTGCATGTGCAGGAGTTTGCCGCGCCCGCCAGCGTCGATCCCGCACGCGCCGAGGCGCGTCTGCGCGGCGCACTGGCCGCGATGCTGGAGGTTACCGGCATCGAGCCCGCCCACCTGCATTACAAGCAGCGCCGGGCACAGAAGGGACGCTCGCAGTACCAGCGCGCGGAGACCGCCCAGCCCGCGCCGTTTCCGGTGCACGAGCACGGGTGCCGCCTGTGGGTCGACCTGGATGCCTACCTCGACAGCGGGCTGTTCCTGGACCACCGGCCGATGCGACTGCGCCTGCAACAGGAATGCCGTGGCCTGCGCCTGCTGAATCTGTTCTGCTACACCGCCGCGGTCAGCGTGCATGCCGCGGTGGGCGGCGCACGCCAGACCGTATCAGTCGATCTGTCCAACACCTACCTGGAGTGGGCCGAGGACAACTTCCGCGCCAACGGTCTGGAGGCCGAAATCCGCGATGGCCGCAGCCGGCGCCAGCCCGGCACCCACGCCCTGCTGCGCGAGGACGTGATCCACTGGCTGGAAGGGGCCACGGACACCCCCGGCATGGTGTTCGAGCGGATCTTCCTGGACCCGCCCACCTTCTCCAACTCCAAGCGCACCGAGGACGACTTCGAGGTGCAGCGCGACCATGCCCACCTGATCCTCCTGGCCGCGCGCCTGCTCACCCCGGATGGCGTGCTCTACTTCTCCACCAACCGCCGCCGCTTCGAGCTGGACCACGAGGCCCTGACCGGACTCGAGGCCCGCGACATCACGCGCGAGACGCTGGACGAGGACTACCGACGCCCGCCCCCGCCCCATCGTTGCTGGGCCATCACGCACGCAGGCCGCGGCTAGAGGGGCTGGCCGCCGAGGGCAACGGCGCCCAGCCCTGCACAGGGCACACACACAAAAACGCCCCGGGAAACCCCGGGGCGTTTTGTCTTCACCGTGTCACGATCAACGCGGTGGGTAGAAGGTTTCCAGGTAATCCAGGATCTCCTCCTCCACTTCGGGGGAGAACTCCCAGAGCCCCTGGGTGTCCTGCATCCAGCGGATCTGTTCCAGCCAGATCTTGCGCGTGTACCCACGGCTGGTGAACAACCGGGCCGAGTGACATACCGTGCAATTGTTCTTGACCGTATCGAATCCCGGGGCCTTGATCAGCCCGGTTTCCGAGTCGGTCTTGTACTCCTCGGCAGCCTCGACGTGGTCGCCCGACAATGCAGGCGCCCCCCAGAGGAGGCCGAGGATGGCCGGCAACAACAGGACCATCTTCGGCTTCATTGGTGCTCCTTACGCTTTGACGCGGACATCGATGTGGTGGGCCTTGTTGTTGCCGTAGCCCCGCGGGTTCCAGCCCGGCAGCACCATCGGCTGACGATCGCCCTTGCTGTTGGTGGCCACGGCCCACACCTGATGGAAACCGGGTTCGGAGAACTCGATATCCGCTTCCCAGGTCTGCCAGGCGAACTTGTTCACTGGACGCTTCAGGTCGGCCTTCTGCCAGGTCACCCCGAAGTCGGTCGAGACATGAAGCTCCTCGACATCGCCGTGACCATCCCAGGCCTTGCCCGCAACCTTCAGCGTGCTGCCAACGGAGGTCTCGGCACCGGTCTGCGGATAGGTGATCAGGGACTTCACCGGCATTTCCTCGAGGACTACCATGTCCTCGTTCGGCACGTCGGCACCCGGCTCCACCGGATGACGCGGTACGCGATAGCTGTGGCCGGTCATGCCCTGACCGTCATGCTCGCGATCACGGACGAGGATCTCGGTCAGCCACTTGCCGCTGGCGGAACCCGGGAAGCCCGGGGTGATCAGGCGCAGCGGATAGCCGTGCTGTTCCGGGATGTCTTCACCATTCATCGCCCAGACAATGAGGGTCTCGTCTTCCACGGCCTTGCGCATGGGGCAGCCACGCGACAGCGCATCCAGATCATCACGGCCGCTCAGGTGCGCGTCACCGGCCTTGAAGCCAATGTACTCGGCCTTGTCGGCGTCGTAACCGACGTCTTCCAGCACGTCGCGCAGACGCACACCCGTCCAGGTCGGGCAGCCAACCGCACCCAGATCCCACTGGTTACCGCGCGGGGACGGCTCGAACGCGGCACGCCCGTTGCCACCACACTCGATCCAGATTTGCAGGGTGTGGTGCTCGAACTTCTCCTTGAGGTCCGCGATGGTGTAGGACTTCTCCTCGTTCGCCGCTTCGCCGTGGACCGTCAGGGTCCATGCGGATGCGTCGATCCCGGCCTTCTCCGGAGGAACGCCGTTGTTGCGGATGAACATATTGGGGAACGGGGTCACTTCGTCGTGCAGCAGGTGCGGCGGCAGTTCACCGTTGATCGGGCGGTCATTCAGCCAGATGAAGCCGTCCACCTTGCCATCCACGTGGAAGCCCTCGATGCCGGCGGCCACGGCACTGGACAGGGTGCTGCGCTGGAACATGGTCTGCATGGCGGTTTCCGCGCCCAGACCCATCACGGCCAGGGCGGCACCGCCCTTGCCCAGGCGACCCAGGAAACCGCGACGGGCGGCGCCCGTCTCGGTCAGCTGTTCGGTCTCCTTGATTTCTGCTTCGGACTTGCGGTCCATCTCGGAACCATCGTTCTTGTGGTCAGTCATTTGCCTGCCTCCGGCTTGTTCTCGGAACAAAATCTCATGTACTGCCCCTCTCTCCCTGGGACAGCCACTTGGAGTTGTAGCAAACGCCTTCAAAGCCTGCAATAAAAAATGGGGATTTTTTACAAGATCCAGAAACTTCTACATAACGCCTGTATTCGATCATCGATATACGGTGTAGAATAGGACCCCATTGGATCTCGCAACTTGCTGATCACAGGCTTTTATTAACCCTTTTTAATATAAACGGAAGCTACACAATGAAGATCACTTTTTGTCATTCCGCATATTCCGGTTTTATTATGTTTACAGTGGCGCTGATCGGCTCGTTGCTCGCAGGCGGCATTGCCAGCGCGGAGCCCGCAGCATCCATCGAGATCCACGAAATCGAAGCCGGCGAAGGACCCGGGATCGTGCGGCATGACACGGCCATCCTGCATTACACCGGGTCGCTGGAAGAGGACGGGAGCGTGTTCGATTCCAGCCGCGAGTCCGGCGCGCCATTTGCGCTCACGCTGGGCGCGGGCCAGGTGATCCCGGGCTTCGAACAGGGCGTGATGGGCATGCGCGAAGGCGGCAAGCGCGAGATCGTCATCCCGCCGGAACTCGGCTATGGCGAACGCGGGGCCGGCAACATCATCCCGTCCAACGCGACCCTGCGCTTCGAGGTCGAGATCCTCGACGTCGAACGCGCGCCCTTTAGCGGCCTGGACAACGAAGGCCTGGCCGAGAAGATCCGCGAGGGCGCAACCATCGTCGACATCCGCCGTCCGGACGAATGGGCGGAGACCGGCGTGATCGAGGGCAGCTACCGCATTACCGCCTTCGACGAGAATGGCGAGCTCAACCCGACCTTTGGCGAGCAGTTCACCAACCTGGTCAAGCCGGACGAGGAAGTCGTGCTGATCTGCCGCGTAGGCAACCGCACCGGCGCCCTCGCCCGCGCTTTGGCCGACGGCCTTGGCTACGAGAACGTCTACAACGTGACCGACGGCATCATGGAATGGCTGGACGACGACCGCCTGGTGCAGCAGGACTGCCCGGAAACCACCGAAACGGCCCAGTGCTGATCTCAGAGTGAGTGCGTCGGGGGTGCCGGCTCCGGATCCGGATCGGCATCCCCGTCATCGAAATCGAGATGCGGGCTCGTGCCCGGACCGGCGTCTTCTTTCGCGTCTGGTGGCGACAGGCTAAGGCCCGCGTCGGAGGCCACATCCGCGAGGTCGCGGATCTGATCCAGCGGCGGCAGTTCTTCGAGGCGCTGCAGGCCCAGGTCGTCGAGGAAGCTGCGGGTGGTCGCGTACAGCGCGGGGCGGCCCGGCACCTCCTTGTGCCCCACCACCCGTACCCACTCGCGTTCCTGCAGCGTGCGCATGATCCCGGTACTGACTGCCACCCCGCGCACGGCCTCGATCTCGGCGCGGGTGACCGGCTGGCGATAGGCGATGATCGCCAGCGTCTCCAGCAGGGCCCGTGACAGCCGCGCCGGGCGCTCGGGCTGGGCGGCCTGCACGGTCGCGGAGAAGCGCGAACGCACGCGGAACCTATACCCGCCAGCGGAGCGCACCAGCTCGATCGCGCGATCGTTATAGCGTTCCTGCAGACGACCAAGCGCCCGTTCCAGCAAGGCCTGATCGATCTCGCCAAGGTCCTCGCAGGCAGCCTTCAGATCGCGCGGCCCCACCGGTTCCGCGGCCGCGAACAGCACGGCCTCCACCGCCAGCTCGACGGCCCGCAACTGCGCGTCAGCAACAGCGGCGGCAGACACCTGCGCATCCGATACAGTGGTTTCGTTCACGCCGGCTCTCCCCCTTCGTCTCCCACGGGCGCCCCACGCCGGCGCAACCGGATAGGGCTGTAGGGTTCGCTCTGGCCCCACTCGATCAGGCCCGCCTTGGTCAGCTCCAGCACCGCCAGGAACGACACCACGACTCCCTGGCGCCCCTCGGTAGCCAGAAGCAGGGTCGCGAAATCGGTGAAGCGTTCGGGATGCAGGCTGTCGAGGATGTTCGACATGCGTTCGCGCACCGACAGCTGCTCGGTGGAGACATGATGGTGCGCCATCAGACTGGCGCGGTGCATCACCGCCGCCAGCGCCTCCATGAGCTCGTCCAGCGTCGGCCCGGGCGGCGGCGGGCCCTCGAGCGCCTCGACGCTGGCGCCAGCGGCGAACACATCGCGATCCATGCGCGGGAGGGCATCCACTCGTTCGGCGGCGATCTTGAATTGTTCGTATTCCTGCAGCTGCCGGATCAGCGCCATGCGCGGGTCGGCATCCTCGTCTGCCTCGGCCTCCTTCGGCCGCGGCAGGAGCATGCGTGACTTGATCTCGGCCAGCAGGGCGGCCATCACCAGATATTCCCCCGCCAACTCCAGGCGCAGGGCCTGCATTACCTCGATATAGCCCATGTACTGCCGAGTGATCTCGGCGATGGGGATCGACAGGATGTCGAGGTTCTGGCGACGGATCAGGTACAGCAACAGATCCAGCGGCCCCTCGAAGGAGTCGAGAAAGACCTCCAGGGCGTCGGGCGGGATATAGAGATCGGCCGGCAGCTCCGCCACCGGCTCGCCATGCACACGATAAAGCACCTCCCCGTGCGCGCCGGTCTCGACGGTCGCGGGGCGCTCGAGGTCGTCGCTCGAGTCAGCGTACGGGTCCATACCTAAGGCTCTGGCTCATCGCAGGTAGTCCAGGCCCATGGCCCGGCGCACCTCTTCCAGGGTCTCGCGGGCCTCTTCGCGGGCGGCCTCGGAGCCCTCGACGATGATGGAGCGCACCAGCGCCGGATCCTCGGCGTATTCCCTCGCGCGTTGCTGGATGGGTTCCAGCTCGGCCTGCACCGCCTCGATCAGCGGGCGCTTGCAGTCGAGGCAGCCGATGCCCGCCGTGGTGCAGCCGGCGTACAGCTCCTCGCGCTGGCTCGCATCGGTGTAGACCTTGTGCAGGTCCCATACCGGGCACTTTTCCGGATCCCCCGGATCGGTGCGCCGCACCCGCGCGGGGTCCGTCGGCATGGTACGGATCAGGCTCTCCACCTCGGCCGGCTCGGTGCGCAGGCTGATGGTGTTGCCGTAGCTCTTGGACATCTTGCGTCCGTCCAGGCCCGGCATCTTCGAGGCCGGGGTCAGGCGCGGCTGCGGCTCCGGCAGGATGATCTTGCCGCCACCCTCGAGGTAGCCGAACAGGCGCTCGCGATCCCCCAGCGAGATGTTCTGCTGCGAATCGAGCATGGCCCGGGCAACCTCCAGCGACTCTTCCTCGCCCTGCTCCTGGAACCGCTTGCGCAGGTCGCGGTAGCGCTTGGCGGCCTTCTTGCCCATCTTGTCGGCGGCCGCCTCGGCCTTCTCGGCAAAGCCGGGCTCGCGGCCGTAGAGGTGATTGAAGCGCCGCGCGATCTCGCGCGTGACCTCCAGGTGCGATACCTGGTCCTCGCCCACCGGGACCATGCCGGCGCGGTAGGCCAGCACGTCGGCGCTCTGCAGCACCGGATAGCCAAGGAATCCGTAGGTCGCCAGATCCTTCTCGCGCAGCTGCTCCTGCTGATCCTTGTAGGTCGGTACCCGCTCCAGCCAGCCGAGCGGGGTAATCATCGACAACAGCAGATGCAGCTCGGCGTGCTCCGGCACGCGCGACTGCACGAACAGCGTAGCGGAACCCGGGCTCACTCCGGCCGCCAGCCAGTCGATGACCATCTCGGTCACGTGCTGCTGCAGGTCACCCGGATCCTCGTAATGGGTGGTCAGCGCATGCCAGTCGGCGACGAAGAAGAAGCACTCGTAGTTGTGCTGCAACTCGATCCAGTTCTTCAGCACACCGTGGTAGTGGCCCAGATGCAGGCGCCCGGTGGGGCGCATGCCGGAGATCACGCGCTGGTTGGTACCCTGGTTACTGCTCACGGAATCTATCCCTTCCTCTCAGAATAAGACGGGCGCGTCCACGCCCGGTCAGTCGTCTCAGAACATGCCGCCGGAGAAGGCGAACAGCAAGGCCAGAAGCATTGCCGTGCGATCCACGTCGTTGATGCGCACGCGGCCGTCCGCCATCGCCAGCGTGCCGTGCCAGTAGCCGGCCTCGGCATCGCGACGGACCCAGCCATCCGCAGCCAGGGCATGCAACTGCGCGTCCAGGTCGATATCGGGATACGCGGCGTCGAATTCGGCCACCCATTCCAGCCCGAGTCGCAGATCGCTGTCCAGCCGCAGGGTCTCCAGCGGGCGGGTCGTCAGACTTTGCTGCGTGCCATGCAGGCCGAGCTCGGCGTCCAGCGCGACCTGCCGGGGCGGCTCGTCGTTCAGCGACGCCCGCAACTGGATCGCCGGCTGGTGTTCAATCATGCCGCCCAGGGCATCGATCATCGCCGAACCGATCAGGGCATTGCGCTGCTCGCCCTCGATGCCGCGCGCGTCGACCGCTTCCAGCTCGGCCAGAAACTGCAGCATGCTGGGACGGTCCCAGCGCAGGATCGCCGCCTGCAGGTCCAGGGCCGTGAGCGTCAGGGCATCCCCCGCGCCATCATCCACCCGGGCGTGATCGACCTGCAGCCGCAGGCGCGAGTCCATGCGGTCGTTGTTCGTATGCTGGAAGGCGTCGAGGCGGGGGCGCTCCAGGTGAAGGCGGGTCGCCTCGCCCTCACGCAGTTCGATCACGGCCGCCGCCAGGCCGCCTTCGTAGTCCGGCAGCCGCCCGAAGACCCCGTCGGCATCGGCCTCGAAAACCGTGGCATAACGTGCCTCGCGCGCCTCCCACGAGAAGCTGTCATCGGACAATCTCGTTTCCGGCAGGTCCAGGCTCACCAGGATCTGCTCGGACGACCAGGCGAAGCGCCCCTGGCCCGCCGCAAGATCCAGCCACAGCGGACCGCCCACCGTAGCGGCGTGTTCGGCCACCTCGGGCACGCTCATCAGGTCCATGCGCAGATCGTCGAACGCAATGCGGGTGGTCACGCCACCGCCGATCCCCGAGCGCGAATGCACCTGCAGATCCAGCGAGCGCAACAGGTGGGCGAGCAGCGAGTCTTCCGGGGCGGCCAGGGTATCCAGATCCACGAAGGAATCACCGCGCGCCCCCAGCAGGCCATGGCGCACAGCGTGTACCAGGGGGATCTCGAAGCGCCCGTCGGCATCCTCCAGGATCAGCCGACTGCGACCGCTGGCGGCCAGGTAGCCGCGCTCGTATTCGAGCATCTCGTGACGCAGATACACCTCGCCAAGCTGAGCCTCGTGTGTCTCGGCGACGGTACCCTCGACCTGTGTGCCGACCACCACCGGCCAGATGGCCGCCACTGCCAGCACCACCACCGCAAGAACCACCCACTTACGCATTGCGCCTCCCTGCGGCCGTGCCGCGCCGTGATCCCCGCCGTCGGCCGGGGCTATTCATCCAGAAATCCCACGTCGCCCAGGCCATGCCGCATCACCTCGGGCGCGTCGCCGGTCAGATCCACCACGCTGGTGGCCTCCAGGGTCCCGGCGCCGCCGTCAATCACCAGATCCACCACCTTGCCCAGGCGCTCCTCGATCTCCCAGGGCTCGCTCAACGGGACTTCATCCCCGGGGAGTTGCAGGGTCGCGGACATCAGCGGCGACCCCAGCTCTTCCAGCAGCGCCGAGACAATCGGGCTCGCCGGCACGCGCATGCCGATCGTACGGCGCTTCGGGTGCTGCAGCCGCCGCGGGACCTCGCGGGTGGCGGGCAGAATGAACGTGTAGGCCCCCGGGGTCAGGGCCTTCATCAGGCGAAAGGCGGTGTTGTCCACCTTCGCGTACACGCCCAGTTCCGAGAGATCGCGGCACAACAGCGTCAGGTGATGGGTCTCGTCCACCTGACGGATGCGGCGAATGCGATCCGCCCCGGTCTTGTCGCCCGGCAGGCAGGCCAGCGCATAGCAGGCATCCGTCGGCAGGGCGATGACGGCCCCCTCCTGCAGCTGGTCCAGGACCTGCCGTATCAGCCGGGGCTGGGGATTATCGGGGTGGATCGAGATCATGGGACAAGTCGGTGCGGTGATCGGCCGCGCAGTGTAGCGCATCCATCGGCGCGCCCATAAGAACGAGCCCTTAAGGAGACGCTGATTGAATCGCGCGCTCGCGCTCGAGTCGCTTTTGCGTGCGAACAAGGCGCGGTGACTGCCGTGCAGTCACTCTGCACAAGGGAGCCGCAACGCCGTGCGCGCGCAAAAGCGGCCGAGCCCCTGCTTTGAATGGTTTGTGGGGTTGGTGCCCCCTGTTCCCCGATCCTGCGTTGCGCCGCTTGCGGGTAGAACCACTACCCGCTGCTCGACGCGCCTTGTCTCGGAAAACAGGGGGCACCAACGCGAGCGCGCGATTCAATCAGCGTCTCCTTAACGGCATCCGGCCGCCGACATCGTTAGACTGGTGCCCTTACCGAGGAGAATGCCGATGCTGTACATGATCCAGGGCGAGGATGCCCCCGATTCGCTGGATGCGCGCCTGGCCGCGCGCCCGGAACACGTCGCCCGGCTGCAGGCCCTGCGCGACGACGGCCGGCTGATCCTGGCCGGCCCCTGCCCCGCCATCGACAGTAACGACCCGGGCCCGGCCGGCTTCACCGGCAGCCTGATCGTCGCGGAGTTCCCCTCGCTGGAGGCCGCACGCGAATGGGCCGACGCCGACCCCTACGTGGCGGCCGGCGTGTACACCACGGTCGACGTGCGCCCGTTCAAGCAGGTGTTTTGATGAAGCGGCGCATCCTGACCACAGCCCTGAGCGCCCTGGCCCTCGCCGGCCTGCTCGCCGCCTGCGACACGCAGGACCAAGCCACGCCGGAGTTCACCGGTGACGACGTCACCACGGATACCGGGGACGCCGATATCGTCGCTATCGTCAACGGTGAAGCGATCACCCGCGCCGACCTGTTCGCCTACGCCGGCATGGACGAGGATCCCGGCCCGGCCGCGAGCGACGGCACGCTGGAGGAAGTCATCAGCCTTGAGCTACTGCGTCAGGAGGCGGTCGCCCGCGGGCTGGATACCGATGCCGAGACCCGACGCATCCTGCGCATGGTCGAGACCAACCTGCTGGCTTCGCTGCTGATGGAGCGCATCACCGCGGAGCTCGACATCACGCAGGCGGACCTCGAGGCGGAGTACGACCGCCAGATCGAGCAGATCCGCGGTACCGAATATCGCGCTCGGCACATCCTGGTGGAAGAGGCGGAACGCGCCCGCGAACTGCTCGAAGAGCTGGAGGCCGACGCGGACTTTGCCGAACTGGCCGAAGCCCATTCCACCGATCCGGGCTCGGCGGCCCGTGGTGGCGAACTCGGCTGGTTCGCCCCGGAACAGATGGTCCCCGCGTTCAGCGAGGCGGCCATGGCGCTGGAACCGGGCGAGACCACCGCGGAACCGGTCGAGAGCCGCTTCGGCTGGCACATCATCCGCCTGGAGGAAACCCGCGATACCCCGGTCCCGGAACTGGAAGACGTGCGCGCCGAGCTGATCGAGATCCTCGAAAGCCGCGCCATCCAGGAGTATCTGGAGGCGCTGCGCGAAGACGCCGACGTCGAGATCCCGACCCGGCCCGCCAACCAGTAAGGCCGGAACGCTGTGTACCCAACGGGTACGCCGCGTCCGTTTCAGTGCCCGTCGTGCCCGGCCTCGTGGTCCATGCCGCGAGCATCTCCGTCCATCATGTGCCCGCGGGAGTGGCCCTCACCGGCACCCTCGCCCCGCTGCACCCGGGCATGAATCGCCATGGTTTCGCCGTCGGCAAACTCCAGGATCACCGGGATCCAGTCCCCCGCCGTCAGCGGCTCGTGCAGGCCGATGAACATCAGATGCAGTCCGCCCGGCTCCAGCACCAGGGTCTCGCCAGCCGGGAGTTCCAGGCCGTCGACCTGGCGCATGCGCATCACGCCATCCACATGGGCATGCTCGTGTAGCTCCACCACCTTCGCGATGGGCGCCTCCGCCGCAACGATCCGATAATCCTGATCGCCGCTATTGCGGAGCACGAAGTACCCCCCCGTCATGTCGCCCGGCATCAGGCGAATCCACGGCGTCCCCTCCATCTCCAGACCATCGCGACACTCGCAGATCTGCGGCGCCTCGGCCAGGACCGGAGCCGCAACGCCGCCCGCCAGCAAACCCGCCGCCAAAAGCCCGCCAAGAAACTGCTTGGATCCCTTCATCGCCTTTATCCTCATTTAAGCAAAACGTAATATTGGCACAATAGGGACTGACCGCAACCGCGGGGGTTCCCCCACAAACCGCGATGGTATGATGTGACCCGCTGCGGGAACCTCCGGCCCGCGCGCGTCTCCAAGCGACGAGCCATACCCGGCTTGCCAGTACCGCGAACAAATCGAGATACCCATGCCGCGCGCCCTCCGCCGAGCCATCCTCCCTGTCCTGATCCTCGCCGTCGCGGTGGTGGGCTTCATGATTCTGCGCGCGACCGGGCCCTCGGCCCCGCCGCCGGAGGCCAGCGAACGCACCTGGCCGGTGCAGGGTCTGACCGCCGAGCCCGGCACCCACCGCCCGGGCATCATGCTGAACGGACGCAGCCAGTCCGCCCGCGATGCGCTGCTGCGTGCCGCGGTCGAGGGCGAGATCGAAGACGTGCCGGCGCGCGCAGGGCAGCGGGTGGCGTCGGGCGATGCCCTCGTCCGCATCGACCCGCGCGAGGCCCAGCTCCTGCTGGACCAGCGCGAGGCCGAACGCCAGGAACTGGAAGGCGCGGTCGAGAGCGAGGAACTGCGCGCCCGCTTCGACCGCGAGGCCCTGCGCCGCGAACGCGAGCTGCTGGCAATTGCCGAACGCGGCCTGGAACGGGCCCGCGACCTGCGCGGACGCAATCTCGGTTCCGAATCCGACGTCGATGCCGCGCGCGAACGCCTGCAACAGGCCAGCATCACCGTGGACAGCCGCGAGCAGGCCGTGGCCGATGCCCCGATGCGCCGGGCCCAGGCCGAGGCCCGCCTGGCGCGCGCCCGCGCTGCCGAGGCGCAGGCCGCGATCGACCTGGAACGCACCACCATCCGCGCGCCCTTCGATGCCCGCGTCGTCGAGGTCGAGGTCGCCACTGGCGAACGCGCCCGGCCCGGGGACCCGTTGTTGCGGCTGTACGCCGTGGATGACCTGGAGATTCGCGCCAGCCTTCCGGAACACCTGGTCGCCCGGGTCGCGGCCCTGCTGCAGGAGGGCACATCCCTCCCCGCGCACGCGACGGTCGGCGGCCACGAGATCGAGACCGAGCTCGCGCGCCTGGAGGGCGAGACCCGCAG
The DNA here is from genome assembly GCF_000381225.1 of Thioalkalivibrio sp. ALMg3. Lineage (NCBI taxonomy): Bacteria > Pseudomonadati > Pseudomonadota > Gammaproteobacteria > Chromatiales > Ectothiorhodospiraceae > Thioalkalivibrio > Thioalkalivibrio sp. ALMg3. Next base: position 422,448 of record NZ_KB906219.1, on the reverse strand, counting down.
CGGCGACTCCGGGCTGCGCGGGGTGTTCGAGGTTCGCTCGGGCGGCCAGCGCCTACCGCTGAATCGATTCGTCGAGCTGCGCCTGCAGCTGCCCGAGGAGCCCGACAGCCTGGCCGTTCCGTTCGAGTCCCTGTTCGGGCGCGACCGCGTGTTCCGCGTGGTCGACGGCCGCCTGGAGTCGCTGCAGGTGGACCGTCTGGGTGACTTCATCGACGCGGACGGCAACACCCTCGCCCTGATCCGCAGCGACGCGATCGCCGCTGGCGACACCCTGATCGCCACCCGCCTGCCGAATGCCGTGGATGGCCTGCGGGTCGAGGTTGAAGAACAGGATTCCGGCCGATGAGCGAATCGGAGACCGGCAGCGCGCCGGAATCCGGGCAGCCCATGCCTGGTGGCGGCGCGCAGGAACACGACGGGCCTCCACGCGGCCCGATCCAGCTGTTTCTGGAGCATCGCCTCGCCGCCAACCTGCTGATTGCACTGATGCTGCTGGCCGGGGCCTTTGCCCTGACCAAGCTGAATACCCAGTTCTTCCCCAACTTCGAACTCGACTTCGTGACCGTCGAAGTGCCCTGGACGGGGGCCAGCGCGGAGGATGTCGAACGCGCCATCGTCGACCCGCTGGAGCAGGACCTGCGCACCGTCGACGGCCTGCGCAACATGACCTCCACCTCGGCACTGGGCATCGGCGTGGTCACCATGGAGTTCGAGGCCGGGACCGACATGACCCTGGCGCTGGAGCAGGTCAACGACCGTGTGAACCAGCAGCGCAACCTGCCAGAGGCCGCCGAGACCCCGGTGGTCACCCGCATCATCCGCTACGAGCCGGTGGCGCGGTTGCTGCTGACCGGCCCCGAGGACCCGCAGCAACTGCGCATCCTCGCGCGTCAGTTCGAACGCGAACTGCTGGATGCCGGCATCGCGCGCATCGAGTTCACCGGCCTGACCGAGGACGAGATGGCCATCCAGGTGCCATCCGCAACGCTCTACCGCCTGGACATGACGCTCGCGGATATCGGCGAGCAGATCCGCGCCATGGCGCAGGACCTGCCGGCCGGCTCGGTGGGTCGCGACGACACCGCACGCCAGATCCGCAGCCTGGAGCAAGCGCGCGACATCGTCAGCTTCGAGCGCCTGGTACTGCGCGGCGATGGCGAGCTGGGGCGCCTGACCCTGGGCGATATCGCGACCCTGGACCTGCGCCATCGCGACGGGCAGGTACGCGTCCGCGCCAACGGCCAGCGGGCGATCGAGATGCAATTGCTGCGCTCGGAGACCGGCGACTCCCTCGCCGCCGCGCAGGTGCTGGAGGACTGGCTGGCCGAAACCCGCCCCGCCCTGCCGCCCGGGGTTGATCTACAGGTCACCGATGCCTTCTGGGAGCTCCTGTCCGAGCGCATCACGCTGCTGCTGAAAAACGGTCTGGGCGGCCTGTTGCTCGTCCTGGCAATCCTGTTCCTGTTCCTCAACCGCCACATCGCCCTGCGCGTGGCACTGGGCATCCCGATCGCGTTCACCGCCGCCTTCGTTGTGCTGTGGGTGGTCGGCGGCTCGATCAACATGATCTCGCTGTTCGGCTTCATCATGTCGCTGGGGATCATCGTCGACAACGCCATCGTGGTCTCGGAGCACGCCTACAGCCTGCACCAGCGCGGAATGTCGGCCAGCCGTGCCGCGCGCGACGGGGCCCGGCGCATGGTCGGCCCGGTGATCGCCGCCTCGCTGACCACGGTCGCCGCCTTCCTGCCGCTGATGCTGATCGGGGGGATCATCGGCAACATCCTGTTCGACATCCCGCTGGTGGTGATCTGCGTCATTGTCGCCACCTTGCTGATCGCCTTCCTGATCCTGCCTGCACACCTGAAGGGCGTGATGCACCGGCTCAAGCCGCCGCGCCCGGGCAGCCTGCGCGAGCGGTTCGACAACGGCTTCGAGGGCTTCCGCAACGGCGCCTTCCGCCGCGCGGTCACGGTCTCGGTCAATCATTCCGGCACCACTCTTGCCTTGGCCGTCGGCGCTCTGATCCTGGCCATCGGCCTGGCCGCCAGCGGGCGCATCGGCTTCACCTTCTTCCCGTCGCCGGAGGGCACCATCGTCAATGCCGGCGTCAACTTCGTCGCCGGCACCCCGCCGGAGCGGGTGGAGGCCTTCCTGATCCACGTCGAGCAGGCCCTGGCGGAGACCGAACAGGAGCTCGGCGGCGACCTGGTGCGCGCCTCGGTGACTCGGCTTGGGCGCGGGATCGACCCCGGCGACGGCAACGCCCCACGCGGCGACCAGTTCGGCAACATCCAGGTCGAACTGGCATCGCCGGAACAGCGCGAGGTGCGCAACCGCCAATTCATCCAGGCCTGGGAGGAGCGCGTGCGCCAGGCCCCGGGCATCGAGAATTTCAGCATCGACGAGCGCCAGACCGGCCCGCCCGGGCGCGATCTGGAAGTGCGCCTGACCGGCGATGATCCGCATGTGCTGAAGAACGCGGCCCTGGAGCTGGCGGACATCTTCAACGACTTCGCCGGCACCTTCGCGACCAACGACGACACCCCGTTCGGCCGCGAACAGCTGGTGTTCCAGGTCAAGCCGGAGGGCCGCGCCCTGGGCCTGACCACCGAATCGGTCGGTGCCCAGCTGCGCGACGCCTTCGACGGCCACCTCGCCCAGCTCTACCAGGACGGACTGGAGGAGGTCGAGGTGCGCGTGCGCCTGCCGGATCACGAGCGCCATTCCAGCGAGAGCCTGGAGCGGCTGAACCTGCGCCTGCCGAGCGGCGAATTCGCCCCGCTGGGCAGCGTGGTCGATCTGCGCTCGCGCCAGGGCTTCGAGACCCTGCGCCATGCCGACACCCGCCTGGCCATCCAGGTCTCCACCGAGGTCGACCGCAGCGTGAACAACGCCGCGCGCATCCGCGCCGCGCTGGAGGACGGCCCGCTGGACGACCTCGCGGCACGCTACGGCATCGAGTATTCCTTCGAGGGGCGTGCAGCCGACCAGGCCGAGACCTTCGCCGACATGCGCACGGGCCTGATCCTGGCGCTGGGGCTGATGTACATCACCCTGGCCTGGGTCTTCGCCTCCTGGGGCTGGCCACTGATCGTGATGGCGATCATCCCGTTCGGCATCCTCGGCGCCCTGCTCGGACACTGGATCCTGAATGTGGAGCTGACCATCCTGTCGCTGTTCGGCCTGTTCGGCCTGACCGGGATCGTGGTCAACAACTCGATCATCCTGGTGAGCTTCTACCAGGGCCTGCGCGAGGCCGGGCTGGCCCTGCAGGAGGCGATCGTCGAGGCCGCCTGCCAGCGCCTACGCGCGGTGATCCTGACCTCGGTCACCACCATCGCCGGCCTCACCCCGCTGCTGTTCGAACGCTCGGTCCAGGCCCAGTTCCTGATCCCGATGGCGATCTCCATCGTCTTCGGCCTGGCCATCGCCACCGTGCTGGTGCTGTTCGTGATCCCCGCCCTGCTGCGCCTCTACGAAGGCCGCTTCGACCGCGGCGCCACCACCACCCACCACGCCACCGAATAGTCCTCCGGGGCCACCCGTGGCTTTGTAATACCACCACGAAGCGCACGAAGAAGGGCCAGGTCAAGGTCAAGGGCGGGTTGCACCACAGAGGGCACGGAAGGCACGGAGAAATGCGATGGCGGGCCAGGGGGCCGAAAAGCTGGGGCGAGAAGAACGGTGAGTGGTCCAGTCAGACCAGTGGCGGGCATTGATGCGCTTCCTTTGCGCTCCACGGCATCCTGCCCGGTTCGAAACTGTCTTCGATTTTCTCTGTGTACGCCGTGTCCTCTGTGGTGCAATCGCCCTTCGTCGTGCCTTCGTGCGCTTCGTGGTTGATCAAACGAGACCGGCCCGACGGCGTGTACTCAGCCGACGGGCTATACTGGATTCGTATGTTTGAAGGGAGTTACACGTGACTGCATCCCTCGCTCTCGACCAAATGACCACGACCGAAAAGCTCCGCGCCATGGAGGAGCTGTGGGAAGACTTGGCGCGTAATCCGGCGGATGTCCCGGTCCCCAATTGGCATCGCGACGTGCTGGAACAGCGCCAGGCGACCGCTGCCAGCAGTGAGGCCCGATTTCGCCCCTGGGACGACGCCAAGCGACGCCTGCGCAACGGGTAACGGCCTGCCTTGCGCTTGATCGAACTCCTCGACGCGGCGGAAGAGGACCTGGCCCGAGGTGCTGCGTTCTACACCTCCCGGTCACCTGGGCTGGGCGAGTATTTCCTCGATGCCCTCTTTTCCGACATCGACTCCCTGCTCCTGTACGCCGGCGTGCACGAGCAGCATCATGGTTTCCATCGTCTGCTGTCCCGCCGCCTCCCCTTCGCGATCTACTATCGGGTCGATGACGAAATCATCCGCGTCTACGCCATCCTCGATTGCCGCCAGGCCCCGGGTCATCTCGCCACACGCCTGAGCGATCCAGACGAGTAGCTCGAATTTCCACCACGAAGCGCACGAAGATACGAAGAAGGGCCTTCGTGTGCTTCGTGGTGAATCAAACCGCCGCGGCCTGGCGGCGGTCGGCGAGGCGGATGGGAATGGATGCCAGCAGCCCGGCGAGGAACAGGAACAGGCAGAACAGGATGGCGTTCTCGAGGCCCAGCCAGACCTGGAGCAGCCCGATGCCGAGCAGGCCGAAGATCGCCGCGGCCTTGGACGCCAGCCCCCAGAACCCGAACCAGCGCCCGGCCTCGCGCGCCGGGACCATCAGCGCCACCAGGGCACGCCCGGCGGACTGCGCCGAGCCGAGGCAAAGCCCGGCCAGGATGCCGACGCCGAGGAACACCATCTGCGCCTCCACCGGCCGTCCCAGCAGCACGCTCAGCCACTGGGCGATGGTCGGCGTGGCAAAGATCGCCAGCACCGCCAATGCCCAAAGCACCAGCGTGATGCGATAGATGCGCACCGGCCCCGCACGATCCTGCAGGAACCCGAAGCCCACGGCACCGATCACCGCGGTGATCTGGGTCACCACGAACATCATCACGCGCGTCGGCTCGTCCCACTGGATCACCTGCGCGCCATAGATGAAGGTGAAGGCGATGATGATGTAGATCCCGGCCATCACGAAAAAGATGGACACGAACAGGGCGCGCAGGTCGCGGCGCTCGCCCAGCGTGACCAGCGAGGCCTTCACCCGCTTCCAGCCGAGCCCCAGCTGGACGTTGCGGGCCATGCGCCGCCGGGTGCCGCGCTCCTTCAGGAACAGGAAGGTCGGCAGCGCCGAGACCAGGAAGAACGCGGCCGCGAATGGCCCGACCCAGCGGATGCGCTCGAAGTTCTCCGCGCTCACCTCGCCCAGCAGCCCCAGGGCAAAGGCGGTCGCCACCAGCCCGCCGATATACCCGAGCCCCCAGCCCAGCCCCGAGATCCAGCCGAGCTTCTCCGGTGGCCCCAGGTCGGGCAGGAAGCTGGCGATGAAGGACTCGCCGATGGCATAGCCGAAGTTCGAGGCAATGATCAGCGCCATGCCGAAGAACACCAGCCCCGGTTCGACGAAGTACAACAACGCGGTGGTGATGATCGTCAGCACCCACGAGGCGGCGAGGAAACGCTTGCGCGAGGCGGTGGCATCCATGATCGCCCCGGCAAACGGGGCGGCCACGATCACCATCGCGTAGCTAACCGCCAGGGCCACGCTCCACAACAGGTTACCGAGGCGATAGTCCGGGGCGTCGCCGACGATCACGCGCGTAAACAGGTCGCCGAAGATCACCGTGATGATCAACAAGGTGTAGGCCTGATTGGCGAAGTCGAACATCGCCCAGCCGAAAATCTCGCGCCGGGGGGCGGGCGCGTTCTCGGGATGGCGCCGAATCAGCGGCATGCAGGAATCTCGGGGGTCATGACGGGCCACATGCTAACCCACCTCCTCAGCGCTCGCGGATCACGACGGCATCGCCGTCCGTTTCGACCGCGAAGTGCTCGAGGAAACTGCGGCCCAGACGCGAGCGCGGCAGTGCATCGTCGGGCAACACGATCGCACTGACCCCCGAACGGCGTAGCGCGCCCACCTGCAACTGCTCGATCCGGACGCGCTGCCCATGCTGCGTGCCCCGGACGTCGCGGATGCGCACCGAGCGCCCCTGATCGGCGTCAATCCCGGCCTGCTCGGCATCGGTCTCACGCAGCAACACCGAGTCAGCCTGCGCATCGACGACGACGGTAACGGCCGTACCGTTCACCCCGGCGGTCAGCGCATGCTCGCCGCGCGAATCCCGATGCACCCGCACCTCGACACCGCCCTCCGCCGGCCCAATCGGCCGCGCCGGGGCCGCCCGTTGCTGCACCCGCAGCTCATGCTGTCGGCCGCCGTACTCCACCAGGGCCGCGCCCGGGCGCGTGCGCAGGACCCGCACACCGCCCGGGCCGGACTCGCCGGTGGAGACCACGGCGCGCTCGTCCCCCACGGACAGCACCGCGCGATCCCCGAACACCGCATGCAGACGCAGTTCCTCCGCGGCCACAGAGGCCGGCCACCACAGCATTAGCCACACCGCCAGACCGAGCACGGCCGGCGAACAGTATCGAGCGAGACGAGTCCAAGTCATTCCGCTGTTATAGCGCCTCCGGCTGAACGAAACCGGAACACCAGGCGACATCCCCGGCGCCTGCTACCATCAGGGCGTGCATATCCTTCTGGAGCCCCCGTGTCCCGTTCATCCTCGTCCGCCGTGTCCAGCCCACTCCCGACCCGGCATATCGCCCTGCGCCATGCCTTTACCGTGACGTTGCTGGTAATCGGGCTGTGGCTGATGCACATGAACCTGCGGGTCCTGCCCGAGGCCGGGGTGATGGCGCTGTGGATCGGCGTCACCCTGCTGATCGCCCATGGCGGCTTCCGGCGCCACCGGGTACGGCGCGCGGCCTTCCTGCGCGGCTACCTGGAGCCGACCAGCCAATGGCCTCGCCGCCTGCGGGGCGGGCCGCTGATGGCCCTGCGTCACCTGATCATCGGCGCGCTGCTGGGCGGACTGCTGCTGATCACCCTCGCGCGCATCCCGACCCAGGAGGTCTGGGCCGCCCTGCTGGTCGCCGGCTTCGTGCTGGTGATCAGCGAGGCCCTGTTCGCCCGCCTGTTGCGCGGCCATGCCCATCCGCAGTTCGCACCGGAACTGGTCCGCCGCGGGGCCCTGAGGCTCACGGGCCTGCTGCTGATCGTCACCCTGCTGGCGCTGGCCCTGCAGGCCCGGTACCCCGACCTGACCGGCGCCACGCTGGAACAGGCGGTCTGGTTCCTGGTCCATCAGGAGGCCGCGCGCAGCCATCTGCTGGAGGCCGGGTTGCAACTCGCGGCCGCCCAGGATGCCCTGCGCCTGTGGCTGGGCCAGCAGTGGTTCCCGCAGGGTGTGGAATCCCTACCGGCCCTGCTCGGCTGGCTGCTGGTGCTCGCGGAACAGGCCTTCCTGGCGCTCGGCTTCCTGCTGCTGGCCAACGGCCTGCTGCCGCTGCGCCCGACGAACGACACCCTGGGCGACCCGCGCAACGCCCCCGTCATCGAGTAGCCCGGACCCCGCCATGCCGTCGTGCATCCCGCAAGCCCCAACCGGCACCCGGCCATGGCGATGACGGCGGGGTGGCATACGGCCTGGACCTGGCTGGTCCTGACCCTGCTGGCCAGCGCCAGCCTGTTATGGCTGGCCAGCCAGCACGAACCCCGTAACTGGGAAGAGACCGCTCCGCTGACCCTGCAACTCGGCGAGCAGCGCTACCAGGTCGAGCAAGAACGCCTCACCCGTCTCGAACGCTTCACGCTCGAATGGCTGGAAGCCGGCGACGCCGAGGCCCGGGACCACTGGCAAGGCCGCGTGGATGCCGAACTCGATGCCCGCTTCGCGGAACTGCACGACCGCGTCCCCGAGGTCGCGGACTGGTACTACTCGCTGGGCGCCGAATACATGCGCCTGTGGCTGCGCGGGACCCAGTGGCTGGGTGACGCCGAACCGGATGCCCCCGCGCGGATGCTGCGCGAACGCCTGCTGCCCGAGGCGCTGTGGGAGCGCGCCCTGCAGGACCTGGCCACCCGCGTCGAATGGGGTCTGGACGAGCAACAACGCCAGGTCCGCGACGCCTGGCGTCTGGAGCTGGCCGACCGCCTCGCGGACGCGCGCATCCCGAGCCCACCGCCGCGCGCCGGCGGGGGCTCAGCGGCCGAGATCGAACGCGGCCACGCCCTGCACGCGGCGCTGGATATCGACCTGGAGCGCTTCGACCAGCGCACCGGCCTGGCGGCCACGGCCGCCGCCGGCACCGGGCTCGCGACCCCGTTGATCGCGCGCGCCGTGCAGGCCCGGCTGGCCGCCCGCGCCACGCAGGCGGGGCTGGCGCGCAGCCTCGGTCGCGCCGGCCGCGCGGGCGCCCTTGGTGCCGGGGTCTGCGCCTGGAGCGGTCCGTTCTCGCTGGGTTGTGGCATCACCGCTGCCGGGGCCACGATCATCGGCGTGGATTGGCTGCTTCTGCGGATGGACGAGACCCGCCACCGCGAAGACCTGGAGCAGGCCCTGCACGAGGCCCTGGACGCCCTGCACGCCGAGACCCGCCTGGCCTGGCAGCAGGCCATCGCCGAGCGCGTCGAGGCCCGGCACACGGCCAGTCGCGCCGCGGTCGAGAACACCTTCCAGCCCTGGCGCCGACCAGGACCAACGTCGGGGGCTGCGTCCGGAGATGGCCACGGCCCCTCGGGGGCCTCACCATGACGGGAAAACGAGCACCGTCATCGCGAGGAGCGCAGCGACGTGGCGATCTCCGGGGGTGACCCCGGCGTCGGGCCGAGGCGAAGCGTCGGGGCTGCGTCAGGAGATGGCCACGGTCCCTGCGGGGCCTCGCCATGACGGGGACATTACGACTTGGGGCCTGCAGTTTCTCGGCAGTCGAGCAGTGCTGCGTTACACTCCGCACACCGTTACCTCGCGCCCGCGCCTACTGATGAATACGATTCCCAAGCGCCACAAGACCGTCCCCGTCCGCGTCGGCAACGTCACCGTCGGCGGCGACCACCCAGTGATGGTGCAATCGATGACCAATACCGACACTGCGGACGCCCTGCGCACCGCCGTGCAGGTGGCGGAACTCGCGCGCGCCGGCTCCGAGGTCGTGCGCATCACGGTGAACTCCGAGGCCGCGGCGAAGGCCGTACCGGAGATCCGCGAACGCCTGGACGCGATGGGACTGGACGTGCCGCTGGTCGGGGACTTCCACTTCAACGGCCACAAGCTGCTGACTCAATACCCGGAGTGCGCACAGGCGCTGGCCAAGCTGCGCATCAACCCGGGCAACGTCGGGCGCGGCTCGAAGCGCGACAGCCAGTACGCGGCCATGATCGAGACCGCCTGCGAGTACGACAAGCCGGTGCGCATCGGCGTGAACTGGGGCAGCCTCGACCAGGCCCTGCTCGCGCGGATGATGGACGCGAACAACGAGCGCGCCGAACCCCTGTCACCGGAAGCGGTGATGCAGGAGGCCCTGATCACCTCGGCGCTGGAGAGCGCGGCCGAGGCCGAACGTATCGGCCTGCCGCATGACCGCATCATCCTGTCGGCCAAGGTCAGCGGCGTGCAGCCGCTGATCTCGGTCTACCAGGACCTGGCCGCACGCTGCGACTACCCGCTGCATCTGGGGCTTACCGAGGCCGGCATGGGGGCCAAGGGCATCGTCGCCTCGACCGCCGCGCTGTCGGTGTTGCTGCAACAGGGCATCGGCGACACCATCCGTATCTCGCTGACACCGGAGCCCGGCGGCGACCGCACCCGCGAGGTCCTGGTCGCCCAGGAGATCCTGCAGAGTATGGGGCTGCGTAGCTTCCTGCCGTCGGTGGTTGCCTGCCCCGGCTGCGGACGCACGTCCAGCGAATACTTCCAGCACCTGGCGCAGGACATCCAGACCTACATCCGCCACCAGATGCCCACCTGGAAGGAACGCTATCCGGGCGTGGAGGAGATGACCGTCGCGGTGATGGGCTGCGTGGTCAACGGCCCCGGCGAGAGCAAGCACGCCAACATCGGCATCTCCCTGCCTGGCACCGGCGAACAACCGGTCGCCCCGGTCTACGAGGACGGCGAGAAGACCGTTACCCTCAAGGGCGACCACATCGCCGAGGAATTCCAGGCCCGCGTCGAGGCCTACATCGAACGCCGCTACCGCCAGACCGCCTGACGTTCCCGTTCACCACGAGGCACAGAGAACATCAGGGCCTCTGCCGACACATGAACTTGCAGGATGCGTTTCGCTGCGCTCAACGCATCCTTCCACTGCGTGCCAACGCGGTTCCGCGCGCCATCGCCACGCAGGCTCGACACCACCGCTCCAACCCCTACCGAGTCGATAACGGCCCAATCGAGGCGCGGCTTATTTCTGTTCGAAGCGGTGGATCAGCGCCTTCAGTTCGGCCGCCTCGGCCTGCATCCGCGCACTGGCATCGCGGGCATGGGCAGAGACGGAGCCGGTCTCGGTGGCCACATCGCGAATGGACGTCACGTTGCGGTTGATCTCCTCGGAGACTGCACTTTGCTCTTCGACCGCGGTGGCGATCTGGGTGTTCATCTCGGTGATCTGGCCAACGGCCTCGCGGATGCTGGTCAGTGAATCGCCCGCCGCCTGGGCCTTCTCCACCCCGTCGGCGGCCCGCTCCTGACTGGCACGCATCGCGGACATGGCCTCGCGCGCCCCGGACTGCAGGCTCTCGATCATATTGCGAATGGTCACCGTGGATTCATCGGTGCGCTGCGACAGGCTGCGCACCTCGTCGGCCACCACGGCGAACCCGCGGCCGTGCTCCCCGGCGCGGGCGGCCTCGATCGCGGCATTCAGCGCCAGCAGGTTGGTCTGCTCGGCGATCTCGCGAATGACACTCAGAATCTTGTCGATCTCCACGGTGCTCGCCTCCAGCTTGCCGAGCTTCTCGGCCGTGGACTCGACCTCCGCTGCCATGCGGTTGATCACGGAAACGGTGTCGTTCACGACATCCTGACCGGCCCCGGTTTCCTTCTCGGCGTTGTTGGCGGCCTCGGCGGCGCGCGCGGAGTTGCTCGCCATCTCCTGAATGGTCGAGGTCATCTCGTTCATCGCCGTGGCGACCTGGTCGATCTCGTTTTGCTGGCGCTCCACACCGGCGGCGGTCTGGTCCACGCTGCTGGCCATCGAGTGGGCACCGTCACTCACCGCCTCGGCCTTGTCCTCGATGCGTCCCAGCACGGTGCGCAGCCTGGCCTCGCCGAAGCGCTGCACCAGCTCCAGCGAGGCGCTGTCATCGCGGCGCCCCGTGTAGATGGCCTCCATGACCGGGTTGTCGAACTGGGCCTGGGCGCGCTTGACCGCCTGGCGCACCCCGGAGGTAAACACCAGCGACGCCACGCCGCCGACAGCGAAGATCAGCACCAGCAGGGCCGCCTGCACCACAGGCGACGACGCCAAGAACACGACGGCGAGCGCCAGCAGGACACCCACGATCCAGGTACCCGCCAGGCGACAGGTCAGGCCGTGATACCAGCGCCGCGCGAAACTCCGGCCCCGATTGATCGCGGCATACACCTTCTCGGCCCGCACGACATGTTCACGCTCCGGGATCGCCCGCACCGACTCGTAGCCGGTCTTGCGCCCGTTCTCGTAGGCGGGGGTAACAAAGGCGTCCACCCAGTAATGATCGCCGCTCTTGCGCCGATTCTTGACGATGCCCATCCAGGCCCCATCGGCCTTCAGGGTCGACCACATGTTCGCGTAGGCCGCCTCCGGCATGTCCGGGTGGCGAACGATGTTATGCGCAGACCCAGACAGTTCCTCCCAGTCGAAGCCGCTGACGTCGATAAAATCGCGATTGGCGTCACCTATGCGGCCCTTCTCGTCGGTAGACGAGATCAGATCCCCATGCCGATCCAGCGAATACTCCGCCTGGGTGACGGGAAGATTCTTGCGCATGCCGTACTTCCTTATTCTTGTGTGCCGAACAGGACGTGTCCGGCAATCAAAATTCGCGCGGGCTGTTCGCTGCGACCCACGCCCTCGAGGATGATCCCCGGCGAATATATTCGGTCTTACGGATGTATCGACCCGGATGCCCCGAACTTGAATCGCAGCCCGGCGGCGGCCTACCGGGGCTCGACGGGCCGCGCTGCCGCGGCCAGCACACGCCGAAAGCCCTCGAAGGCAAACGGGGTCAGCTCCAGGTCACGCGAACGCCGGTCGGCGTAGACCAGGCCCAGCACGCGCTCGCCATCGCACAGGCGCGCAACGAGGCAGTCGACCCCGCCGGTCAGCTTGCGCACCGCCGAGGGCATCTGCTCATGGATGCGCTTGCGGTCCCACCACTGCGGCGTGTCCATATCCAGGACCTGCGCCAACGGTCCGAGCGCCGCACGGTTGATCACAAAGTGACTGAACTCCGGTTCGTGCAGCGTGCCGACCAGGTGCTCGGCGCGCAGCGTCTCGCCATCCCGGGACAGACGGGCAAAAACCACCCGGTTCAGGCCCACTCCGAACTGCATCACCCGCAGCATCCGCCGCACGCGCAGCTCGCGGTTTTCCTCTTTCTCGAGCGCGCCAATTCCCTCTGCCAGCAGGTCGGCCCGCGGCATCAGGGCCAGGCGCGGCCGATGGGGCTCGCGCAGCCAGACCCGCCCGGGTATCTGCGGATCCAGCGGTTCACGATGGTAGACCGCGACGTCCGCGTTGAAACGCTCGATCACCGCACTGATCCGGTCCGCGGCCTCCTTGTCGGTCAAACCCATCAACCCGGCCAGCAGCGCGAGGTCGCGGTCACCGCGCGCGGTATCCATGCCGCGAAAGACCTGCCAGGCCACGGCACTCGCAACCATCACCTCAAAGGCCCGGTGATGTGCCGCATTTACGGCCCGCAGCGTCCCCTGCACCAGTTCCGGCAGCTCCATTTGTTCCGCCATCGCACGCGAGAGATCGTCCGTTGCGTACCCCAGTGCGGTGTAACTGGCCTCGTCCGGAAGCGCATTCAGCTCGAGGATCTCCATCAACCGGGCCAGGCGCGGCTCGCCCTCCACCAGCAGGGCGAGCAGGCCGAGCTGATTCAGCAGGGCGGCCAGGGCCAGTTCGCCCGGCTCGGTATCGTGGCGCTCGCCTGCGATTTCGGTCGCAATCATTGCCGCCAGCCGCGATTGCGCCGCCATCTCGCGATAAGCCTGCGGCTGGGTAACGACATCCTCGACGCGCGGCGCCGCACCCGCCTCCTGATGGACGTTCTGCAACCCCAGCATGGCGATGGCGTCCCCCACCGCGTGCACTTCCTGGCGCAGGCCGCGGCGCGAACGGTTTGCACGCAGGACCAGACGCAGGCTCAGACCGGGGTCGCGTTCGGCGTAACGCGCCAGTTCGCGCAGCGAGCGCTCAACCAGGGCGTCGGGGTCGGCAAACACCGCATCGCTCGCCTCGAGGATCGGCCATTCCACGGCCGTCAGGCGGGCGGCTTCGTCCATGTAGGGCGCGTCCTTGTCCAGGGACATGCTGTACCTCGCGCAGGGGAGTCGTTATGGTTATGCCCGTCACTATAGCAACTGCGGCACTGTGAACTGGCCCGCAGAACCCCTACTCGAGCCCACATCCCGGAACCCCATCAGTGAAGTACATTCTCGGCTTTATCATCGTGCTCGGCGGCGTGTTCGGCGGCTTCATGCTGCACGGTGGCAATATCATGGTCATCTGGCAGCCGTACGAATACATGATCATCGGCGGCGCGGCCCTGGGCGCCTTCCTGATCGCCAACCCGTTGCGGGTTGTGATCACCGTCATGAAGTCCCTCCCCCAACTCCTGAAGGGGGGTGCCAAGTACTCGCGCGACGACTATCTCGACCTGCTCGCGCTGATGTACAAGCTGTTCACCAAGGCCCGCAAGGAAGGCCTGATGGGCATCGAAGGCGACGTCGAGGAGCCCGAGGAGAGTGCCCTGTTCCAGGCGCATCCCCGGGTACTCAAGGACCATCACGCGGTCGAGTTCATCACCGACTACATGCGCCTGATCATCTCCGGCTCGATGAACCCGCACGAGCTGGACGCCCTGATGGACGTGGACCTGGAGACCCACCACGAGGAATCCGAGCGCCCCAGCCATGCGGTCAACCGCGTGGCGGATGCCCTGCCCGGCTTCGGTATCGTGGCCGCTGTTCTGGGGATCGTGAACACCATGGGCGCAATCGGCGGTTCGATCGAGGAAATCGGGATGAGCGTGGCAGCGGCCCTGGTCGGCTCCTTCCTCGGCATCCTCCTGGCCTATGGCTTTGTCGGTCCAACCGCGGCCGCCCTGGAGTCGCGGTCCCAAGAAGAAGCCAAGTTCCTCCAGTGCATCAAGGCCTGCATCCTCGCCAACGTTCAGGGGTACAGCCCGCAGGTGGCAGTGGAATTCGGGCGCAAGACCATGGAAAGCGAGATGCGTCCCGGCTTCGCCGAACTCGAGGAGCACGTGAAGGCGGCCTGAGGCCGTCCGGACCGAATCCATGGGCGTCGAAGACAAGACCCAGCCGATCATCGTCAAGAAGAAGGTGGTCAAGGCGGCCCACCACGGGGGCTCGTGGAAGGTCGCCTTCGCCGACTTCGCCACCGCGATGATGGCCTTCTTCCTGCTCCTGTGGCTGCTCGCGGCGATGGAGGTAGAAGAACGCGCCGGGCTGTCGGAATACTTCAAGAATCCGTCGGCCTTCGACGGCGAGGCGGCCCTGCCCGGGCAGGCCCCGGGCGACGGCACCGGCGTGGACCCGTCGATCATCGACTTCGAGGGCCTGCCCGAGATCCTCGATGACCCCGAGCGCATGGACGCCCCCGTGGGCATCGACGAGCAGACCTTCGACGACCTGGCCGAGGCGCGCGACCGTGAGGCCCTCGAGACACTGCAAAGGGCCCTGGAGGAAGCGGTCGAACAAAGCCAGGCGCTGGAGCCCTTCAAGGACCAGTTGCTCCTGGACATCACGCCCGAGGGCCTGCGCATCCAGATCATCGATCGCGAGAACCGCCCGATGTTCGACAGCGCCAGCGCGCGGCCCCTCGAGCACGCCGACGCGATCCTGCGTGAACTGGCCAGCCTGATCAACAAGGTCCCCAACCGCGTCTCGATCACCGGACACACCGACGCGCGCCCGCTGCTGCGCCCGGACTACACCAACTGGGAACTCTCGGCCGACCGTGCCAACGCGGCCCGCCGCGCGCTGATCGCCGGCGGCACCCAATCCGACCAGATTGCCCAGGTGGTGGGTCTGGCGGCCAGCGTGCCCTTCAACCGCGAAAATCCGGAAGCGGCCATCAATCGCCGCATCTCCATCATCGTCATGTCCCAGCAGGCCGACGATGCCATGCGCCAGAGCCTGGAGAGCGAGGGCGTGCGCCCCGACACCCTGGGGCCGGCAGACAACGGCACCGCCCCACCGCCCGCGCAACTGGACGACCCCAGCTAAAATGGCCCAACATCGCGACATCCCGCTGAACCTGATCACCGGCTTTCTTGGCGTCGGCAAGACCACCGCCATCCGTCACCTGCTCGCACAGCGCCCGGAAGGCGAGCACTGGGCTGTGCTGGTCAACGAGTTCGGCGAGATCGGCGTGGATGGCGGGCTGCTGGCGGATACCGGCGTGGCCCTAGAAGAGGTTCCCGGCGGGTGCCTGTGCTGCGTCTCGGCGCAGATGTTTACCGTCGGCCTGAACCGGCTGATCCGCAGCCAGAAACCCGACCGCATCCTGATCGAACCGACCGGTCTCGGGCACCCGGCGCAGATCATCCGCACCCTGACCGAACCGCCCTACGCCGGCGTCCTCGATCTGCGCGCCACCGTGACCCTGATGGATGCACGCCACCTGGCCTCGCCCCGCCATCGCGAGCACCCGACCTGGCAGGACCAGATCGCCCTGGCCGACGTGCTCCTGGCCAACAAGGCCGATCTCTACAGCGAGGATGACCGCGAGACGCTGCATGCCTACGTCGCCGCGATGCCCTCGCCGCGCCCCCTGGTGGTCGAGACGACTCAGGCCCGCATCGAGCGCGAATGGCTGGACCGGCCCCGGCTGGAGCGCGGCGGTGCCCTGTTCCCCGAGGCCCGCGCCTTCCTCGACGCCGCGACCGAATCCACGGACCATGACCATGACCATGACCATGACCACGCTGCTCCGGCGGCAGATGAATGGGTCACCATTGACACCCGTGGCGATGGCTACATCGGTCGCAGCTGGCTGATGCCCGAGGGGCAGGTCGTCGACCACGCAACGCTCGCAGGCCTGGTCGACGGCTTTACCGGCGACCGCTTGAAAGGACTGGTGGCAACCGACCAAGGCTGGCACCGCATCAACCGCGTGGACGGCCACGGTGGGCTGGAGCCAATGGCCGCCCCCAACACGCCGCTGCGCCCCCGCATCGAGGCCATCCTGCCGGAATCCGATACCGCCGCCCTGGACGCCCTCGCCCGGACACTCGACGCCGCACGCACCCCGAACCCCTGACCGGGCCCTCAACGCCAATGGCAGACGCTTCGCAGGCTACGTTGAGCCCCGCGAAACGCATCAGGACGCACGGGTACACGGAAAGACGTCACGCCGACCGATGCGTTTCGCTGCGCTCGACGCAGCCTACACGTCAGGCGATGCGAGCCAGGCCGGATCGAGGAAAAACAAGAGGGTAATCACCGCCCCGATCAGGGTGACGGCATGCCGATAGCCGGCCTCCGGCACGCGGCGCACCAGGGCGATACCGAGCCGCGCGCCCAGGATCGCACCGGCCCCGACAGCCAGCAGCCCGGTCGCGACCACCTGCCCGCCCGCGATGTAGACCCCCACCGCCATCAGGGTCAGCACCGAGGAGAGCAGGTTCTTCACCGCATTCGCCCGCGCGAGATCCGTGATCCCCTGGCCACGCAGGATGGCCAGCAGCAGGATGCCGACGCCACCGTTGAAATAGCCGCCGTAAGCGCAGCCCAGCCCAGCCCCCAATACCCGTAGCGGCCCCGAATGCGTCCGCGCGGCCTGATGCTGTAGCCAAGGGCCGAGGGCAAACAGCACCGTGGCCAGCAGCAACAGCCAGGGGATCAGCGCGCGGAACCGGGCATCCCCGGTCAGCAGCAGCACGGAGGCCCCCAGGGCCCCGCCCAGCACCCCCGCCAGCAGCAGGCCCCAGGCCAACCCCCGGCCCAGCTCCTGCCCCGCCCCGCGTAACTGCCGCCGATCCGCCAGCACGCTGGCCAGATAACCGGGCAGCAGGGCCGCGGTCCCCGTGGCATTCGCGGCCACCGGCGGCACGCCAACGCTCATCAGGGCCGGCAGGGTCAGGAAACTGCCGCCACCGGCCACCGCATTCAGCAGGCCGGCGAAGAACCCGGCGGCGAGGAGCAGCAACGCAACGCCGGAGGGCGCAAAGTCCATGCCGCGCGGTATCCCGGCTCAGACGACCTTGCGGTCACTGAACTCGGCGCGATAGAACCACTCGTTGCCCGGCAAGGAATTGGGGTTGGGAAACACGATGAAGCCCGGCTCCGGGGCACGCACCTCGGTGCCGTCGGCACGCGTACCGATCAGCTCGCCGGCCGCCAGCGGATCGAAGCTCTTCCACTCCCGCGCAAAGCGGTCATCCGGGTGGTCGCGGTCGATCACCTCGACCAGACGCAGCACCTCCGGACTGGCCTGGCCCGCGGTGGCCGGGGCCTCCAGCATGTCCAGATGTGCGAGGGTGTTGCGGATCGCGTTGTACGCCACCTCCGGCGCCTGCGGGTCGTCATGCTGGCCGCATTCCAGGGTCACGCCGTAGCCGCCCTGCGAGCGCATGTACTCGGTGGTGCCGATGCCGTAGCTCGGGTCGGTACTGAGCATCTGCGCGCGCTGGCTGGCGTTCGGGTTCTTCATCCGGCGCGCGACCCCGCGGGCGTAGGTATCCAGCCAGCCCTCGACCATGCGCTGCGGCCCCAGGCAGGCCGCCAGCGCCTGTTCCTCGGCCGCGTGCGTGAAGCCTTCCAGCTCGCCGTCATTATCGCGCGGGCCGAGCATGATGAACGGCTGCCCACCGGTGTGGAACGAGTGCAGATCCAGCAGCACATCATGCGCCGCCAGCAGCGGGCACAGCACGTTGGCGATGCGGTCCTCGAAGTCCTGTGGGTCGTCGGTCACGCGCAGATTGCGGTTCAGGTTGCGCTCGCCCATGCGGCTTTCCAGCTGATAGGCCAGCGGGTTGGTGCGCGGCACCAGCGTCAGTTGTCCGCGCAGCAAACGCCGCTGCCCCGACTCCAGCTCCGCGTGCAGGCGTTCGGTGGCCTGGGTGCCACAGGTCTCGTTGCCGTGCACCGCCCCCAGCACGATCAGACGCGGCCCCGGCTCCAGGCCGTGAAAGGTGATCGAACGCAAGGCAGTGGGACGGGACGGATCGGACATCGGGGCAGCTCCGGGCAAGAGACGGGCCTAAAGGCTACCGGAGCGGCCCAGGGGATGCCATGCGGGCATGCCTGACGACACTGACCAGCGGGCCCCCTCAGGGTGTCGGCAGGCCGGCATGCTTCGTCATCCAGGCATCCAGCGCCTCGATCTCCAGCGGCCGACTGTAGAGATACCCCTGACCCAGGGCACAGCCGCGCTCCTGCAGGAAGGCCGCCTGCTCCGCCGTCTCCACGCCTTCGGCGATCACCTGCATGTTCAGGTTGCGGCCCATCGCGATGATGGTGGCGGCGATCTCGCGGTCGGCGCTCTCGCTGGCAACACCATCCACGAAACTGCGGTCGATCTTCAGGACATCCAGCGGATAGGTCCTCAAGGCCGCCAGCGAGGAATACCCGGTCCCGAAGTCGTCGATGGCCAGCTTCACCCCCAGCGCCTTCAGCGCCACCAACCGTGCAATCGCCTGATCGCCCTGCTGCATGATCGCGGTCTCGGTGATCTCCAGCTCCAGCTGGGCGGCCGGGAAGCCGGTCAGCGCCAGGATCTCCGCCACGCGATTGACGAAGTCGCTGCGCTGCAGCTGCACCGGGGACAGATTGACCGCCAGACCGAAATCTCCGGCGCCGCGGTCCAGCAATCGGCGCCCGGCGTCGCAGGCCTCGCGCAATACCCACTCGCCCAGCGCAACGATCAACCCGGTGTCCTCGGCGATCGGGATAAAGCGATCCGGCGGGATCATCTCCCCCTGTGCCGGCTGCCAGCGCAGCAGCGCCTCCATGCCGAAGGGTTGCCCGTCCTCCAGCCGCACCTGTGGCTGGAAATGCAGCCGCAACTCGCCGTTGTCGTCCTGCAGGGCCTGGCGCAGTCGGTTCTCCAGCTCCAGGCGCTCGTCGGCCGCGCGTGTCAGGGCCTGGGTATAGACACTCCAGGTCTGGCGCCCGGATGCCTTGGCCTGGTACATCGCCGCATCCGCGTGCTGGATCAGCGCGGTCACGGTGTCGCCATGATCGGGGTAGAGACTGATACCGATGCTGCCATTCAGATAGACCGAACGCCCGTCCTCCAGCGTAAAGGGGCGCTCGAAGCTTGCCAGCAAACTGCGGGCGCAGCGCGCGATCTCGTCGTCGCTGTCCGGGTTCTCCGCCACAATCAGGAATTCATCGCCGCCCAGCCGACCCAGCACATGGGTTGGCCCCAGCACCCCGCGCAGACGCCGCGCGACCTCCACCAGCACCTGATCGCCCGCCGGGTGCCCCATGGAATCGTTCACGTTCTTGAACCGGTCCAGATCGAGATTCAGCACCGCAATCCGGTGCCCATGCATGCGGGCACGCTCCAGCGCCTGCCCCAGCATCACCTGCAGCTGGCTGCGATTGGGCAGGTCGGTCAGGGCGTCGTTCTGAGCCAGGTACTGCAACTCTTCCTCCGAGCGGCGCAACTCGGACATATCGGTCAGCACCCCGGAGTAGTGCAGGGCCTGACCCTGTTCGTCGTAAACGGTGTTCAGGCTCAGCCACTGCGGGGCCACCTCACCATTGTGCCGGCGGTTCCAGATCTCGCCCTGCCAGTGACCCTCGCGCTGCAGGCTGTCCCACATGTGCTTGAAGAACTCTCCGTCATGGCGCCCGGACTGCAGAAAGCTCGGGTTGCGCCCCAGGGCCTCGCCCTCGGAAAAACCGGTGATGTCGACGAAGGCCGGATTCACCGCGACGATCCGCGGGGTCAGGTCGGTGATGATGATGCCGTCACGGGTACTCTCGAATACCGCCGCCATGCGCCGCAGGCCCAGCAAGGCCTGGCGCCGTTCCAGCGCCGCCCCCAGACTGGAGGCGACGATGCGCGCCAGGCTCTGGTCCGCATCGGTCCAGCGCTGCGCGCGCCGCACCCGGTCGAGCGCGAGGAACCCGCGGTACTCGCCCTCCACGTACAGGGGTACCAGCAGCACAGCCTGGCTTTGCGAGGCCTCCAGGATCGCGCGTTCCTCATCCGGCAGCTCGCGGGTCAGCACATCGATCGCACCGCCGCCCTGCAGGATCTCGTGCCAGCGCGGCAGGACCGATTCCAGGCTCAGGTTGCGCAGCGGCGGCGGGCGGATCATCTCCTCGGCATCCGAACGCACCCAGTAGTAGCGGTGGATATCCAGGGCCTCGCGCACCGCGTGGTCCAGTTCGGCCACCAGCACATAGGCCCGGTCGGCGCCAGCCTCCTGCCCCAGTTCGGCCAGCAGCCGGTGGATCACGCTGGCGGGGTTGTCCTCGCGCAACAGTTCCACGGTCAGCTCGGCGGCAGTGCGCAGCGCGCGCTCGCGCTCGCCGAGTGCCTGCGAGACGCGCAGCTTCTGCGCCGCCAGCCCCGCGATCTGGGTGAACTCGTCGATCAGCACCCGTTCGCCAGGGTAGGGTCCGCGTGACGCGCCGAGATAAATACCCAGGGTGCCCAGCACGCCACCGTCGGCATCCCGGAAGGGGAACGACCAGCAAGCGCCAAAGCCCGCCCCACGCACGAGATCGCAGAACCCGGCCCAGTTCGGGTGCGTCCCGCAGTCCTCGATGATCATCGGCTCGCCACTCCAGGCGGCCTCGCCGCAGGAGGCCACCCCCTGGGCAGCGCGGATCCGGCGGGTCGCACTGCGCAGCGGGTCCGGCAGCCGCGGAGCCGCCACGCCGTAGAGTTCCTGACTGTCGGCATCCAGCAGCATGATGCAGCCGTGCAGGTCAGGCGCCAGCGATTCCAGGCCCTTGACCACATCCTCCAGCAGGCGTGGATCGCGCTCCCCCGTGGCCAGGCGTGCCAGTACGTTCCCGCGTACCTCCTGAACGCGCTGGTCCAGCACCCGCCGGGTCACGTCCACCAGACTCCCGGACAGGCCCGTGGCCCGGCCCGCGGCATCCAGATTGACCTGGCCGCGCAGCTCCAGCCAGCACAGCGAGCCGTCGGCCGCGCGCAGACGAATCTCGGCCTCCAGCCGGCCGTCGTCGGCCTCCACGGCGCGCGTCAGCAGTCGCGCGGCCAAACCGCGATCCTCCAGCGGCATGAACGACAACATCTCCTCGCCAATCGACAATTCCACCGAATGGCCGGTGATGGCCGTCCAGGCCGGATTGAGGAAACGCCAGCAACCGGCGGCATCGGTCTCGAAGACGATATCGCCGGCGCGTTCGATCACCTCGCGGTAGCGCCGTTCGGAGGCCGCCAGCGCCGCACGTTCCCGGCGCAGCCGCACGCGGGCATACACCTGGTCCAGCAGCATCGGCAGGGTCTTCAGATAGCCCTCGTGCTTGACCGTGTAATCCTCCACGCCCATACGCAGGGCACGCGCGGCGAGGTCCTCGGTGCCTTGCCCGGTCACCAGGATGGTCGGCAGGTCCAGTCCGCGGTCCTCGCGCACCAGGCGCGCCAGCTCGAGGCCGTCGATCCCGGGCAACCGGTAGTCCACCAACAACAAGTCAAAGCCCAGCTCCCCGGCGGCACTTTCCGGTAGCGCCGCCAGGGCCTCCTCGGCGGTGTGCATCGTCGCCAGCTGCACATGTGGGGCCGTGCGCGCCAGTTCGCGACAGGTCAGGCCGACATCGAATTCGCTGTGCTCGACATACAGTACCCGCAGCGGCTCACGCGCCTCGATCACCCGCAGCTCGCGCCGGGCGCAAGCATCCACCACCCGCCCCGGAAGGCGCTCCAGGTAGCCATCGGCCTTGGTCAGATAGTCATCGGCACCCGCGCGAAACGCCGCCACCACGGTTTCCTGTTCGCCGTGCCCGGTGAGCACCAGCACGGCCTCGCCGCGTCCCGCGGCGTGCAGCTCGCTGATCAAGTCGAGACCGCTGCCATCCGGCAGGCGCAGATCCACCACCACACAGTCGAAGCCATCCGCCCCGGTCAGCGCCGCGCGCGCCTCGGCCAGAGACCCCGCCGGGGACACGTCGGCGCCCGGCACCTGACGTTCCAGGACGCGGCGCTGCAGATCGGCATCTGCCGAGTTATCTTCTACGAGCAGGATTCGCATGGGGTCTCGGGTTGCAAGGGGGCCGCGGCTTCAGACCGGCGGGTGGTTAAGCAGGCACCAGTAGAGCTCGACCTGCTCGGCGACCTGCACGAACTGGGCGAAATCCACTGGTTTGACGATGTAGGAGTTGGCGCCGCAGTCATAGGCAGTGGCGATGTCACGGTCCTCATTGGAGGAGGTCAGCATCACCACCGGAATGCGCCGGAAGCGTTCGTGCGCACGGATACGCCGAAGCACCTCCAGTCCGTCCACCTTGGGCAGCTTGATATCCAGCAGGATCACCGCCGGCGGCGCGAGTTCGCCGCGCTCCCAGCGATCGAGAAACTCCAGCGCCTCCACCCCATCGCGCGCGGTCTCCAGCGGGTTGGAGAGGTTTCTCCGCTTGAAGGCGCGCTGCATCAGATCGATATCCACCGGGTTGTCCTCCACCACCAGGATGGAGGGCTGACGTCCGGCGTGGCTCATCGCGGGAACTCCACGTGGAAGGCGGCCCCCTCGCCCGGCGTGCCCTCGGCGCGGATCTCGCCGCGCAGCCGGTGGACTGCACGGCGCACCAGGGCCAGGCCGACGCCGGTCCCCGGATAAGCCTCGGCTCGGTTCAGGCGCTGGAAGATATCGAAGATACGATCCCGAAACGCCATGTCAAAACCGATCCCGTTATCCCGCACCGTGATCCCGAGTGTAGCGCTGCGGGATTCGGCCTGCACCGTTACCTGCGGGGCCTCGCGCTCGGCACTGAACTTGAACGCGTTCTCCAGCAGGTTGCGCAGGATCAGGGCGACGCCATCCGGGTCGCTTACAAAGCAGAGATCAGGGTCGATCTCGATACTCACCTCGGCGCGCTCACGGAGTCCCGGATCCACCGACTCCAGCACCTCCTCCACCAGCGCGCGCACGCGGACGGTGCGCTCCTCCAGCGGCCGACGCTCCATGCGCGAGTAGGCCAGAAGATCCGAAATCAGTTCGTTCATCTGCGCCACGCCATTGCGGATATTGCTGAGGAAGACGCGACCCTCACCCTCCAGCTGCTCGCCGTAGTCCGCCTCCAGCAACTGGCTGTAGCCCTCGATTCCGCGCAGGGGTGCCTTCAGGTCGTGGGAGACGGCATAGGAAAACGATTCCAGTTCCTGGTTGAGCGCCTGCAGGGCCGCCGTGCGTTCCGCCACCCGCTGTTCGAGCGTGGCGTTCAGATTGCGCAGTTCCAGTTCGTTGCGCTTGAGCTCGGTCACCTCCAGCACCGTGCCCTGTACGTAATGCAGGCCGTCGGCGCGCTCGATCGGCGCCTCCATGGTGAGACTGAACCAGGCCTCCTCGCGCGCCTCGGGCCGGGCCTTCAGGAGCAACCGCTGGGGCCCGGGCCGGCCGCCGGCGATCAGGGTCTCCATCGCCGCGGAGAAGCTCGCCCCGTCCGCGGACTCGAGGTCGAAGAAATTGCGGGCAAACGACTCCAGCGTCGGCTTGCCGTAGTGGGCATCACAGCCCAGCAGCGCATACAACCGATCGGACCACCACAGCTCGCGGCTCTCCAGCAGGTACTCCCAGCTGCCCAGGCCGGCGTGGCGCTCGGCCTGGCTCAAGCGATCCACCTGGCGTGCCAGGGCGGCCTCCGCCTGCTTGCGCGCCTCGATATTGCGCAGCGTCACCAGCAGCAGCTTCTCTCCGGCGATCTCGGTGACCTGCAGGTTGGCCTCCACCCAGAACCCGTGGCCGTCACGGTGCCGGGCGCGCCACTCGAACACCAACTGTTCGCCACGCCGGGCGCGCTCCATCAGGGCCTTCTGGCGCTGAACGTCGAATCCGGTCTCGTCCGCGCTAAGGTCGTCCACGTTGCAGGCCAGCAGCTCGGCACGGCTGTAGCCGTACATCTTCTCGGCCGCAGCGTTAATCCCGATCAGGGCCTCGGTATCCAGGTCTTGCAGCAGGATCGCCTCCTGCACGTTGTCGAAGATCGCGCGGAAGCGGGTCTCGGAATCACGCAGGTCCTGCTCGGCGCGCCGGCGTTCGGTCACGTCCACCAGCAGACCATTGATACGGATGACCTGCCCGGACTCGTCACGGGTCAGCCAGGTCCGGTCTTCCAGCCAGACCCAGCCGCCCGGTCCGTCCCGCAGACGATACAACTGGGTGTAACGGTCCGGGCCGCGCTCGATGTGCGCGGCGACCTCGGCCACGATGCGGTCGATATCGTCGGGATGAATCAGGTCGGCATAGTGCACCTCGCCGCGCAGCAGGGCATCGCGGGCAATGCCCCAGCGCTCGATATTCGGGGAGACAAAGGTGACCGGCCAGCCGGGGGTGGTAGCCCACTCAATGGCAACCACTGGGGAACGTTCAACAATCCCGGTGAGCCGGCGCGCCTCGCGCGAGGCGCGGTCACGATCCTTCAGGGGGAAATACACCAGCAGGAACAGGAGGATGGCTGTGACCACCACGTAGCCCCAGCCCTTGAGGGTCTGCAACTGCCCCAGCAGCTCCAGATCGTCGACCATCAGCAGCAGGGCCCGGTCGGACAGGGCGATCCAGAGCAGCCCGACGATCAGATACAGCACGGCGACGAGTAACGCGGTGCGCCCCGCGCTGGGTCTCCAGCTTCCCTTGTTGCCTCCCGCCATGCCATTCCTCCGACCGCCACGGAGACGCGGCCGGCATTCCCTGCCCGCCAGCTGTCCTGTCTCGAGCATCGACCACCCGTGGCCCAAGCGCAACCCAGGGCAGGCGGGGCCAGTTCGCGGGCTTCGGAGCGCGGTTCGAAAATGGTATTCTTCGCCGCTCCCGCAAGCGGACGCAGCGATGTTCAAGCAACTCGAAGGCGAGTCCCGTGGCGAGCGCCACCCGACCCCAGCGGTCCTGGATCGCCTGAAGCTCAATGCCGGCGGTTTGATCCCCGCCATTGCCCAGCAGCACGACACCGGCGAGGTCCTGATGCTGGCGTGGATGAACCGCGAGGCCCTGGACGAGACCCTGGCGACCGGACGCGTCTGCTACTACTCGCGCTCGCGCCAGGCGTTGTGGCGCAAGGGCGAGCAGTCCGGGCAGGTGCAGCAGCTGCATTCGCTGCACCTGGACTGCGACGGCGACACCCTGCTGCTGAAGGTCGACCAGACCGGCCCGGCCTGCCATACCGGGCGGCGCAGCTGCTTCTACCTGCAGGTCGGACAGGACACCGTCGTGGTGACCAGCGATCCCGAGATCGCCCCCGAGACGCTGTACGGCAAGGACACCGGGCAATGAGCGCGGCCCGGACCCTCACCCTGCACAACACCCTGGGCGGGCGCGACGAGCCGTTCGTGCCCCAGGACCCGGAGCGGGTGACGCTCTACGTCTGCGGCCCCACCGTGTACAACCGCGTGCACATCGGCAATGGCCGGCCGGTGGTCGTGTTCGACGTGCTGTTCCGCGTGTTGCGCGAGCTCTACGGCCCGGATCACGTGGTCTACGCCCGCAACATCACCGACGTCGACGACAAGATCAACAAGGCCGCCGCCGACAACGGCGAGCCCATCGCCGCGCTGACCGAACGCTTCACCCGGGCCTTCCACGAGGACATCGCCGAACTCGGCACGCTCAAGCCGACCCTCGAGCCGCGCGCGACCGAACACATCCAGCCGATGATCGAGCTGATCGAACGCCTGATCGAACGCGGCCATGCCTACGTGGCCGACGACCACGTGCTGTTCGACGTGACCTCCTACCCGGACTACGGCGCCCTGTCCGGGCGCTCGCTGGCGGACATGCAGGCCGGCGCCCGGGTCGAGGTCGCCGACTACAAGCGCCACCCCGGCGACTTCGTGCTGTGGAAGCCGGCCGCGGCGGGCGAGCCCGGCTGGGAGAGCCCCTGGGGCACGGGCCGCCCCGGCTGGCACCTGGAATGCACGGCAATGATCCGCAGCCACCTGGGCCCGATGATCGACATCCACGGCGGCGGCCACGACCTGGTCTTCCCGCACCACGAAAACGAGATCGCCCAGGGCTGCGCGGCCGAGGGCTGCCACGAACACGGCACCCACTACGCCCGTTACTGGGTGCACAACGGACACCTGACCATCGACGGCGAGAAGATGTCCAAGTCACTGGGCAATTTTCAGCTGCTGCACGACCTGCTGCAGCACTACCCCGGCGAGGTCCTGCGCCTGGCGCTGCTGTCGCGCCACTACCGCGCCCCGCTGAACTTCTCGGAAGAGACCCTGACCCAGTCGCGCAACAGCCTGAATGGCCTGTACCGCGTACTGCGCGATGTGGCCGACATCGAGGCCGACGACATTGCTGCCTCCAACACGGCAGTGTTCACGGCGCTGCTGGATGACCTGAACACCCCCGCCGCGATCACCGCGCTGCACCGCATGACCGACGCCCTGGCAACAGCATCCGACGATGCCGAACGGGCCCGCCGCAAGGGTGAACTGCTGGCGGGCGCCGCCCTGCTGGGTCTGCTGCAACAGGACCCAGCCACGTGGTTTCAGGGCGACGCCGGGGACGATGACCTGGCCGCCTGGGTGGAGGAGCGCATCGCCGCACGCAAGGCCGCGCGCCAGGGCCGCGACTTCGCCAAGGCGGATGCCATCCGCGACGAACTCGTCGCGCGCGGCATCGAGCTGGAAGACACGCCGGATGGCACGCGCTGGCAGCGCGCCACCTGAAGCCGATGCATCTGCGCCCCTGGCTCATGCGATTGACGCTGGTTCTGGGTCTGCTCCTGCCGGCCGGCGCGCTCGCCCACCCGCATGCGTGGATCGACCTGCGCATGGGGCTGGTCTTCGACGATGCCGGCAACCTGGCGAGCATGGAGCAATCCTGGCGCATCGACCCGACCTACAGCCACATGCTGCTGGAAGACCTGACCCGGGACCTCGACGGTGCCACCGGCATCGATGCGGCGCTGGAACACGCCGCCGAACGCATGCTCGGAAACCTGGCTGCCTATGACTACTTCACCGAACTGAACCTGGGCGACGAGCGCCTGGACGTGCCGCAGGCCCGCAACGCGCGCCTGACCCTGGAGGACCGGCGCCTGCACCTGCGTTTCGAGCTGCCGCTGGACGAACACGACATCACCGCCGGTGACGCCTTCACCTACCGCGTCTTCGATCCGGAATACTGGATCGAGATCCGGCACGATCCGGACGACATCGTCTTCGTGGAGAATCGACCCGGTTGCGAGGTCGCCGTCACCGAGCCCCGACCGGACCCGCAGCTGATCCGCTACGCCGCCACCCTGGAACGTTCGGACCGCAGCCCGGTCAACGACCTGGGCCGTCACTTCGCGGAAACCGCCACGCTGGAATGCGACTGAGCCCGGTGCTGCCGCGCGATCGGACGCCACGCACACCACACCGCAGACTGAGTGTTATACAGTAACGCCATGCGCACCGACCAAGACCTGTTCCGAGGCCCTTCCCTCAACCTGCTACTTCTGTTGCTGGCCCTGCTGTTTGGCGGCTCCGGACTCGTGCAGGCCGAGACCGGCCACCCGCTGGGCGCCCCCACCGGGGCGCCCAGCGGCAATCAGGCGCCAACCCCACTGGTTGAGCCCCCGAGCCACCTGGAACGCCTGACCGGCTGGATGCTGCAGACCCAGCGGCAGTTGCACCGCAGCCTGACCGAGGGCCTGCACGCCCTGCGCGACGGTCCGACCACACAAACCGCCGGGGCGCTCATCCTGGTCAGCCTGCTCTACGGGATCTTCCACGCCGCCGGCCCCGGCCACGGCAAGGCGGTGATCAGCGCCTACCTGCTGACCCAGCCGCAGAACCTGCGGCGCGGCATCTTGCTATCCACCGCCTCCGCGCTGGCGCAGGGCGTCACCGCCATCGCCCTGGTCGGTGTGTTGATCGGCCTGTTCGGTTGGCTGGCCCGCGACACCCTGGGTCAGGTACGCACCCTGGAAATCGCCAGCTTCGCCCTTGTCGCGCTGCTCGGGCTGTGGCTGATGGTTCGTGCCCTGCGCCATGCCTGGCGGCTGCATCGCGCCCACCGCGCTCAAGCCCACGATCACGATCATGCGCACGAACACGACGCGCACTGCGGCTGCGGCACCCCGCACCACGTGGATCCCAACCAGCGTGGTACCTGGTGGGGCACAGTGCTGGCCGTCGGCATTCGCCCCTGTTCCGGCGCGGTGCTGATCATGGCGGTCTCCACCGCCCTGGGCCTGGCCTGGGCTGGCGTGGCCGCCGTGCTGGCGATGTCACTGGGCACGGCGGCGACGGTCTCGGTGCTGGCGACCCTCGCCGTCTCCGCGCGTGACTGGACCCGTCGCTGGCTGGGCCCGACGCGCATGGGCCGGCTCACCTACATTGGGCCGTCCCTGGGCCTCGCCGGGGGCGGCGTGATCGCCCTGATCGGTCTCAGCCTGGTCCTCGGCGCCATCGCCTACCAGCCCGTTGCCCACCCGCTGGGGATTCGCTAGGTTTGATCCCTCGACAGGTTGTCCACGGGGCCCCGCTTGCCCCGGATGGACGCCTCCTCTAACGTCCGGGTCATCGGACCCTAGCGCGCGAGGCCCTCATGTCGTCGACCACCATCACCCCGGAACAGGCCCCCACCCTGCCGGCGCTGTTCCGCACCCGGGTCTCCATGAGTCGGGATGCCCCGGCCTATCGCCACTTCAGCGCCGACGACCAGACCTGGAAGCAGACCACCTGGGGCGAAATGGCCGCGATGGTGGATCGCTGGCAGGCTGCGCTGGCGCGCGAAGGTTTCAAGCCCGGGGAACGCGTTGCGCTGATGCTCGGCAACTCGCGCGAGTGGGTCGCCCTCGACCAGGCCGCCAGCGAACTGGGGCTGATTACCGTGCCGCTGTACACCGACGACCGCCCCGACAACGTCGCCTACATCATTGGCCAGACTCAGGCCCGCCTGCTCTTGCTGGGCGAGAGCATGCACAACCGCCGCCTGTCCGAACACTTCGAAAACATGCCCTCGCTCAAGCGCATCGTCTGCCTGGGCCACACCGAAGGCGAGCCCGATGACTCGCGGGTGATGGACCTCGACCGCTGGCTGGAGCGCGGCGACCCCGACCACGTGCATCGCCCGGACCTGGACCCCCTGGGCCTGGCGACCATCGTGTTCACCTCCGGCACCACGGGGCGACCCAAAGGCGTGATGCTGTCGCATCGCAATATTCTCGACAACGCCCAGGCCTCTTCCACCGCCGGACCGCTGTCGGATACCGACCGCTTCCTCTCCTTCCTGCCCTTGTCCCACATGCTGGAACGCACCGGCGGCTATTACATGCCCATGCTGATCGGCGCCGAGGTCGCCTTCGCGCGCTCTATCCAGGGTCTGGGCGAGGATCTGATGTCCGTGCAGCCCACTGTGCTGATCTCGGTCCCGCGCATCTACGAACGTGTGCATGGCCGCATCCAGGCCGGCCTGAAGGAGAAATCCGCGATCGGCCGTGGCCTGTTCAAGGCCACGGTGGCCATTGGCTGGCGCCGCTTCGAATACCGGCAGGGCCGTGCATCCTGGTCCCCGGGCTTGTTGCTGTGGCCCCTGCTGGAGCGAATCGTGGCACAAAAGGTGCTGAATCGCCTGGGCGGCAAGCTGCGCTTCGCCGTATGCGGCGGCGCGCCGCTGCCGCCACCGATTGCCCGCTTCTTCATCGGCCTCGGCCTCCCGGTACTGCATGGCTACGGCATGACCGAATCCAGCCCGGTGGTCAGCGTCAACACCCCGGACGACAACCTGCCCGCCTCCATCGGCAAGCCCCTTCCGGGGGTCGAAGTAAAGATCGGCGAAATGGACGAGCTGCTTACCCGTTCCAGCAGCGTCATGCTTGGCTACTGGAAGAACGAAGAGGCCACCGCCTCCACGATCGACCAGGATCACTGGCTGCACAGCGGGGATCAGGCACGAATCGACGACGATGGCCGCATCTTCATCACCGGACGCCTGAAGGACATCCTCGTACTGACCAATGGCGAGAAGGTCCCACCGGCGGACATGGAGATGGCCATCGCCCTGGATGCCCTGTTCGATCAGGTCATGGTGGTCGGCGACGGCCACTCCTTCCTGAGCGCCCTGGTGGTCCCCGAACCCGAGGCCTGGGCGACCTTCGCCGAGGACCACGACCTCGACCCCAGTGCCGCCGGACGCCTGTCGCGTGCTACCGAGCGCGCCCTGCTCCAGCGCATGCAGTACCAGCTACGCGACTTTCCCGGCTACGCCAGGATCCGCCACGTCCACGTGGTGCACGAACCCTGGTCAGTGGACAACGGCATGCTGACCCCGACCATGAAGCTCAAGCGCCCGGTCATTACCAAGCACTACGCCAAAGCCATCGAGGCCATGTACGCCGGCCACGACTGATCTTTTTCTGTCGGTCGCCACGAAGCGCACGAAGGCACCCCAAAAACGAAAAAGGCCCCGCAGCGCAATGCCGCGGGGCCTTGAGGGGCGCGCCAGGCGCGCTGCCGGCTCAGATGAACAGGCAGATATCGGACTCGCCGGCGAACTCGAAGAACGCGGCGGCCCCGGCGTATTCCACGCCGTCGATGAATTCGCTGGTGTCCATGTCGAACAGGTCCACCGTCATCTGGCAGGCAATCATGCGTACCTCGGCCTCCAGGCACAGCTCGCGCAGGTCGCCCAGATCAGAGACGCCCTTCGCCGCCATCTTTTTCTTCATCATCACGGTCATCATCTTCTGCATGCCCGGCAGGGCCTGCAGAAGCACCGGCATCGGCATCGGCATCGGCATGCCCGGATTGCCCAGCGAGGTCACCTGCAGATCCAGTTTCTTGCGCAGCAGCTGCAGGCCGTAGAAGGTAAAGAACACCTCGCAGTCGTAGCCCAGAGCGGCCGCCGTGGAGGCGAGGATGAAGGGCGGATACCCCCAGTCCAGGCTACCCTTCGTGGCAATGATGGCCATCTTCTTTTGATCACTCATTTCTACTTTCTCCTCCAGTGGTAACAGGAATCGGATCCGCCACAGCCCCCTGCGCACGATCCGTCCCCAGTTGGTTAAAGCCCGTGGGTGTCGGGGCGGGAGAGCCTACTGCTCCGACGCCTGACGCCCCCTGCGCCAGTCTCGGATCAGTGCACACCCGGCACAAACCCCCAGCGCTGCCATGCTGGCCCATACCGAGATGGGCACCAGGATCATGGCCAGCGCGAACATAAGCCACGCCAGTATGGTCATCGTTCTCCTCCTGCACAACATTAGCGGCCGGTAATCGCACCCGCTGGTCGTGCTGCTTGCTGCGAGCCGGCGCAGGAGGAGGCATCATGCCTGCCCCTACCCCTAGCGCCTCTCCGGCGCCTCCGGCTCGGCGTAATCGCGGGGCGCATCCGTGCCCGGCGTCGGGTCAGGGACCGGGGCTTCCGGCTCCTTCGGGTTGTAGACATCGCTGGCCGAGGCCCGCCCGCCCTGGCGCGAGACCGGGCTGGCATCCACAAACTGGTTGTTCAGGCGCTGGATGTAGGCCTCGGCGCGGTCGCGCAGCTGATGCAGGCGGCCGATCATCCGCCGTCCCAGACCCAGCGGTGCTCGTCCCATCATCGGGCGCCAGGGACGCGTGTTCTTCTCGAAGGCCGCGCGCCAGTTACCGGCGGGGGTCTCGGTCGGCAGCGTCCGCGCGATGCGGCGCGCCAGCCAGCGGCGATTGAAGAAGTGAATCCCGCCGAGCACGATCGCCAGCACCACGATGCCAAAGACCGTCAGCAACGGGCGCTCGCCCATGGACTGCCAGACGCTGCCATCGGTCCACGGGGCCACACCACCAGTCCACTGGTAGCCAATCAGGCCCAGGATCACCGCGACCACCGCGAACATCCCGGCGTCGAACTGCATGACACGGCGGCGCCAGCGTGCGAGCGCACGTTGCAGCGCCGGCATGACGTCCATCTCGATGGATTCGGCGATCGCCTGCAGCGAGCCAAGGATCCGGTAGGAACGCGAGGAACTGATCTCCTGGATCTTGGCGTGGATCTCCTGACGGTCGCGCCGGGATTTTTCCTCGTAGCGCTCGCGCACCTGAGGATCGCCGATCTCGACCGCCGCACTCTCGTTGTACAGGCAATAGAAGCGCCCGGTGGCATTGCCCTGACGCACCACGGCGCGCTGCCAGGCGGAAACAACCTCTTCCAGGTTGTCCTCGCGCCAGGTGGTGTCGATCTGGTTAAGGATAAACACCAGTTTGGTGAAATCATTGCGTTCGGCGACGCGATTGACCAGGTGCTCCAGGGTGTCGCGCATCGCGCCCGGTTCCGGGTGGCGGGCATCGAAGAACACCAGTACCAGGTCGGACAGATCGATGATGTGGTCGGTCAGCTGCAGGATTGTCGCGCGCTGCTCGTCGGCATCGAACCCGGGAGAGTCGATGATGATGCGCCCGCGCAGATGCTCCGCGCGCGCGGTCTTCATCGCGAGGAAATGATCCACCGTACGCCCGCCACCGTCGGTGATGCGCTCGATCTCGTCGGATACGCGATAGAACGGGAAACGCGGATCGCCGTCCAGCGCGAGCCCCGGCAGCTCCTGCACGTGCTCGCTTCCGCCGTAGCTGATCACGGTGAACTTGTCGTCTACCGCCTGCGAACCGCTGCGCTGCACGGTGGTGCCCACGTATTCGTTGATGAAGGTGGACTTGCCGGCCGAGAACGTCCCCAGCATGGCGATCATCGGCCACCAGGAGATGGTGAAGGCGTAGGAGTCTTCGGTGGGATCCAGCAGACCGGCCGCATAGCCGACCCGGTCCAGATCACGGAAGGGGTCGACCACCCCCTTCAGGACCGGATTCTCTTCGGCAAGGCGGTCGCTGAGCAGCTTGAGCTGCTTGCGTACCCGAGGGCCAGGACGATTGAACATGCGGACTCCGTCAGTCGAAACGCATGATCAGCGCGGGTAATACGGCCCCGGCGAACCCCGGACCGGACCGCTCTGATCGGTGAATGGGTTGAACATGTTCATCATACCCATGGGCGCCCCCACATTGCGATTCAGACTCCACATGTCCTGTTGCATGCCCGTGATCGCGCCCGCCATCACGCTGGTATCGCGCGTCATCGAGCCGATATTGGCATCCATCGAGCGCGTATTGCCCGCGATCACCGCCACTTCCTCGTTCATTACCCGCATGGTGTTGTTGATGTCCGTCATCTGGTGGTCCATCGAGGCCATGTGCCCGGCGATGGTGGACATGTCGCGATCGACCACCTGGGTCATCTGGGCGATCTCCTGGGTCAGCTGGCTGACATCCCGCGTCAGGCTGGTGATCAGCCAGAACCCGTAGATGGCCAGGACCACGAAGGCCAGCAAGGCGGCGTACACAATCAGCTCCACACGCCGGGAGCGGGCATCCGCCTTGTCCGCCTCGTCGCGGACCCTGTTGAAATCACTGTTGCTCTCGTCGCTCATTGAACGCCCTTGGTCGATGCATGGAAACGGGTTCGATACCCCCGTCAGAAGGCGCCGACGGCGGCGCGGTCAATGATTTCCTCCAGTGATTCCTTCACAAAAATGGCCTGCTCGCGCAGATCCTCGGGCAGCGGCCGCCCTCCGTGGATCATCGGCTCCAGATCCAGCGTCATCAGCCACAGATTGCCCTCGGCATCTTCCTGCAGCACGATCCGGCACGGCAGATACGCAGCCATCGCCGGGCTGTGGCGAACCATCTGCGCGGCAATCGCCACATCACAGAACATATAGATCTTCAGGAACGGAAAGTCCTCCCCGGTAACGCTGCGTACCTCCTCCCCCATCGGCAATTCGCCGACGTTGCGGAGATTCAGCTCGTTGGCCACCAGCCGCAGAATATCCTCGACCTCGTCGACCGCCAGGCCCGCGTCCACCTTGCGCTTGTAGACCATGGCCTCCGCGGCGTCGCCGGTCTCCAGCACCGTGCGGGCCATCTGCGAATAGACCTTGGGCGCTTGAGAATCCAGCGAGCGGACCTGACCGAGGTAGGGCTCGAAAGCAAAAATGGCATACCCCACCCCAATCAGTGCCAGCAATCCGATCACGACCAACGCATTGCGTATGAAGCGCATGAAGCTCTCCTGCTCGGTGCCCGCCGTCCGGTGATCACCGGACGCGACACATTATTGTTTCTTGCGGCGGTTGCGCCCGAACAGGGCTACAGCCAGGGCATCCAGCTCGGCGGCGGCCTTGCCGCGGGGCTCCAGTTCGCGCACCGAGAGCCCTTCGCTGAAGGAACGGCGAAAGGCCATGCGCTGCTTCAGCCGCGGCTTCAGCAAGCGGACCCCCTCGATCTGCTGCAGCGCCTCGTGCGTCTCGTCGGTCTCGCGCACGGCCTGGTGCGTATCGGCACGATTGATGAATGCCAGGATCTCGGGACGATCACGCGACCCCCGTTGCTCCTGAATGCGCTGAACGAAGCGATAAGTCGACCAGACGTCCGCCTGGCTGGGCGGCACCGGGATCAGCACACGGTCGGCACCCTCCACCGCTGTCATCAGGGAGGCCATGTCCGACGCACCGACATCGATCAGCACCTCGTCGTAATCGCCCGCGCGGGAGCGGACCGCATCGAGATCACTGACCCCGTCCAGCGCGGGTTCGTAGCCTTCCTCGTGGCGCACCTCCAGCACATCGCTGAGGGTTCGCTGCGGATCCAGATCCACGGTCAGGGCGCGACGACGCCCCTCCAGCAACCACAGGGCCAGGTTAAAGGCCACGGTACTCTTGCCGGTACCACCTTTCAGATTGGCGACGACGGTCTGCATGGCGTCTCCTTCGAGCATTGCGGATTGGCGGCTACGCGCAACCCACCAATCCGCACGGCTCCGAAAAAAAGGGGCCTGCCCGACACCGGGCAGGCCCGAACAGCGACGGGCTTAGTTGCCCTGGCCCTGCTGCTGCGGCATCTGACCCTGCGGGCCATAGCCCCGCGGGCCGTAGCCCGGACCGTAGCCGTAGCCCGGGCCGTAGCCATAACCCGGATGGCCATAACCCTGACCATAACCCCGGCCGTAGCCATCCCCATAGCCATGACCGTAGCCGTGGCCGCGGCCACGACCGCTGGCGGAGAAGTCAAAGTTACCGTCACCCATCATGTCACCCATCATGTCGCCCATGCCGTAATTACGACCGGAGCCGTAACCGGGGCCACCGAAGAACGGCATGCTCGGGCCATAGCCGTAGCCCGGGCCATAGGCGCCGGGGCCATACCCGTAGCCGGGGCCGCCCCACTGGGCGGAGGCCATCATCGGGGCGGCCAGGCCACCCAGGGAAACGGCGAGAACTGCTGCTTTGACCAACTTGTTCATGGTGCTACCTCCTGAAGGAGTCATGCCCTCAATTTGAATGCGTGTACGCGGGGAGGGCTTCCCGAATGCACGCCTTACTGGTCAGGGGAACGGGAAACCGCCCATCCCCCAGGGGAAGACCGAAGACGGCCCGCCCATGCCCGGGTAACCGGACTGCCCCGGATACCCGTATGGATAGCCCCCCGGCATCCCGCCAGGGGGGTGGAACGACGGAGCACCCGGTGTGCCGTACGGGTGTTGCGGCCCGTAGCCGCGGTACGCCGGAGCGTGCTGCGGCGGGCCTGGCGCATCCCGCGATTCGCCCCGCCGTGACGGGTCGTAATCGCGGTCCGGAAAACGCCCGCGCGGGCGTTCCGGGGCCGACCGCTGCACCTCCGGCGTACCGGAGGCCCAGGGGTTGTGGCGATCACTCGCCGCCAGGTCGGCGGCCGGCAACAGAAACCCCGTGGCCAGCAATACCCCGAGTATCGGGGCGTTTCTGACCCGCCTGCGTTTCGGTTGACCGGACTGCCTGCCCTGCATGGCGAACTGCCTCCGTCTGGCTTCCACTCCGACGGGCACCAGCGCCCGTCGGCATGCGATCCCCGATCCGAAGATCAGTACTCGCCTTCTTCCTGCATGGATTCACGACGCTCCTGCATCATCTCCATGCGGCGCTCACGCTGGCGCTCCATCTCTTCCTCGTACGCCGCACGTCCGGCTTCCATCGCCTTTTGACGCGCTTCGCGCATGGCTTCCATCTCTTCCATGCGCTCCTGGCGCTCGGCGTGCTGGGCCTGGATGCGCTCACGCATCTCTTCTGGCATGTCTTCCGGCAGGTTGTCCGGATCGAACTGCTGCATCTGGCCGTAGCCCTGACGCTGCTGCATGCCATAGCCCGGCTGCATCATGCCCGGATGGCCGAAGCCGCCCTGCTGCGGACCGGGGCCGTAACCGGGGCCATACCCCGGGCCGTATCCCGGACCATAGCCCTGATGGCCGCGACCATAGCCCTGGCCGTACCCATCACCGTGACCGCGCCCGTAGCCATGACCCTGACTGCGCCCGGACATGCCGAAGCTGAAGTCACCGGAGCCTTCACGCTGCTGCATCATCCCGCCACCGGGGTGTGCGCCCATGCCGGAGCCGTACGGGGCATGCCCGTAGGGGCCGGGCACCGGGCCCTGCTGGCCCATCGCCGGACCCTGGCCGTAGCCCTGACCCTGGCCCTGTTCCTGGGCCTGGGCGACGCCCAGGGCCAGCACGGATGCCACGGCGGCACTGGCCAGCGTGGTACCAATCATTCGGGAATTGAAACGCTTCTTCATTGCGAACCTCCTCGAGGTCTTGCTTGCATGTTCACTTGAGTCGAATCCCACGTCGGGTGCGGCCCTTGCCGGGTGTACCCGACTTGCCGCTCCCCTTGGGGGTGCTGCCGCTGTCCTTGCGGCCGGTCTTGCTGCTCGTGGTGCCGGTCTTGCTTGTCCCGCCGGCCTTCTTGTTGGATGCCGTCGACGCGCGCTTGTTCGCGCTCGCGCTGCCCGTTTTCCGGGTTCCGGTGCCCTTGCTGGTGCTGCTTGCGCGTCCTTGCGTGGCGTCACCGGACACGGACGTGTCGCCGGGGGTCTTTCTCGCGGCTGCGGTGGACTTGTCCTTCGCGCTTACCGAGGTGCCCGCTGGCGACTTCTTCGTAGCCTTGGTCCCCGCGGTATCGCCAGCACCCCGCGTGGAGCCGGCTTTCCCGGCACGCGACCCGACCGGGGTAGTCGATGCGGTCGTCTTGCCTGCCCCGGCGCGGGACGTGGTCCTGGAGGTGGCCGCCTGTTTCGCAGTCCCCGCGTCGGGCTTCTCAGCCTGAGCGCGGCTGGACGGCACGGCACCGGCGTCCTGGGCTCCGGCATTCCCGGTGGCGGGGGTGGAAGCCGCTCGCTCTGGGGTGCCGGTCGCCTCAGGTGCCTGCGCAACAGGGCCCGACGGCTTCGAGTCCGCCGACGGGTTTTCCGAACGGGACTGCGGAGTCGCCGCAGCCCCGCCGGAACCCGTGCCCGACGCGCCACCGCTCCCCGGGGCACCGCCCGTCGGCCCGCCAGGCCCGGCGGAGGGACCGCCCGATCCGCCGCTGGGCGGCGGGGGGCCGCCATCGCCATTGCGGCGGCGTTCAATGAAAGACCGAATCAGGCGCCCCAGGGCGAGCGCCAGGTCGCGCAGGCCCTCGATGAAAGCCACGACCAGGCACTTGAGATAAAGCCCCGCGTATTGCACGACCTGGGTGACCGGCCCGCCCTCGCGCGGGCCGAACAGGTCATTCCCCTCGCCGGATGCCCCCGGAGACGCACCCTGGGTCGGGCTGGCCGTCACACCGGCATGCACAGCATGGCCATTGCCATTGCCACAGCCCGCCGTGGCCGCACCGTCCTCGTCCAGGCTGGTCGGGCAGAAGGCACGGCGGCCGGAGATACAGCCCAGCGGGATCACCACCAGGGTCAGCAGGGTGGCCACCACCGTGCCGAACATCAGCGAGATCGCCATGCCCTGGAAGATCGGATCGAACAGGATCACGCTGGAGCCGGCCAGCAGGGCCAGCGCGGTGATGATGATCGGACGGGTACGCGCCTGGCAGGCCAGGATCATCGCGTCGCGCACGTCGTGGCCCTCGTCCACCGCCTGGCGACCGAAGTCCACCAGCAGGATCGAGTTGCGGACAATAATCCCCGCGAGCGCGATGAAGCCGATCATCGAGGTCGCGGTGAATTCGGCGTTCATCAGCCAGTGGCCGGGAATAATGCCGATCAGGGTCAGCGGGATCGGGGCCATGATGATGCCCGGCAACACGAAGTTGCCGAACTCCCAGACCACCAGCATGTAGATCAGGATCAGCGCGATCGCGAAGGCGATCCCCATGTCGCGGAAGGTCACGTACGTCACCGTCCACTCGCCGGCCCATTCGAAGGCGGTCGACCCATCATTGGGCGGCGGCCCCAGCCAGTGCGGCTGCACCTGGCTGCCATCCGGAAGACGGTAGTCCTCCAGCTGTTCCTGGACCTCCAGCATGCCGTACACCGGCGCGGCCAGACGCCCGACCACCTCGCCGGTCACGTACTCCACCGGACGCAGGTTCTTGTGGTAAATCGGCTCGTCCTGCGGGCGCTGGACGAATTCGCCCAGCTCGGCCAGCGGGATCGACCCGCCCTGCCGGGTGGAGATCGGCAGCATCTCCAGCTGCCGGATGTCATTGCGCGTTGCCATCGGCAGACGCATCTCGATCAAATGCGGCTCGACCAGCGACTGCGCCTTTACATCGCCCAGGATCTGCCCGCCGATCGCGGTCTCCAGGGTTCGATTGATGGTGTCCACGGTCACACCGCGGCGCAGCGCCTTGTCGCGATCCACATCGAAGTGCCAGACGTTGTGTGGCGCCTGCAGGAAGCTGTCCACATCGGCCACGTGCTCGGCACCGGCGAACATGCCCTCGAGATCGCGGGCTACAACGCGGCGGGTGGCAGCATCAGGGCCGTAGATCTCGGCGACAATCGACTGCAGCACCGGCGGACCCGGCGGCATCTCGACCACCTGGATGCGCGCGCCGGCCGCCTCGGCCAGCGGGGTCAGGCGTTCGCGCGCCTCGGTGGCAATATCGTGCGAGGTCCGGCTGCGGTCGCCCTTGTCCACCAGCTGTACCTGGATGTCCCCCTGCCAGGGTTCGTTGCGCAGGTAGTAGTGCCGCACCAGGCCGTTGAAATTGAACGGCGACGCGGTCCCGACGTAGGACTGCAGAGCCACCACCTCGTCCATCTCGCGCAGGGCGCTGGCCATGTCGTGGCTCAGCGTCGCGGTCTCGGTCAGGGCCGTGCCCTCGGGGAAGTTCACCATCACCTGGAACTCGGGCTTGTTATCCAGGGGCAGCATCTTCACGCGGACGTCCGTGGTCATGAACAGGCTGACCATCAGGAAGAAGATCACGATGACCGCGATCAGAAAGGCGTAGCCGCGCACCCGGTTGTCGGCCAGCCCCGGGATTACCGTACGGTAGAACCGCCCCAGCTTTTCCGCCTGGCGATGTTCCTTGTCGGTGGCCTTTTCCAGATACGCCATGCTCGGGCGCAGGCGCTGGGTGAGCCACGGGGTGAATACAAACGCCGCCACCAACGAGAACAGCATGGCCACGGACCCCAGCACCGGGATCGGCTGCATGTACGGGCCCATCATCCCGGAGACGAAACCCATCGGCAGCAGGGCCGCGATGACCGTGAAGGTGGCCAGGATGGTCGGGTTGCCGACCTCGCGCACCGCATCCACCGTGGTCTCGGTATCGATGCCGCGCTTCATCAGCCAGCGTCGGTAGATGTTTTCCACCACCACGATGGCGTCATCGACCAGGATGCCGATGGAGAAGATCAGCGCAAACAGGCTGACGCGATCGATGGTGTAGCCCAGCAGCCACGCGCTGAACACAGTGAACAGGATCACCACCGGGATCACGATCAGCACCACGACCGCGGCACGAACCCCCAGGAACAGGCCCACCAGGATGGTCACTGCGAAGGTGGCGATGAACAGCTTGAAGAGCAGCTCGTTGACCTTCTCGTTGGCAGACTTGCCGTAGTTGCGCGAAACCGCCACCTCGACATTGTCCGGGATCACGCTGCCCTTCAGACGCTCCAGGCGCTCGAGCACGTCGTTGGCGACGGTCACCCCGTTGCTGCCGGGCTTCTTGGCAATGGCCAGCGTGACCGCCGCGGCGCCTTCCGGTGCCGCATCCGGTTGGGGTGCTGCCGGACCGGAGTAGTGGCGCACGAACCGCTCCAGCTCGCCCGGGCCGTACGTCACCTCGGCCACATCGCGCAGATAGACCGGCTGGCCGTCGCTGACCGCAACCAGGAGTTGCTCAAGATCGGCGGCGCCGGTGAAGAAACGCCCGGTGTACACCGCAGTACTCAGCCCCCCGCTCTCGATGCGTCCTGCCGCGCCCTCGACATTCGCGGACTGCACGGCCTGGGCGATCTGATCCAGGCTGATGTCGTAGCCCGCGAGGCGTTCCGGCAACACCTCGATGCGCAGGCGCTCCTCGCGTCCACTGACCACGAAGCTCTGGTTGGTGTCGGGGACCTCGTTCAGCTGCTGCTGTGCATCCAGTGCGATCTGGCGCAACAGGGCGTCGTCCACCTCATGCGACCAGAAGGTCAGGTTGAGCACCGGCACGTCGTCCGCGCCCTTGACCTTGACCATGGGCTCGCTGACGCCGGGCGGCATCAGGTCGCGATTGGCGATCAGCTTGTCGTGCACCTTGACGATGGACGACTCCATGTCCTCGCCAACGTCGAACTGCACGGTCACCATCGCCTCGCCTCGATGCGACGCGGAGTAGACGTTGTCCACCCCGGACAACTCGCTCATCAGCCGCTCCAGCGGCCGTGCCGCGAGGCTCGCCACCTGCTCGGAGGGCACGCCGGGGTAGGACACCATGATGTCCACCATCGGCACGGAGATCTGCGGGTCCTCCTGGCGCGGGGTGACCATCAGGCCGAGAATGCCGATCGCGATACTGGCAATCAGCAGCAGCGACGACAGCGGCGAATGAATAAAGGCCGCCGCCATGCGCCCGGCAATGCCGGGGTCACCGTGTTTCTGCCGGAAACCGGTCTCGGATTGTTTGTCGTCTTCGGCCATCGAGCTTGAACAGTCCTGTTGTCAGTCTGGCGTCCCGAGCACCGGTTCGGCCGGCGCGTCGCCACCGGTGCACCTGCCAGGGGGCAGCAACCGGCGCTGATAGTCCCGGCCTGCAGCCGGGTATGGATCCCTACATACGGCTCCAGGGGTCCGTGACACCGTCGCGGCGTCCGACGCCCGAATCCGGGGAACCGCGGCCCACGGGCTGGCCGGAACGCACACCCGCGCCCGGTCGGGCCAGGATCTGCATGCCCGGCTCCAGCCCGGAGGTCACCACCACCTGGTCGCCGCGTCCGCCACCCAGGCGCACCATGCGCACGCGGACGTGGCCCTCGCCATCAAGCACGGCCACGCGCGGCAAGGCACCGCCCGGGATCAATGCCGAACGCGGAATCACGACCCGGTTACCGGAAAGCTCGCCCTGCGGCAGATGCACCGCCGCATGCATGCCCGGGCCACCGCGCACGCCCTGCGGCAGGTCGAACTTGACCGTGACGGTGTGGCGCTGCGGGTCGGCCAGGGGGAAGATCCGGGCGACCCGGGCCTCCACTTCGTCACCGGTATCCAGCCGCACCTGTACGTAGTCGTCTTCCTGCAGGCTGCTCACCAGCCGCACCGGCACCTGCGCCTCGACGCGCAGGAATTCGACGTGGCCGAAGCTCACCAGCGGCTGACCGGGCTGGACGGTATCGCCCTCTTCCACGTGCTTGTGCATCACCAGGCCATCGAAGGGCGCCTCGGACCGGGTGTCGCGGATGGCCGCGTCCAGTTCGGTGACCCGGGCCCGGGCCTGCTCCCAGCGCGCCTGCGCCTGATCCACGCCGATGTAGCGGGAATAGAGATCCGTACGGCGATCCAGCGCGGGATCGCCCATGCCCATGACCTGGCCCATCGGCTGGGTGAACATCTGGTCGAACATCGACGGCACGCCCATGCCCGGCATCTGGCCAATGCTGCGCGACTGCGGCGAGACCATCTCGCGGCCGTACTGCATCTGGGCCTCGCGGATCGCGGCCTCGGCGGTGCGCATCTCGGCCTCGGCCGCCTGGCGCTGGGCGCGCAGCCGGTCGTCGCTGATGGCCACCAGCACCGCCCCCTGTTCGAAGCGGTCGCCCTCGGCGCCCGCCACATCCACCACGCGCCCCGCGGATTGCGCGGTCAGGGTGACTTCACGATAGGGGACCACGGTGCCACTAACGGTCTGGGTGGCCGCCTGATCCGGCTCCACCGTGAGGATCGGACCAGCGGCGTGGGCCGCCGAGATGCCGAACAGCGGCAGGGCCAGTGCGGTACCCAGGAGGGTGCGGGCCAGGAGGCGTCGGGAAACTCGCGCAAACATGATCGTCCTACCTCGCGCCGAATGTCGCGATGAAAGAAGGCGCCCGCACCCGGCGCACCTGCGCGCACGGGACCGAGGGCAGGGAATGGACCGCACTCGACCGGACGCCGGGGAAACTAGCGGCGAGGCCCGTCCGGCGACCCGGGTCAGCCGGCTGAAAACCGCAGTGGGTATCCATTACCCAGTATGTAGATGAACTCATGCCCGACTACAAGCAACGTATATGCCAATATATCTACATTCTTATAAAACAATCACTTAATTAGGATTTCCTGATATTCAAGCAATGACTGTTGCAACACCCCCGTTTCGCGCTATAACCGAGACAGGGATTGGCGAAACGGGCCATACCGGGGGTGTTGCAGGCGGCCCCGGGTGTTGCAACACTGCACCGTTTCCGCCGGGCCCTCCAACAAGAAAAGGAGGCGGGATGACCACAACCGAACTGGCCGAAATCTGCATCCGACACAGTCGCGACCCACACCTCATCAGCGACACCCGGGGCCGTGTCCTGTTCGCCAACCCGGCCTTTCACCAGACGCTGCAAATCCCCTCCGATGCCCGCCTCACCCTGGCGAACCTCGGACCACTGAATCTCGAACAACACCTGCAAGAGGCCGCCATTGCCGCCGGTGAGCACGATGCCGACGCCAACAGCACGCCGCACGCCCTGCACTTCTCGCTAATGGCGGAACTGGACGACGAGACCCTCCCGCTGGAGGTGATCAGCCAGCCACTGCGCCTGAACGATGACCAGCGCGCGCTGCGTCTGATCACCCTGCAACCGCAGCGCCGGCGAACAACCGCGGTGGAAACCGTCAGCGAGGACGGGCTCGAGGACAGCCACTTCCATTCCCACGACGCCAGCTGCCGGCCCACGCTGCAGTTCGCACGGCGCGTGGCCGCCAGCGACGTGCGCGTGATGCTCATGGGCGAATCCGGCACCGGCAAGACGCGCCTGGCCCGGGCCATCCACCAGTCTAGCCGCCGCATCCGGGCCCCGTTCGTCGAGATCAACTGCGC
Source organism: Thioalkalivibrio sp. ALMg3 (assembly GCF_000381225.1). Classification (NCBI taxonomy): domain Bacteria; kingdom Pseudomonadati; phylum Pseudomonadota; class Gammaproteobacteria; order Chromatiales; family Ectothiorhodospiraceae; genus Thioalkalivibrio; species Thioalkalivibrio sp. ALMg3. The sequence goes on along the minus strand of NZ_KB906219.1, from coordinate 378,840 downwards.
GGCGATCCCCGAGGAGCTGCTGGAATCCGAACTCTTCGGCCACGCCCGCGGGGCCTTCTCCGGGGCGGTCAACGACCGGGTCGGGCGCTTCGAGGCGGCCGACGGCGGCACCTTGTTCCTCGACGAAATCGGAGAGATGAGCCCGCGCCTGCAGGCCAAGCTGCTGCGCGCGGTCCAGGATGGCGCCTTCGAACGCGTCGGCGAGAACACCACCCGGCAAGTGGATGTGCGCATCCTTTCCGCGTCCAATCAGAACCTGCGCAGCCGCGTCGAGGCCGGCGCGTTCCGCACCGACCTGTTCTACCGCCTCGCGGTCGCCACGGTGGAAATCCCGCCGCTGCGCGAGCGTCCCCGGGATCTGGAAGCCACCCTGCAGGCCTACGAGGTGCACCACGGCATCCGCATCGCGCCGCATCTGAAGGAACGGCTGCAGGAGCACCCCTGGCCAGGCAACTTCCGCGAGCTGGAGAACGTCTTCGAGTGTCTGACCCTGCACGCCCGCAACGGTCAGGTGGACGACTTTCCCCTGCCCCAGCCGATCCGGATGGATGCCGATGCGGCGGACACGATCCATGCGCCGCGCACCAACCGCCATGACCCGGCCCACGTTCCCGACGGCCAACCGAACAACCGGGCGGGCCACCCGACCCGCGACGGCCAGCCCAGCGAGCATCCGGAGGCCCGGCGCCTGCGCGAGGCACTGGTCGCCCATGCCGGAAACCGCTCGCAGACCGCCCGCGCCCTGGGCATGGATCGCAGCACCCTGTGGCGCAAGCTGCACCGCTACCAGCTAGTCTGAACCTGCGGCTGGCAGACGACCGCCCCCACAAGAAAAGGCCCCGGAGGTGTACACCCCCGGGGCCTTTTCGGTTGCCCTGCCCGCGCCTTCCGCCGGCGCGAAAAGACCTAGCGGTACTGTCGCAGGTGGCGGGCGCCATCGCGGTGGTGGCGGTCATACACTGGCGCCAGGCGCTCGATCATCGAACGCCGCTCGCTCGTCGGCAACAGCCCCAGGGCGCTGTCCCAGGCCCGCATCGCGCCCGCGGCATCGTCAGCGGCATACAGGGCGTTGCCCAGCTCGCCGTAGAGGTCGGCACGCTGCGCCGAGGTGGCCGGAATGTCTTCCAGTGCCGTGCGCAGCACCTCGACCGCCTCCTCGGGTCCGCCCCGCCAGTAGGCGACACGCCCGGCCTCCAGCGCCTCCTGCACCTGCCGCGCGACCTCTTCTTCGCTCATCGGCTCGCCGGTGGCCCGGAGCTGCGCCTGTTGCTGCGGGTCCGGAATCGGGCGCTGTGCGCTGCCCTCGTCCTCACGCTCGTAGGCCTCGCCCGTCATCGGGTCCATGTCGCCCTCCGACAAACGCCCCTCACGCGGCGCTGTTTCGTCCGCTGGGGCCGGGGCATCCTCGGCGACCGCAACGGCCTCGACATCCGTGTCCTCCGGCACCGCATCGGCGCTGGGGGCCAGTACATCGCGCGCCGACCAGGCGATCAGCCACAGCACGATCACGATCAGGATCCAGTAGCGATTAACGAAACTTCTCTGCTTGTTGTCTGCCTGTTCCATGCCTCACCTTTTCCGGTTTTTCCATTGGCGGAGCGACTCGGGCAACACGGATGAATGCATTCATCAGCGCTACTCCGGGGTCTCCGTCAAGCGTTCATTCCATTACCTATTTCTATCCTGCACCGAAACGCCTTCCAGAGCGAACAGGATAATGGACAGCACATCGGCGCCAATTCTCCCTTGTAAGGGGATGCTGATTAAAACACCCGGGCGGCGTGGGTCAGCGCAAACCGAGCACATCCTGATGCCCGACGGTCAGCTCGACCTCGCCGCGGGCGAGCGCCACGGCGCGCGCCTCGCCCCAGGCACGCAGATCCGCCGCCCGGCCCGGGTCGATCGCGCTGGCCGCGGCCACCCAGCCGTCGATCAGGGCCACGCCCAGCGCTGCCTGATGCGCGTCAATCCGCCAGTCACTGGCGCAGGTTTCCACCCGGTACCCCAACCCCTCAAGCCGCGCCGCACAGGCCGGCGCGGCGGTCGGCCCCAGGGCCGGGCCGAACCCCTTGTCCGAGCGCTGGTGGCGATTGACCGCGTCCTCCAACTCGGCATCCAGGGCATGCGGCTGCGACCAGCGAATCCGTCCGTCATAACTCAGTGCGAACAACACCGCGGCGCCCTGTTCGGCGCAGGCCGCAAGCAACCGGTCCAGCCAGTCCTCCGAAACCAGATCCAGCAGCGCCGAACCCGTCACCAGCGATGATCCGCCCGCGAGGGCCGCAGCCGGATCGTCGGCCAGGTCGCTCACGCACCGCTCGAGCTCGATCCCGGCGCCCGGAGCGCCGGCGCGGCCCAGCAGCCCGGTATCGTGATCCACCAGCCGCCAGTGTTGCGGGGACGGCAATCGCGGCGCGAGGTAGCGCAGGTTGGAGCCGGTGCCGCTGCCCAGATCCGTCACCTCAAGGGGGCCGGCGACACGACGCCCAGCCAGATGCGCACGCAGGGATTCGACCAGGGCCTCCGGCCGGGCGGCATGATCGGCTGCCTCGCGCAGGGCCAGCCAGTCGGCGTCGAAGGATTCCGTCATTGCAGCCACGCCTCCAGCGTCTGTTCCAGTGCGGCCACCGCACCATCCCAGTCCGAACGTTCCGCCATCGCCTCGCGTGCCATCCGTCCCATCCGGTGGCGCGCTCCAGCATCGGTCAACAAGGCGTCAATGGCCTCGGCAAGCGCCCCGATATCTCCCGGCGGCACCAGCCGACCAGCCGCCTCCGGCACGGTCGCAGGGATCGCCCCACCGGTGGTACCGATCACCGGCAGGCCGCGCGCCATCGCCTCGGTATAGGCCATGCCGAAGCCCTCGTAAGCGCTGGGCAGGACAAACAGCGAGGCCCGCCCGTACCAGCCCTCCAGCGCCGCATCATCGCATTCGCCGGCCCACTCGATCCGGTCTCCAAGCCCGGCCTCGGTGATCGCCGCCTCCACCCGCTGCACATAGGCCGCGTCCCGCACCCGCGAACCCACCAAGACCGCCCGCCAGTCCGTGGTCCGGATGCACGCCAGGGCCTGCACCAGTTCCAGCTGGCCCTTGCGCGGCACGACCGAGCCCACACAGAGCAGCAGCGGCCGCTCGCCGGGACCGGGCCCCAACGCCTGCGGCCGCGGTTCGATCCCCGGCGGTATCGCCTGGAGCCGCCCGGAAGACACCCCCCAGGTGGCCACCTGCCCGGCGGTGAAGGCACTGGTGGCCAGCACGCCCTCGACCTGACCCACGGCGGCGCGTTCACGCGCCAGCAGGTCATTGGCCCGCGCCGGTTCCAGCCCGGTCTCCAGACCCAGCGGGTGATGCAGCAGATAGATCAGATGCAGGCGCTCGGCGTGGCGGGCCAGCACCCCGGGAAAGGCACCCGCCGCCAGGCCATCCAGCAGCACGGCCCGCCTATCGGGAAAGCCCGCAAGCGCGGCGTCCAGGGCCGACTCGGCCGCCAGATTCGGCCCGGGGAATGCCCCCTCCAGCTCGCGCACCGTCACCGTCCAGCCGCGCTCCCTCAAGCCCGCGACCATGCGCGCATCGTAGCGATACCCGCCGGTGCGCTGCTCCAGCGACCCCGGCACCACCAAGCCGAGCTCACGCATTCGGCTCAGGGTGCCGCCTCGTAGCTGGCCCAGGCGACGTGCGACTCGTTCAGCGTCACGCACACCGCGTCCAGCTCGCGGGCCGATTCGCCCAGCTCGCCGGCATGGATGGCGCGCGCCACGCGCTGGTGCAGTTCATGGGCGAGGAATTCGGTGGTGGTGTTCTGGCCGCGAAAATCCTCACATTCGTCCAGATTCTGGTAGTTCAGGTCGCCCAGGAGGACCTTGACCACCTCGCTGGCGCGGCCGATATCCACCACCAGCCCGTCGGCATCCAGGGCCTGGCGGCGGAAGGTCACGTCGACCACGTAGGTCGCGCCGTGGAGCTTCTGGGCCGGGCCGAAGGTCTCGCCGGCAAAGCTGTGGGCGATCATGAAATGATCACGGACGTTCAGGCTGTACATCGGGCAATTCCCCGCAGGTCGCGTTAATCGGAAAAGGGTCAATAACGGATACGGTGGCACAGCGTGCGTTCGGCCTCGGGCCCGGAGACACGCTGCATCGCCGTCGGCAGGTCGGCGAACGCATCCTCGCCACTGATCAGGGCATCCAGCGCCGGATCGGTCAGCAGCGACAGCGCCAGCGCCAGGCGGCGGCGATAGTCCCAGCGCGCCGCGCGCTCCGGCGGGATGCGTCCGACCTGCGAGCTGCGCAACGTCAGCCGCCGCGAGTGAAAGGCCTCGCCCAGCGGCGCCGGCACCGGCTGATCGCCGTACCAGCTCATCTCCACCACCCGGGCCTCGACCCCGGCGAGGGCCAGCGCCTGCTCCAGCCCGGCCGGGTTGCCGCTGGCATGCACGACCCCGTCCAGGCCCTGGAGGTCCGGATTCGCTTGCGCCGCGTCCGGGGTGCAATGGCTCAACCCCAGCCGGGCCGCCACAGCCTCGCGCTGGGGGTTGGGGTCAATCAACGTCACCTCGGTGCCGGGGATCGCCCGCAGCAGCCAGGCCACCAGCAGCCCGACCACCCCCGCCCCGATTACGGCGATGCGATCCCCCGGACCGGAGTGCGCATCCCAGACCGCGTTGATCGCCGTCTCCATGTTGGCCGCCAGCACCGCGCGCTCCGCGGGCACCGCATCCGGGATCGGGACCACCGCGGCCGCGGGAACGACGTAGGCGCTCTGGTGCGGATACAGACAGAACACCCGCTGCCCCAGCGGCACACCCCCTTCGCCCCCCGCCTCGACCGTTCCGACGCTGATGTATCCGTACTTGACCGGCCCGGGGAACTCGCCCGCCTGGAACGGCGCGCGCATCGCCTGATGCTGGCTCGCGGGGACCCGGCCATGAAAGACCAGCGCCTCGGTCCCGCGACTGATCGCGGAAAACTGCGTGCGCACCCGCACCTCCCCCGACACCGGCTCCGCCAGTGCCTCCGGACGCAGTTCGCCCGTGCCGGGACGGACGACCCAGAAGGCCTGTTCGGGAGCCGGCGTGTTCACCGGAGGCACTGCAAGGTCGGCATGCAAGGCGGCGTCATCATCCGCGCAGTGTGGGCGAAGCGCATTCCAAGCGGCAACTCCCGGCGCGCGGCGTGGTCGCAAGGCAAGGCCCCGGAGACCTCCCACGGAGGGCTACAATCCCCCCCATGGAATCATCCACCGCCAAACGTCGCTCCGCGGCACGGATACGGACCGGTCTCCGCGTCTGGGCGGCCGACGGGCTCGTCGCCGGCCTGCTGGGCCTGGTCGTCACGGCGGCGCTGATGCTGCACGCCGAACTGGGACCGCACGCAATCCTCGGCTTTGTCGTGCTCTGGTTCGTGCTCGGCGCCCTGCTCGCCACCACCACCCCCCCGGACGGACTGGCCCGGGACGGGCGTGGCCCCGGCCCGGCCAACCGGGTCACGCTCCTGCGCGCCGCCCTGACCGCACCCCTGGGGGCCCTGGTATTCGTCCCCCCTGCCACGGGTGACCCATTGCTGGCCCTCTGGGTGATTGCGCTGGCGGGCCTGGCCCTGCTGCTGGACGGGCTCGACGGGGCCGTCGCGCGGCGAACCGACAGCGCCACCGCATTCGGGGCCCGCTTCGACATGGAACTGGACGCAGCGATGATCCTGGCTTTGTCCGTGCTCGCCTGGCAGATGACCGCAGTCGGCCCCTGGGTGATCCTGATCGGGCTGATGCGCTATGCCTTCGTGCTGGCCGCCCGCCCCTGGCCCTGGCTGGCCGGGGCGCTGCCACCCAGCCGCCGCCGCCAGACCGTCTGCGTGCTGCAGACCGTGGTGCTGCTTCTGGTGCTGATCCCCGGCCTGCCCGCCATTGCCGCCATCACCATCGCCCTGGCCGGGCTACTGGCCCTCGGCCTGTCCTTTGCCGTGGATATCCACTGGCTCTACCGCCACCGACCGGAGGTGTGTCATGACTGACGCCCGCAACCACCGCTTTTCCAGCCGCCTGCGCTCCGCGCTCCTGACCTGCCTGCTGACCGCGACCTTCGCCCTGCCCGCTGCCGCCCTGGCCGATGCCGACCGCTGGGTCATCGACCCCGACCACTTCGCAGTCGGTTTCCTGGTCGATCACGCCGGCTACGCCAAGGTCATGGGCATGTTCCTGGAGGCCGAGGGCGAGTTCACCTTCGACCCGGACTCGGGCGAGCTGGAGGGCGGCTTCTTCGTCGTGCAAACGGACAGCGTGTTCACCAACCACGCCGAGCGCGACGACCACCTGCGCAACGAGGACTTCCTGCACGTCGAGGCGTACCCGGAGATGCGCTTCACCGCCACGCGCTACCAGCCCACCGGCGACAACACCGGGCGCCTGAGCGGCGGCCTGGAGCTGCTGGGCGAGACCCGCACCATCCATCTCGACGTGACCATCAACAAGGTCGGGCGCTACCCGTTCCCGCTGGGTGGCCTGTTCGGCCGCCCGTACGTGCTGGGGGCGTCGATGCGTGGCAGCTTCGATCGTTCCGATTTCGGCATGACCTACGGCCTGACCCGCGACATCGTTGGCGACGAGGTCGAACTGATGATCGAGTTCGAGGCGCAGCGGCAGTAACGGACGGCCGCCTGAATGGGTTCACCACGAAGCACTCAAAAAGACGAAGGAAACACCGGGGCGTGTAACCACAGAGGGCACCCAAGGCACGGTGCATGGCAGGCTCCCGGCCTGCCGCGCAGGGCGCGACGGCTCTGGATGGAAGACCGCGTGATCGCGGGGTACGGGGGCATCCGGACGCAGCGGATCCGACACCCGGGACTAGAACACTTCCGCGTCATCCCGGCCGTAGCGCAGAGCCGGGATCTCCAGCCCATGACACCCACGCCGCCGCGCACCCCCGCGAGATCCCGGATCACCGCTTCGCGGTTTCCGGGACGACGCGGGTCGAGATCGCTCCCGAGTGCGATTCGATGGCAAAACGAAAAGGCCCCGGGCAGTAACGCGCCGGGGCCTTGCAGGGCGAAAGGACTGGGGGGCGTCAGGCGGTCGTGTTGATGTTGGTGCCCACGTTTGCCGGCAGACCCTGTGTGGCGGCCTGCATCTCGCCAATGTCGGGCAGTGCCTCCAGCATCGACTGAGCGGCCATCTCCTGCGACTCCATCGCCTTCTTCTGCAGGGCCACATCTTTCTGCATGGCCAGCTGCTGCTGGCTTTGCTGGGTGGCCATTGCGGCAATCGCGCTTGCGTCCATCCTGGTACTCCCGAACTCTGAATGTACAGGCCCTCCTGCGCTCAGGACGACGGACCTGCCCCCGGTGACGGCCGCATCCCGCAAGACTTGAGCCTCCATGCACGATTTTTTCGCACGCGGGAGAATGCTCAACGCACAACCCCATGAACGGCGATCAGCACCGGAACTCCCTTCCCTGCTCCGTGCCCTCTAGGTCCGCTGTGGTGCAAGCCGCCCTTAGCCTTCTTCGAGCCTTCGTGCACTTCGTGGCGAACAAGGCTCTTGACCTTCAATTCCCTGCGTTGCGTCCGGCAGGACCTTCGGGCGCTCGGCAGACCCGCGCGGCAAAGCGCCGCATCACGCCACGGGCCACGCGATCCTCGGGTTCAATGCAGAACCCGGCCTGTTCCACCGCAGCCTCGGTGTCGCGATTCGGATGGCAACCGCCGGTGACGCAGGTCCAGGCCGGCTGCACCCGGTCCTGCGCCCGTCCCAGCAGCGGGCGGGTGTGGCGCACATGCTCCAGCATGCGCAGCGCGCCGCCGTCCGCCAGCACCCGGCGCACCTCGCCCAGGGCCCGCGGCGGGTCCTGGACGCTGCAGAAAACCAGACCGGAGACCACGCTATCGAACACCCCATCCGCAAATGGCAGCGCCTCGGCCTTCGCCACCACCAGCGGGACCGTCGGCGCACGGCGTCGCGCCCACCGCAGCGCGGCCAGGTCCGGATCCATGCCGATCACTTGCGTCGGATCCGCGTACAGCGGCAGATCGCGCCCGGTCCCGCAGCCGACCTCCAGCACCCGGCCTTCGGCGCCCTCGACCAGGCGCCGTCGCCAGCGGCGCAGCCCCAGACGATCGGCACCGGCCATCAGGCCGTCATACAGCCAGGGGATCTGTTCAAGACCGCGCATCGCGACTCCGTGGGTGCCAGGGGGGGGGGGGAGAAATGTGACGCATGCCACATTCTTTCGGCGGGTGGCAGGAACCTGTTTCCACAGTCCCTGTCCACTTATACAAGTTGCGGAAATCATCGGCTCGTGGCAACGGCAGCCGGTGATCCGCCGTTCGGACGCAAACCCTCCATCACACGGGTGTCCGAATGATCTTTGGCCCGGCGTCTTCGCCGGGCCATTTTTTTGCGTGGCCGCTCCGACCGGTACAGGCTGACGCGTTCGCGCCAGCACAGCGTCTCCCTCAGTTGCCGGTACGGCCGATCAGATTGAGGAATTCGCGCCGGGTGCGCCCGTCCTCGCGGAAGGCGCCCAGCATCACCGAGGTCGCCATCGAGGAGTGCTGCTTCTCCACCCCGCGCATGGTCATGCACATGTGCTTGGCATCCACCACCACGCCAACCCCCTTGGCCCCCGTCACCTGCATCAGCGCCTCGGCAATCTCGCGGGTCAGGCTCTCCTGGATCTGCAGCCGCGCGGCGAACATGTCCACGATGCGGGCAATCTTCGACAGGCCGATCACCTTGCCATCCGGCAGGTAGGCGACATGCACCTTGCCGATAATCGGCAGCAGGTGATGCTCGCACAGGGAGTACAGCTCGATATCGCGCAGCAGGACCATCTCGTCGTTATCGGACGAGAACAGCGCATCATTCACGATGGTGTCCAGGTCCTGCTGGTAGCCACGCGTCAGATACTGCATGGCCTTGGCCGCGCGCATCGGCGTGTCCCGCAGGCCCTCGCGTTGCGGATTCTCGCCGAGCCCGGCGAGAATCTCGCGGTAGTGCTCGGCGAGTTGTTCCGGGGCGGCCAGCGGCTGGCCCGAGGCAGGGGTGGCCGTCGGCTCGTCGGCCATGCGGGCATCTGCGTTCATCGATGGTTCCTTGTTCTCGTTCATTCTCGCGTTCTTCCTCTTTCCTGCTCAGGCCGCGATGGTGACCGCGAGGCCGGAGGCCAGGGCCAGCATCGCGCCCACGGTCAGCACCAGGCGCAGACCGAGATAGCCACGGGGCAATGCCCGCCGCTGCAGGCTCAGCCGGTCCACCCACCACACCCCAAGAAACAGCACGGCCAGCGTCATCAAGGCCTGCGGCAGCGGCTGCAGCACCGCCAGCCAGGCCAGGACGGACGGCACCACCGCCCACACCGGCGCCGAAAGCGGATCCACCCGGTGCTGCCGATCCGCCAGATAGATTCCCCAGTGGACCGCCCCCAGGAACGACAGGATCACCGCACCATAGAGCGCCAGGGCCTCCAGCGCGAAAACCTGCCATTCGGGCTGGGCCATCCAGGCCCCGATGCCGAAGAACGCGAAGGGTAGCAGCCCGGCGTACCCGAGCACCTGCAATGCCGGTGCCGGGGTATCCGGTCGCGCACCCTCCCCGCGCGCCTGCAGGGCCCGGTGGCCCAGGTACTCGCGCAGTTCAGGGAGGCCGCCGATCACCCCTTCGCGCGTCACAAACAGCGGCAGCATCGCGGCGCCGGTGGCCTGTTGCAACGCATGGAATTGCTCGCGGTTATGGGCCGAACCCATGCCCCACTCCAGCCGCTGCCAGCGCCCCGGGGCCGTCGCCTTCAGAAGCGCCTCGGCATCCCGGAAATCCGACAGCCCGGAGGTGATGCCCACGATCTCGTGGGTCGTCAGTGCATCGCGCACCTCTGCCGGCCACTCGGGGGCGCCCGCTTGCGCCTGGTTGTCTGTGTTCACGATCCGCGTCTCCCGCTGCACCTGTTTCGCGGTATACCGCCCTCCTATTGGAGGCCGGGGAACTTTTTACCGCCACCATTTACAAAGATTGTACAGTTATTGTATAAGATGTACATCGCCCTGCGGCCCGGAGATCCACCACCATGCAACGCTCGCGCATCGCCGTCATCGGCGGAGGCATCGCCGGCCTGTCCGCCGCCTGGATTCTGCAGACCCGGCACCAGGTCCAACTGTTCGAATCGGAACCGGAGCTCGGCGGCCATGCCCATACGGTGGAGGTACCCGACCCGCAGGGCCACACGGCCATCGATACCGGCTTCGTGGTCTACAACGAGCGCAACTACCCCCTGCTCACCCGCCTGTTCACGGAACTCGACGTCCCCACCCAGGATACGGACATGTCCTTCGGCTATTCACGCCAGCCCGCGGGCGTCGAGTATGCCGGCTCCGATCTGAACACCCTGTTCGCGCAGCGCCGCAACCTGGTGCGCCCGGCCTTCCTGCGCATGGCGAGCGATATCCTGCGCTTCAACCGCCTGGGCAAGGGCCTGTTCGAGCGTGGCGAAGGCCCGGAGGGCACCCTCGGCGCGTTTCTCGCCCGGCACCGACTGGGCCGCGGCTTCACCGAGGACTACCTGCTGCCGATGGCGGCCGCGATCTGGTCCTGCCCGCCCGAGGAGATCCGCGAGTTCCCGGCCGCCAGTTTCCTGCAGTTCTTCCACAACCACGGCCTGCTGGATCTGCGTGATCGCCCGCAGTGGCGCACGGTGGTCGGCGGCAGCCGCGAATACGTCCAGCGGCTCGCGGGGCGCCTGGAACCCGGCAGCGTGATTCACCAACCGGTGCGCGCAGTGATCCCCGAGGCCGACCGGTGGCGGGTCCTGACCCACGATCAGGCAGTGGGGTTCGACGCGGTCGTGTTCGCCTGCCACGCCAACACCGCGCGCTGGCTGCTGAACAAGGCCGACCCGGCCCGCGAGCGTCTGCTCGCCGCCTGCCGCTTCCAGCCCAACCGCGCGGTATTGCACACCGACCCGGCGCTGATGCCCCGCTCGCGACGCGTGTGGTCCTCCTGGAACTATCTCTCCGGGCGCTCCACCCAGGCGCGCGACAGCGTGTCGGTCTCCTACTGGATGAACCGCCTGCATCGCCTGGAACGGCGCCAGGACTACATCATCAGCCTGAACCCCTGGCGCGAGCCGCACCCGAACACCGTGCTCGGCGAACAGCACTGGGAACACCCGGTCATGGACACCGCGGCGGAGAAGGCGCGCCAGCGCCTCGCGGCCACCCAGGGCGAGAACAACCTGTACTTCGCCGGTGCCTGGATGGGCTACGGCTTCCACGAGGACGGGCTGCGCTCGGCGGTCGCCGTCGGCCAGGTCCTGGGCATCCAACCGCCGTGGTCGTACCCGGCGCAGCCCGCGGACGCCCCCGCTCACCCCGGGCGCGAACCGGAACCCGCGATCCATGGCGGCGGGACGGTACCGGTCCACGCGCCGGCCGCGCAATCCCGGAGCGCGTGAATGGACGCCGCCCTGGTCCATGGCACGGTGCTGCACCAGCGGTTCTTTCCGCAGCAATATCGCTTTCGCTACCCGGTAACCAGCGCGCTGTTCGATATCGATCGCCTGGCGGAGACCACCCGGCGCTGCCGTCTGTTCTCGCTGAATCGCTTCAACCTGTTCAGCCTGCGCACCCGGGACCACGGCCCACGCGACGGCCGCGCCTGGCGCCCGTGGATCGAGGCCCACCTGGCCGAACACGCCATCGACCTGGCCGGTGGCCCGATTCACCTGCTGACCATGCCGCGCGTCCTCGGACACGCCTTCAACCCGCTCAGTGTCTGGTACGCCCGGCATGCCGACGGCGACCTGCGCGCCATTCTGCTGGAGGTGCGCAATACCTTCGGCGAGCACCACCACTACCTGCTGCACGAGAACGGCGCCCCCATGGCCCTCCCCGTGCGCCAGGAAAAGAACAAGGCCTTCCACGTCTCACCGTTCATCGACATGCACGCGCGCTACGCCTTCACCCTGACGCCGCCGCGCCTGCAGTCCGGCGCATCGCTGCGCATCGCGATCAACGAATACCAGGACCAGGACCTGATGCTGGTGGCCTCGCAACACGGCCGCCTGCGCCCGTTCAGCGACCGCGCACTGCTGGCCGCCTTCCTGAAGAAACCCTGGATGACCCTCAAGATCCTGCCGCTGATCCACTGGCAGGCTCTCAGAATCTGGTGGCGCGGCGGGCGCTATCACCCACGGCCCGCACCCCCCGCACAGGAGATCGACTAATGGCCCTCGACCACCTCGACACCCCGCAGGAAGGCACGGCCCGGCCCGACTGGGCCCTGCGCCTGGTTGCCCGCGCCCTGAAAGACATCGACACCGGGCAGATCACCCTGATCGGTCCGTCCGGCGACCGCATCACCTTGCGCGGGCGCAAGGCCGGCGTCGAGGCGGTATGGCACTTCCGCCGCCCGTGGCGGGCCATCCTGCGCCTGCTGCGCCACGGCGATATCGGCTTCGCCGAAGGCTTCATCAGTGGCGACTGGATCACCCCCGACCTGCAGACGCTGCTGCGCTTCGCCACCGACAACGAACAGGCCCTGGCGCCGATGGCCGAGCGCCCGACATGGCAGCGTGCCATCGACCGCATGCGCCACTGGATGCACCGCAACAGTCGCCGCGGAAGCCGCGCCAATATTCGCTTCCACTACGATCTCGGCAACGACTTCTACAACCTGTGGCTGGACCGCACGATGAGCTATTCATCGGCACTGTTCACCCGCGGCGACGAGGCCCTGGAACAGGCCCAGGCGCAGAAGTACACCCGCCTGCTGGATCAGCTGAACGCCGAGCCCGGCGCACACATCCTCGAGATCGGCTGCGGCTGGGGCGGCTTTGCCGAGATGGCCGCGCAGCGTGGCTACCGCGTCACCGGCGTGACACTCTCGCAGGAGCAACTCGACTATGCCCGCGCCCGCATCGAACGCGCCGGCCTGAGCGACCGCGTGGAGCTGCGTCTGCAGGACTATCGCGACCTGCAGGGCACCTTTGATCACGTGGTCTCGATCGAGATGTTCGAGGCCGTGGGCGAACACTGGTGGCCGACCTTCTTCGCCAAGGTCCGCAGCTGCCTGCGCCCGGGCGGCCGCGCGGCGCTGCAGGTCATCACCATCGCGGAGGAGGCCTTCGAGTACTACCGCCGCAACGCGGACTTCATCCAGCTCTACATCTTCCCCGGTGGCATGCTGCCCTCGGTCCCGCGCTTCAACGCAGAGGCCGAGCGCGCCGGGCTCACGGTCGAGGACCAGGCCCTGTTCGGCGAGGACTACGCGCGCACGCTGCGCCACTGGCACCGGGAGGTCCGCCAGGCGGAGCCGGTCATCGAGGCGCTGGGCTACTCGCAGTCGTTCCTGCGCATGTGGCGCTACTACCTCGCCTATTGCGAGGTCGGCTTCGACACCGCCCGCGTGAACCTGATGCAGGCGGTTCTGCAAAGTCCCATCCAGCCCGCCGCGCCGGGCCATGACCCCGCGAACCAATGAGGTGAGCACCCTTCGCTGGCCGCGGCTGTTCGCCTACGGCGGGCTGGGCATGCCCCTGGCCGTCCTCGGCCTGCCGCTGTATGTCTTCCTGCCCGCGCACTACGCCGAGCACACCGGCCTGGGCGTCACCCTGGTGGGCGTCTTCCTGCTGCTGGCACGGCTGCTCGATGTCGTCACCGACCCGCTGATCGGCCATCTGTCCGACCGCATCCCCGGCGCCTGGCGGCGGCGCGCGGTAATGCTGGCGGGCGTCCCGTTGCTGCTGATCGCCGCGCCCTTCCTGTTCCGCCCGCCGGCGGATGCCGGCGCTTGGTATCTGCTGCTCTTCAGCAGCCTGGTCTACCTCGGCTGGACACTGGTCGCCCTGCCCTATGCCGCCTGGGGCGCCGAGCTCTCCGGCGACTACCACGAGCGCTCGCGCATCACCGCCGCGCGCGAGGGCTTCGTCGTCCTGGGCACGGTAACGGCCGCCGCGCTCCCCGCGGTCCTGGGCCTGCAGGACGATGCCGGCGCGGCGCTGGCCACCCTTGCAGTCCTGCTGTGGGTGCTGCTGCCGATCGCCTTCGCGGTCCTGCTCTGGCGGGTGCCGGAGCGCCCGGGGCGCCTGGCGCCGGTGCCCTGGCGCGCCGGCTGGACCCTGCTGCGGTCCAACCAGCCGTTCCGCCGCCTGGTCCTCGCCTGGGTCCTGAACGGCACCGCCAACGCCATCCCGGCCACCCTGTTCCTGCTGTTCATCACCCACGTGCTGGAGGCCCCCGGCCACGCCGGGCCACTGCTGCTGGTCTACTTCGCCACCGGCATCCTCGCGCTGCCCCTGTGGCTGCGCCTCGCCCGCCGGCTGCCCAAGCACCGGGTGTGGACGCTGTCGATGCTGCTCGCCTCGACCTTCTTTATCTGGGTTCCGTTCCTCGGTTCCGGCGACGTGCTCGCGTTCTACGCCATCACCGTATTGACCGGGCTCAGCCTCGGTGTGGACCTGGCGCTGCCGGCCGCGATGCAGGCCGACGTGATCGACCAGGACACCGCCGACGGCGGCGGCGAGCGCGCCGGACTCTTCTTCGGGCTGTGGGGCATGGCTACCAAGCTGGCCCTGGCCCTTGCGGTGGGTCTTAGCTTCCCGCTGCTGGGCCTGGCCGGCTTCTCCGCCGCCGGCGACAACGGTTCCACCGCCCTGCTCGTGCTGGCGCTGGCCTACGCCGGCCTCCCGGTGCTGTTCAAGCTCGCGGCGATGGCCCTGATCTGGCGCTTCCCCATCGACGCCGACGCCCAGCACGCCCTGCGCGAACGCATCCACGCGCGCGAACGCGCCGCGCCTTCAGCCCAGCCCGGAGGAACCACCCCATGAATAGCCAAGCCACCCGCCGCGGGACCCTGCTCGCATCCTTGCTGCTGCTTGCACTGTTCCTGACCGTCGCACCCGCCAGCGCCACGACCGAGATCGACGGCGTCCGCTTTGCCGACGCGGTCACGATCGACGACACGACCGTCCCGCTGCGCGCCGGGCGGCTCTATCGCTACACCATCTTTCGGGTCTACGTCGGCGCGCTCTACGTCCCGGAAAACGTCGCTCCGGACGATGTGCTGACGGCCGACGTGCCCAAGCGCCTGGAACTGGAGTACCTGCGCGCCATCAGCGCCGACGACTTCCGCAAGAGCGGCAACCGCCTGCTGGAAGACCAGCAGACCCCGGAAACCCTTGCGGCCCTGTCCGACCGACTCGAGACCTTCAACGCCGCCTACCGCGACATGGAGGCCAGCGACCGCTACGCCCTGGAATACCGCCCGGGCCACGGCACCCGCCTGCTGCAAAACGGCACACCGCTGGTCGAGGTCCCCGGCCACGACTTCGCCACCGCCTACTTCGGCATCTGGCTGCACCCGGACGAGCCCCTGTCCCGCCGCTTCCGCGACACCCTGATCGGCCAACGCTGAATCCGTCGCATCCCGGTTGCCCGCAGTTGCATTCGCGCAAGTGCAGCGCAGGCTCAAACCATGCGCCAAACGTTCACCCGTCATCGCGAGGCGCGAAGCGCCGTGGCGATCGCCCCGCCCTGCCACCCGCACGCGCCCATGGATGGCCGCGCGGCGCGCACAACGACAAAAGGCACCTCCGGTTCATGCACAGTGATTGGTTCGCGAGGCTCACGATCCGCTAACTAACTCACAGGAAGAATGCCCCAACGTAGACTAAACTTTTCCGTTCGGGGCCCAGGGCCAGGAAGGCCGGGGAGCCACTGATCCATCCGTCCGCTCGCGTACGGATCGGGGCTCTCCCTCACGGCGTCCCGACGGAGGATTGCCATGCAACACCGCATCGCCTTCCGGGAGGCCACCTGGCCTGCCGACGCCGAGGCCCTGTCCCAAGTTCGCTGCGAGGTCTTCGTCGAGGAACAGGGCGTGCCCGAACCACTGGAGTTCGACGGTCTGGACGCCGCCGCCCTGCACTGGCTGGCCACCGGGCCGGGGGAGGAACCGGTCGGCACCCTGCGCATGCTGCCCTCCGGCCAGATCGGCCGCATGGCCGTGCGCGAACCCTGGCGCGGACACGGCATCGGCTCGCGCCTGCTGGACTGCGCCGTCCACGCCGCTGCCCGCCACGGCTGGCGCGAGGTCTGGCTGAACGCCCAGAGCACCCGCATCGGCTTCTACGCCCGCCACGACTTCTTCGTCATCAGCGACACCTTCGAAGACGCCGGCATCCCCCACCGCCGCATGCTCCACCGCATCCACTCCCCGATCGCACGACCCAGCCAACCCTGGAGCCGTCCCAACCACGGCCTGGCCGCGCATCCGCTATAGCTCATTCCGGGGCCACGCTCCCCGTGATGCGATTCGCTGCGCTCATCCGCATCCTACGAGGGTCCTTGTGGGCGCCGACTCACCCGCGCGAATCGGCAGCACCCCCACCCCGCAACGCCCACAAACGTAGGGTGCGTTGAGCCCTGCGAAACGCACCACTCACCACGGGGCATACCCCACCCACGATGCGATTCGCTACGCTCTTCGGCATCCTACGAGGCATTCTGTGGGAGCGTGCCTGCACGCGAATCCCCGCCCCGAAACCAACGAATCCAGCCGGCCCCCGACGCCGCACGAAACCACCACCGTACCCAGAGATGCGAACACACCCGCACTCGCCTATGCTGAGAGAAGCACCCAGCACGCGAGCGAAACGCCGATGACCACCCCCGAACGCGACCCGACCCTGATCGACGCCGAGGCCCTGCTGGCCGAACTCCTGGCCGCCACCCGCCGGCGCCTCTGGCTGCATGCCCGCGTCGCGCTGCTGGCCGAGATCGCGGGTGCCGACCTCGGCGCCGAGCTGGCCGGCATCGCGCGCCGCCATCGCCATACCGATATCCGCCTGCTGGTGGACGACGATCTCGCCTTGAAGGAACAACTCCCAAGCCTGGTCGAGAGTATCAAGCGTCTACCCAGCGCCGTCTCGGTGCGCCGGCTGGAGGCCTCAGAGGAAAGCCCGCTCACCGTCACCGCCATCGCCGACCACAGCGGCTGGATGCAGCTCACCCAGGCCGGCGGACGCCGCATCCTGCGCGGCGACGTCGAGGACCGGCCCGGCACCCAGCGCGCAGTCCAGGACTTCGAGGCCAACTGGAGTCTCAGCGATGAAGCCGTCGAGCTCCGCCGCCTCCTCGTCTGACAAGCCCCGCATGGCGGATCGCCGACACTGGCTACGGGCAGCCCTCGCGCTAGCCGCTGGCACGCTCCTACCCTCAGCGGGTTTCGCACGCGACACCCACGCCGAGGTCGCCGTCCTGCCGCTGCAAAACCGCCCGGCCCACAGCCTGCTGCCCGAGCTCCAGGCCCTGTTCGGAGACGCGGCCACCCTGCGCGGCGACGGCTTCCGCCTGCTGGTGCGCGCCGACGCCCGCACCCTCCAGCAGATCCGCGAGGTCGTCACCGAACTCGACGCCCCGACCCAGGACCTCATCCTCTCCGTGCGCCGCCACAGCGACGCCCCGCGAACCGAACGCGGCACCGGCATCGATCTCGAGACCGGCCCGGCCGGCACCGAAGGCCGCGTAACGACCCAGCGCCTGCGCACCACCCGCCGCGACGACCAGACCCAGCACCTGCGCCTGCGCGAAGGCACCGAGGCGATCATCCTGGTCGGCGAGACCCGCACCGCCGGCTTCCGCATTGTCCACGGCCGCGCCGGCGTCGGCGTCGAACCCCTGCTCCAGGACACCGCCCGCGGCTTCCGCGTGCGCCCCCAGGTACAACCCGACGGCCATGTGCGCGTCGCCATTGCCCACCTCCACGAACGCCCCCTCGCGCGCGGCGCCGTGGACCGCGACGCCGTCGACACCCAGCTCACCCTGGAGCCGGGCGCCTGGCACACCCTCGGCGGCGTCCACAGCGAGAGCGCCACCGAGCAACACGGCCTCGCCTCCCGCCGCACCACCGGCGACCGCGACACCCTCACCCTCGAAATCCGCGTCGATCCCGTTCGCTAGCCAGCCCCCATGATGCGATTCGCTTCGCTCATCGGCATCCTACGGGATAGCACCGCCCCGTAGGGTGCGTTGAGCCCCGCGAAACGCACCTCCAACCGCGAGGCATCGACCACCCAACGGGCAGGCCCACGGTCTGGCGCACTTCCACACCGGGCTGATACAGCTGTTTAAACAATGTCTATACATCATGCGGATGCAGCCATGGCCGAGACACGACTGAACATCAAGCGCTGGGGCAACAATCTGGGGGTTCGCCTTCCAGCGGCCATCGCGCGCGCCGCACACCTGGAGGCGGACCAACCCGTCATCGTGTCCGTGGAGGGCAACCAGATCGTGATCCGTCCGGTAACCACTCAATCCATGACCCTCGACGAGCGGCTGGAAGGGTTTGACCCGGATATCCACGGCGGCGAGGTCATGCGCACTGACGTGATTGGCAATGAACGATGGTAAAACGCGCAGCACCCAAGGACTGGGTACCCCTGCGCCGTGATGTCATCTGGATTGACTGCAACCCTCAGGCAGGACGGGAGATGCGAGATATTCACCCCTTCCTGGTCCTGTCACCGACCCAATTCAACGCCCAAACCTCGCTGGTCCTGGGGCTCCCCATGACCACCGCCAACTACAATGCGACCAACCCCTTCGCCGTGGTGGCGGGCACGACGCCGGATGCAAAAACCAGCTACATCCTCTGCCACCAGGTAAAGTCCTTCGACTGGCGGCAACGCAACGCAACGCAAGCCCCCACCCGGCCGGCCAGGTGCCGATGCAGGCCTACCAGGAAGCCTGCGCCGTCCTCAACCAAATCCTCGAACTCTGCCCCGACCCGGCCTGACGCACGCTCGCCACGCGTGCCGACCGGCTCTACCTGCGGATTGCGCAGACCCTCTACGAGCCCCGATACCGTAGATCCCGGCTCTGCGTTGCGCTCCGGCCGGGATGACAACTAAGACCGGATCACCGAAGCCAGCCCAGTCCGTCTCGTAGGGTGCGTTGAGCCCCGCGAAACGCACCAACAACGGCGGGAGTCACCCCATCTACCAGACCTGCCATATGGCACGCCGCCACACCCAATCGTCATCCCGGAAACCGCAACGCGGTTATCCGGGATCCCCCCGCTCGCCATAACCCAGCCCTCCGGCAACAATGACCAGACGGATCCCGGCTCTCCGCTGCGCTCCGGCCGGGATGACAAGGGAGAGCAGGCCCCGCGCAGTGATACCCAAGCCAGTCTGTCTCACCTGACAGGCTGCATCGTGGCACGCAGAACGGGCCGCTCACTACGTGCTGGTCCGGCGTCGCGTGGTGCAATGCGTTCCGCTCAGCCTAGTCTCCCAATACGCAGGTGATGCCCGGACTCGAACCACCAGCCGCAAACGCAAAAAGGCCCCAACGGGGCCCGGTCACGCATAAAAAACGGGGCCCCTGGGGGCCCCGCAAAACAAGCTAAAAACTTGTTGTTATACCGCTTGGTAGCAGTGTCCGTTCTTAGAAGGACACCCGCATGCCGCCACCGACACCGGTGAACGAGATGTCTGAACCATTCATGTTACCAGCGCTATCCATACCCAGGTTGTCCTGGCTCGCGTAACCGACACCAGCGTACGCCATCACGCGGTTGCTGAAGTTATGCTTGACCGCAAGGGCTACATATTCGCGGTCATTGTTGTCATCGCGATCCATCATGCCAATGTTCAGCACGAAATCGTTACGGCCCATCGAGTAGGTACCCGAAAGGAAGACGGTCTGGAAGTCCTGGTTGTTGCCACCACGGTCGGCGTCTTCGAACTCGCCAACAACGCGGAACGGACCGCTTTTCCAGTCCGCACCGATCTTCGTGTTGGCGTAATCGCCACCGCTGACGTTGGGGCCGCTACCGTAGCCATCAGCATTCACGTGCGCGACGTACAGGTCCACCGCACCGAGATCGAAGTTCAGACGACCGGAGAAGGCGGTGTCGCTGTCGTTGCTATTGTCCAGGAACACGCCGAGGTCGAGGCTGACCATGCCGAAGCTGTTGCTGTAACGAATGCCACGATCGACGTAGGAGCCGTTACCGAAACCGCCGTCGCCACCCAGACGGGCGCCGTTGGCACGTGCCTGCATGAAGGTCGCGTTCAGCGGGTCCTTGCCAGCGGTGCTGTAGGAAGAGGACATACGACCGGCGATCACACGGCCGAAGTTGCCGTCCAGACCGACATAGATGTCACGGTTCCCGCTGTTGAAACCAGAGGTATCGTCCTCGCCACGACCAGTACCAGTCTGGAAGTCGCCCTCGAGCTTGGCGAGAGCAGTAAGACCGTTGCCCAGATCGTGGTTGACCATCACGCCCAGGCGGTTCGGGCCGCTGCCGTCAGCCGCGTTGCCCAGGCCACCGGCGTCGTGCTGGCGGAAACCGTCTTCGAAGGTACCAGCGTTCGAGCCGCTGTGGTGAACGATCTGCGTCTGCAGCTGGCCGAACAGGGTGACGTTGGAGTCGGCGGCGGCGAAGGCCGGGACTGCGAAGGCGCCGGCAACGGCGACTGCAAGAATCTGTTTTTTCATGGTGCGTATCTCCCAGGAGAGGTGTGTTGTTCGTTTCTTACGCTGCATCCACGGTCGATGCCGCGAATGACAGGTGTTTTATATACACCACGGTGTCTCTTTTCAACCCCTGGGCGGGAAAAAGTTGCCACAGTTGGGTGGCAAACGTGACGCAGGATGGGTTTCGGAAGATCAAACACTTGCGAGAACAGGCTACAGAAAGGTGCGAGATATCCGGCAACTCGCTGAATAGGGGGGATCATTAGGATCGCCTAACCTTTCTGGGAGCGAGCGAACGGGTGGCTTGATCAGGTTTTTCTTATTTTTTCGGGATTTGCTTCGCGAGGGGGTTTTGCAACGCTCGCAAGGCAGGTCAATGCGATGCAACGCCCGTTGTTTTTTTGCAACGAGGTCGTTTTCGGGTGACGGCGAGGAGGGTGTGTTGTGGAAATGCGACATATCCTTGGACTGTTGAAGTGTGGCCGGGAGTCGACACGTTTGCGCTGATCAGGCTTTGGCAGGGGCTTCGCGGCCGAGGCCGCTCCTACAGGGGCATGGTGGGCGGTTGAAGCGCGGGGGTTCATCCGGAGATCCCGGCTCTTCGCTTCGCTGCGGCCGGGATGACGGTGTGCAGGACTCGTCTCGGGCTCTCTTCGAACAAGACCTCGGCCACCCGCCGCCGTCATCCCGGAAACCGCGCAGCGGTTATCCGGGATCTCGCACGTTCGGGGAGCCCCAATCCCTTGAGGTCCCGGCCCTGCGCTGCGCTCCGGCCGATGACGGGTGGGGTGGACGTGTGGGCGGTATGCCGGGAGTTCGACGAACGGTCGGGGTGACCGGGCGAGGCGGATGGGCGGCGTCGCGGGGACATGGCAGCGTGCCAGGGATCGATGAGGAGGGGTTCCCGAGGCCATGATCCGGTTCGCTGCGCTCAGCGCATCCTACGGGATACCACGGCCCGCCATGCACAGGGTCCAGCGAGCGCTGCCGCACCCGATCCCGGCTCGGACTGCGGTTTAAAGCACTCGTAGGATGTGATGAGCGAAGCGAATCGCATCACCCCGGGCCGCGAACAGCCGGGGTCGCCTTAATCGAGCCCGAAGGCGCGGAGCGCGAGGCGGCGCTTGAGGGGGGTGGCCTGGTCGACCAGGCGAATGCCGAGACCGCGCAGTTCCGGGAGGCCGGCGGCGTGGGTGCCGAAGATCAGGCGGAAGCCGTCCATGGCGCGCTGCATGAAGGCGTTCTCGCTACGGCGGTCGCGGGTGTAGGCGCGCAGGACGGTCTCCGCGCCCGGGTCGCGGCGGGCGGGGCCGTGCAGGCGCTCGACCAGGGCGCGGGCGTCGGCCAGGCCGAGGTTCAGGCCCTGCCCCGCCAGCGGGTGGATGGTGTGCGCGGCATCCCCCGCCAGGGCGACACGACCTGCGTGGTAGTCGCGGGCGTGGCGGGCCACCAACGGGAAGCTGGCGCGCTTCGATGTGGCGGTGATCGCCCCGAGACGGTGGTCGATCACGGCCTCCAGCGCCCGGCAGAAGCCGGCATCGTCCAGCGCCAGCGTGTCGTCGGCCTGGTGTTCGGGCTGGGACCAGACGATGGAGCTGCGACCGTCCGCGAGCGGCAGGAAGGCGACGATCTGGTCGTCGACGAAGCGCTGCCAGGCGGTGTCCTCGTGCGGGCGCTCGGTGGTCACGGTCGCGACCACACCACGGGCGTGATAGTCCTGCTCGCGCACCGGGATGCCCATGCGGGTGCGAAGGGGCGATTGCGCGCCATCGGCCGCGACCACCAGACGGGCGGAGGCCAGCGGCGCATGTTGCGGGCCGTAGAGATCCACCCGATCCGGCCGAATATCGAGGCTCTTCCATTCCGTTTCCGGCCACAAGGCCACGCCGGCGGCCTCCAGCTCGGTCCACAGCACGGCCTCCAGGGCGGCGTGCTCCACGGTCCAGCCCAGTGCCGGCACGCCCAGCTCGTCGGCGTCGAAGCGGATATGCCCGGGTCCACGGGCATCCCACACGGCCATGCCGGAGAAGGCATGGGCGCGGCGCGCCTCGAGGGCGTCCTGCACCCCCAGACGGGCCAGGAACTCCATGGAGGCGATGTTGAGCGTGGCGACGCGCGTCACCGGGGTCGCGTCGCTGAAGGTGGGCGCGGCAGCGCGCTCCAGCAGCCCGACGCGCAGGCCCTGGCGGGCCGCGCCCAGCGCGATGGCACCACCAACCGCGCCGGCGCCCACCACCAGCAAGTCCAGCACGTCGCGGGAACCGGACGCGCTCATGCCCCGCCCCCTGCGTCCGGCCGGGCGAGATGGCGCGCAGTATGGCGCGGCAGCGGGCCAAGGCCCATCGCCGCCTGTGCCAGGCGATCGCGCGCCGGACGCAGGCGGTCGACGGCCATCATCCCGCTGCCCAGCGCGTGCCCGCGCAGGCCCGCCGCGTGCAGCATGCCGCGGGCAAGGAAGTCGGTCGCCGCCACCACACCGTTCACGTCACCGCGCCGGGCCCGGGCATAGACGGCAAGGGTTGCGGGTGCGCCGGGGTCGGCGACAAAACCGGGTGCCCCGCCCTGCCCGCGCCCCTCGCGCAGCGCCCCCAGCAGGGTCGCCACATCGCGCAGGGCAAGATTCAACCCCTGCCCCGCCACCGGGTGCACCGCGTGCGCGGCATTGCCCAGCAGCAGCGCGCGGTCCGCGACCGGCTCCGGGGCATGCAGCCGCTCCAGCGGGAAGCGCACCACGCGGCCCGCCGGGCGCAGCCGCCCCAGGGTCCAGCCGAAGCGGGCCTGCAGCTCGCGCAGGCGTTCGGCCTCGTCCAGTTCCAGGCGGCGCTCGCAGGTCTCCGGCGGGGCTACCCAGACCACGTTCATCCGCCCATCCGCCTGCGGCAGCAGCGCCAGCGGGCCCTCGTCGGTGAAGCGCTCGAAGGCCTGGCCATTGTGCGGCCGCGCGGGCAGGACATCGAAGACCAGGGCATCCGCCGCATAGCGCAGGCGGTTCACCGGCAGGCCCAGGGCCTTGCGGGCGGGCGACTGGATGCCGTCGGCGGCCAGGATCAGGCGCGCCGCCCAAGTGCTCTCGCCTTCGGCGCCGTGGATGCGCAGTGCGCGCTGGCCGTCCGTCACCTCGCCCACGCCCGCCAGCGTCGAGTGGTGGCGCACGTCCACGCCGGCGTCGCGGCAGGCCGCATCCAGCATCGGCTCCAGCGCGACGGCCGGCACCACCTGGCCGAGGGCGTGGCGGCCGTGATCGGCCGCGTTCAGGTGGACGCGCCCCAGGCCACCGCGGCGGCTGACGACAATGGAACGGATCGCGGTCGCCCGTTCGGCCAGCGGCGCCCAATAGCCCAGATCATCGAGGAACTGCACGGAGCCGGCCGCCAGGGCATAGCCGCGGGTGTCGTGCGCGTGGGCGTCCGGCGCCGGCGGTGCGCCGCGCTCGAACAGCGTGACCGCGTAGCCCGCCCGCGCCAGGGTGCAGGCGGCGAGGCCACCTACCGGCCCGCCACCGACGATGGCGATATCGGATCGTTGTTCGGTCATGTCAGCCAAATACCCCGTCGTTGCGAGGGCCCGCAGGGGCCGTGGCAACCTCTGGATGCCTGCACATTGGCGGGATCGGGTGGCAACGGAAGGCGATCGCCACGGCGCTGCGCGCTTCGCGATGACGGGAATGGTGGGTTCCCGTCCATTTGTAACCATGGCCATGCCGGCCGAAAAACACGCAGGCTCCTGATGGACCGTTGGCAAAATACCGCTGCGTAGGATGCGGATGAGCGCAGCGAATCGCATCACGGGGCGCGTGGCTCCGTGGTGAGCGGTGCGTTTCGCAGAGCTCAACGCACCCTACGGTTCCTGACGGGCGGAGCGGGATTGTCGCTCCCCCATTCGCCTGCAAGCAGGCTCCTACGGAGGTTCGTGCATCCTTCCCCCTGTAGGAGCCTGCTTGCAGGCGAAGAGCGCCGGACCGAATCCCCGGCCTTTGATTGCGACGGGCGACGTGGCGGGCGGGCACGTCAGTTCCAGCCCGGGAGGTCGCCGGCCATGCAGGCCTCGATGTCGGCGACGGTCTTGGGACAGTCCACGGTCAGGACCTCGTGGCCGTCGCGGGTGACGGCCACGTCGTCCTCGATGCGCACGCCGATGCCGCGCAGCTCCTTCGGGGCCTCGCTGTAGGGCCCGAAGTAGAGCCCGGGCTCGACGGTCAACACCATGCCCGGTTCCAGCTGGCGCCAGGCGTCGCCGACGCGATAGTCGCCGACGTCGTGCACGTCCAGCCCCAGCCAGTGGCCGGTGCGGTGCATGTAGAACGGACGGTAGGCCTGGTCGCGGATCAGCTTGTCCAGGCGGCCCTTGAGCACGCCCAGCTCCTTGAGCCCGCGGGTCAACTCGCGTACGGCGGCTACATGCGGGGTGTCCCAGTCGTTGCCGGGGCGGACCTGCTCGATCGCGGCGAGCTGGGCGGCCAGCACGCACTCGTAGACCTCGCGCTGGCGCTCGCCGAAGCGCCCGGAGACCGGGAAGGTACGGGTGATATCCGAGGCGTAGCCCTGCACCTCGCAGCCGGCGTCGATCAGGAGCAGGTCGCCGTCATTCAGCTCGGCGCGGTTCTCGATGTAATGCAGGATGCAGCCGTTCTCGCCACCGCCGACGATGGAGGGGTACGCGGTCTCGGTCCCGTAGCGGTGGAATTCGTGCAGCAGTTCCGCCTCCACCGCGAACTCGGTCAGGCCCGGCCGGCAGGCCTGCATCGCGCGCACATGCGCCTGGGTGGAGATGGCCGCGGCGTGGTGCATCAGCTTCAGCTCCGGTGCCTTCTTGAACAGCCGCTGCTCGTGCAGGTGGTGCTCCACCGCAACGAACTCGTGCGGCGCGCGCACGCCGTTGCGGGCCTTGGCCCGGACCTGGTTGACCCAGCCGAACAGGCGCTGGTCCAGGGGCTCGTCGCGTCCGAACGGCGCGGCCAGCACCGCGCGGTTCTCCATCAGCCCCGGCAGGATCTCGTCGATATCCTCGATCGGGAAGGCGCACTCGGCCCCGTACGTCTCCATCGCACCGTCCGGCCCCGCGCGTCGCCCTTGCCAGGTTTCCTGGGTGGGGTCGCGGTCGCGGCAGAACAGGATGTACTCGCCCGCCGGGCGCCCCGGCACCAGCACCGCCACCGCATCCGCCTCGGGGAAGCCGGTCAGGTAGAGGAAGTCGCTGTCCTGACGGAAGGGATATTCGACGTCCCGGTTGCGGGTACGCTCGTGGGCGGCCGGGACGACGATGATCGAGTCCGGCCCGATCGCCCGCATCAACCGCTGGCGGCGCCGGGCAAACTCGCCCTGCGGGATCTCCGGCATCCGGCCCGGCCGGGGGGCTTGTCGCGTTCGCGTCATTGCATCGGGATCCGTTTCGGGTCGTCCGGGGCCAGCTCGTCGGCGATCAGCAGCACGCCCACGCGCACGTATTCGTTGAGTTCCTCGAAGGCCGCCGCGTTGTCCTCGTCATCGTCCGGTTCCAGCTCGATGCGAGCAATCTCGGCGAAGTCACGCAGGATCTCGCTGGCCTCGGCCGAGGGCTTGAGCTTGGCCAGCCGCGGCGTCTGCCCCAGCCCGGCGATGAAGCCGTCCACCCACTCCGACAGGGCCTGAGCCTGCGCCTCGATGGCGTCGTCCTCCGGCAACAGCGGACCGAAACCCAGCTCCACGTCGTAGAGCTGCGCCAGCATCGCGCGGCGGATCGCCTCCACGGTCTTGTCGAAGCGCTCTCCTGCGCCTTCGGTCAGTGGCAGTGCCTCGCCCAGGCTGGCTTCCAGGGCATCCACGTCGGAACCCGGATCGGCTACCAGGCATCCGGTGAACAGCCCGTGGGCCGAGGCCGGCGTCTGCGCATAGCCCATGCTGCGCAGCCCGTGTTCGAGCTGCTCGCGCAGGGCCTCGGGGTCGCGCTCCAGACCGTCCAGGGACTTGGCGTTTCCGGTGCCCGGTGAATGCGTCATCAGAAGGACTCCAGCCGCGCTTCGTAGGGGAACAGCAGGAAGCGGTAGAGATCGTCCCCCACCTGCAGATGGGTGAACTGCGGCTCGCCCAGCTTGATCGCGCTGGAGCCGGTGGAGGACAGCATGTTGAGACCGAAGCGCTTGTCCTCGATCAAGGCGTTCAACAGCTGCTCCAGATCCGGACGCGGCACAGTGCCCGTATTGTCGACAATCCGGCACGGCTTTCCGTTATGGGCCGTACCCTCGATCACGGTAGCGTCGGGGCCGGGTTCGGGTGGCTGGGTCATGGGCGACAACACTTGATGGCTAGGGGATTGCACGTATTGTGGCCAGCGCGGGTGCCAGGCCGCAACAAACCCCGGAATGCCTGGTGCACGAACGCGTACATTGACCGGCGTCTCCCTGTGAGTCACGCAAGTTGACGCTTCGCTCGAACGCCTCCTAGACTCCAGAGATTAATCGACTCGCGGCGACAGCCGCACCTGCCACCCGGGGCCCGAGGCCATGCAGCCGAACGACGATTCAGCGATCGACCCGACCGAACGCCTGGAGGCCGCGATCGCACGCCTTCTGGAAGAGCATGCGGCCCTGCGCGAGGAGAACCACCTGCTGCAGGAGCAGATCCGTCAGCTCAAGGGCGAACGCGCGGCCTTCAAGGAACGCAACGAACAGGCCCGCCACCGGGTCGAGAACATGATCGCGCGCCTGCGCTCGATGGAGCACAGCGAATGAGCCAGTCCGAACCTGTCCGCGTCTCCATCATGGGCAAGGAGTACCAGATCGCCTGCCCACCGGAGGAACGCGCCGACCTGTTTGCCTCGGCGTCGCTGATCGACGAGCGCATGCGCGAGTTGCGCGATGGCGGGCGCATCGTGGGCGCCGAGCGCATCGCGGTGATGGTGGCGCTCAATCTGGCGCACGAGATGCTGGAGTGCCGGCAGCAGAAGGCCGGCGCGGACACCTCCGGAAGCTCGGAACGCCTGGTCGCCCTCGCCGACCGCATCGAGAAAAGCCTCGGCTCGTCGCGCTAACGCGCCTGGCGGCGTCCCGCCGTCTTTTCCCTCCTGCATTCCGCAATACCCGGGTGCGGCCAACCACCCTGATGGCTAGCCCCAGTTCAACATCCGATGTTTACGGTGCCTTCGGTCCGCCGCCTGCCTGGCTGTGGCTGGCCTTGGTTCGTCCTCCGGTGTTTACGGTGGCCTCGGTCTGCTTACTGCCAGGCGCTGACTCGCCAGCGCGCCCCGAGGTCCTTTCTTGCTTGTCCAAGAAAGGACCCAAAGAAGGACACCCGGATTCCGCCCGGGAACCTTGCTCCAGGGCCCTCGGGCCGGCGGCGCTGAACTCGCTACGCTGCGCTCCGCTCAGACATCCAGCGCCTTCTCCCGGCCCGAGGACCCTTCCGCAAGGGGCTCCATACGGGAGGCGAAGGTCAAAACCAACCCTATCCCCACGCCTCCGCCTAACCATAGGCATCGCCGCCCGAAAGCCCCCGGCGCCCGCCGCGCGGGCGCGGCACGCCATGGCCGAAGGCCGAGCGTGCCGAAGATGTCGGAATAGCCTGCCTTCGACTAATGGCGCAGGCCTTCGGATCACAATTGTCTTGACCTACCTCCCCGTTGTCGTCGCGCCGAGTGGAGAGGCTTTTCGCGGGAGAAAAGGCGCTGGATGTCTGAGCGAAGCGCAGCGTAGCGAGTTCAGCGCCGCCCGCGAAAAGCCTCGGAGCGAGGGAAACCCCGGCCCGCTCCGCGGGCCGGGGTCGCGGCAGTCGGGCGTGTTTCTTGGGTACTTCTTTGCACGAGCAAAGAAGTACCTCGCGGTGCGCTCGCGAGAGAGCGCTTGGCAGTAAGCGGACCGAGGCCACCGTAAACACCGAAGGACGAACCAAGGCCAGCCTCCACTGAGCGAAACATGCCCCAGGGCGGACGACACCTCAAACGGCAGCCAGGGAGCCGCGCGGCTTGGTGTACGTTAGCGCTTGACGGTGGCGCGGAGGGCCAGGCGTACCAGGGTCTCCACCGAGTCCGCCTGGTCGCGTACGGCGGCGACCATCTTCTCGGCGCTGGCGCGTTGATAGCCGAGCGACTCCAGCGCGGCCAGGGCCTCGGCTTCCATCGCGGCGGCGGGCGTCGGTTCGCTGCCGCCCGCTCCCCCGGCGGGCGCGCCGACAAAGCCCATCTCGGCAAGGCGTTCGCCCAGTTCCAGCACGATGCGCTCGGCGGTACGCTTGCCGATACCCGGCACCTTGGCCAGGCCGGTGACATCGCCGCCGCTGATCAGGCCCGCCAGCTCGTCGCCGGCGTAGGTAGAAAGCATGGCGAGCGCCAGCTTCGCGCCGATTCCGTTCACACGGATCAGACGCCGGAACAGGTCGCGATCGCGCTTGTTCAGGAAACCGAACAGCTGGTGGGCATCCTCGCGCACGACCAGATGGGTGGCCAGCACGACGGTCTCGCCCGGCTCCGGCAGGGCCGCCAGCGTGGACAAAGGGACGTCAACCTCGTAGCCAACCCCGCCGGCGTCGATCACGACGCCGTTAACCTCGCGGCTGATCAGCCGGCCTTCCAGCCGGGCGATCATGGGCGACCCCCGATCGAGCCGGAGGTGGCGGCCGCCAGACGCGCCTCGTGCTGCTGGGTGTGAGCGTGGCAAAGCGCGACGGCCAGGGCGTCGGCGGCATCGCTGCTGGCCGGTTCGGCCAGGCGTAACAATTGCTGCATCATGTGCTGGACCTGTTCCTTGTCCGCCCCGCCGATACCGACCACGGCCAGCTTGATCGCACGCGGGGCGTATTCGTGTACCGCAAGGCCGGCCTGGGTGGCGGCGCAGATGGCCGCGCCCCGGGCATGTCCCAGCTTGATCGCGGACTGGGCATTGCGCGCGACGAACACCGATTCGATGGCCAGCACGTCGGGCTTCAGTTCATCGATCACCTCGACCACGCCGGCAAAGATCTCGCCCAGGCGCTCGGGGAAGCCCTTGGCCTTGGGCCGGATCACACCGTGCCCGCAGGAGCGGCCGCGGCTGCGATCATACTCGACGACCGCGAAGCCGGTGATCCGGGAACCGGGGTCGATCCCGAGGATACGCACGCCGGTCACGCGGCGGCCGGATCAGTCACCGCTGACCTCGTCGGGGAAGTCGGCATTGGTGAAGACATTCTGCACGTCATCCAGGTCGTCGAGCATGTCCAGCAGCTTGAGGATCGACTCGGCGGTCTCCGCGTCCAGTGGCGCGAGCGTCTCCGGGCGCCAGGTGACCTCGGCATCCTCCGGCTGGAGTTCGCGTTCCGCCAGCGCGGCGCGGACGTCCTGATAGGTATCGGGTTCGGTGATGACCTCGATGGAACCGTCATCCTCGACCTGGACGTCTTCGGCTCCGCCCTCCAGCGCGGCCTCCATCACCACCTCTTCGTCCAGCCCGGGGGCGAAGCGGATCACGCCCTTGTTCTGGAACAGATAGGCCACCGAGCCGTCGGTACCCAGGTTGCCGCCCATCTTGGAGAAGGCGTGGCGCACCTCGGCGACCGTGCGGTTGCGATTGTCGGTCATGCAGTCGACCAGGATGGCCGCGCCGCCCGGACCGTAGCCCTCGTAGCGGATCTCCTCGACGTTGTCGCCGTCGCTCTCGCCCGCGCCGCGCTTGGCGGCACGCTCGATGGTGTCGCGGGTCATGTTGGCGCCCAGCGCCTTGTCGATCGCCAGGCGCAGGCGCGGGTTGGTCTCCGGGTCCGAGCCGCCCTGGCGCGCAGCGACGGTGATCTCGCGGATCAGCTTGGTGAAGAGTTTGCCGCGCTTGGCGTCCTGGGCATTCTTGCGATGCTGGATGTTCGCCCACTTGCTGTGGCCTGCCATTCGGTCACGACTCCTTCGATTGGGTTCGGTTGCAGCGGCCCCGGGATTCCACCGAGCCGCAGGACCCGCACAGTCTAATCGCTGGCGCGGCGGTAATCACGGATGCCTACGCAGTACTCACCCACACCGCCTCTTCCCTCCCCCGTCATTGCGAGGAGCAGAGCGACGAAGCAACCTCCGTCCGGAATCACCGCCGTCGGATAGAGAACGCATTGCCAGCCTTCAAAGATTGCTTCGTCGCTGCGCTCCTCGCAATGACGGGGGCGGCGGTGGGGTCGGGCCGGCTGGGGTTATGGGAGGAACTCGCCCGTTTCCAGGAAATGGAGGGTCTCCTGGACCAGGAGACGGTTGACCAGCATGCCGAAGTGGGAGACCGGCATGGTGAGGTGGCGCGAGACCTCCGGGCCGCGAGTCTCGTCCACCGCGACCGTGCCATCGTGCGGATCCGGTAGCGGCGCGACCCAGGGCCCCGGCCCGAACGGCTTACTGCCGGCGATCATGCCGACGTCGCGACCGCGCAGGACGGGACTGCCGCCGAGCAGGCCACGGTCCAGGGCGGCGCCCAGCCACCAGCGGCCAAGTCGGTTCTGCGCGAGGCGCGCGGCCACACGACTGCCCTGCAGCGGCGAACCCAGCATCACGATACGCCCAGGGCGCTGCACGGGCGCGACCTCGAACAGGTGGCGCACGATCACGCCGCCCAGGCTATGGGCAACCAGGTGCACGAGGTCGCCGGGGACATCCTCGAGAAACGCAGCCAGGGCTCGCGCGGCCTGCTCCGGCGTTTGCCGGCGCGAGGCATAGCGGAACCCGTGAACCTCGTGGCCGGCCGCGCGCAAACGGCGGCCCAGCAGGGCCATCTCCAGGCCCGGCATGTGCCAGCCATGGACCATGACCACACTGCTGCGCATGCCGGTCATGGCGTTCGGCCGGACAAGCGGTTACTCGGCCTGTTGCGTGGCGCTGGGACGCAGACGGATACCCAGCTCGCGCAGCTGCTTCTCGCCGACCGGGGCCGGGGCGTCGGTCAGCAGGCAGGCGGCGGTCTGGGTCTTGGGGAAGGCCATCACGTCGCGGATCGAGTGGGCACCGCTCATCAGCATCACCAGGCGGTCGAGGCCAAAGGCCAGGCCGCCGTGCGGCGGGGCACCGAAGTTCAGGGCATCCAGCAGGAAGCCGAACTTCTCGCGCGCCTCTTCCTCACCGATGCCCAGGGCCTCGAACGCGGCCTGCTGCATCTCGGGGTTGTGGATACGGATGGAGCCGCCGCCGACCTCGGTGCCGTTGAGCACCATGTCGTAGGCGCGGGACAGCGCCTCGCGCGGGTTGGCGCGCAGCGCCTCCGGACTGTCCACCGCCGGGGCAGTGAACGGGTGATGCAGGGCGTACAGGCGCTTGTCCTGATCGTCGTACTCGAACATCGGGAAGTCGACCACCCACAGCGGCTGCCAGCCTGCCTCGACCAGCTCCAGGTCGTGGCCGATCTTCACGCGCAGGGCGCCGATCGCCTCGTTGACCACCGAGGCCTTGTCCGCGCCGAAGAAGATCAGGTCGCCGGCGGCGGCCGCGGTCTTCTCCAGGATCTGCCGGGTCACGTCCTCCGGCAGGAACTTGAGGATCGGCGACTGCAAGCCGCCCGCGAGATCGGCCGGGTCGTTGACCTTGATGTAGGCCAGGCCCTTCGCGCCGTAGCGACCGACGTACTCGGTGTAGACGTCGATCTCCTTGCGCGTGAGCTTGGCACCACCCGGCACGAGCAGCGCGGCCACGCGACCCTCGGGGTCGTTCGCCGGGCCGTTGAAGACCTTGAACTCCACCGCCTGCATCACCTCGGTCAGCTCGGTGAACTCCAGCGGGATGCGCAGATCCGGCTTGTCCGAACCGAAGCGGGCCATCGCCTCGGCATAGGCCATCCGCGGGAACGGATCCGGCAGCTCCACGCCCTGGACCTCGCGGAACAGGTGGCGAATCAGGCCCTCGGTCACCTCCATCACGTCCGCCTCGTCGACGAACGCCATCTCCATGTCCAGCTGGGTGAACTCCGGCTGGCGATCGGCGCGCAGGTCCTCGTCACGGAAGCAGCGGGTGATCTGGTAGTAACGATCCATGCCGGACATCATCAACAGCTGCTTGAACAGCTGCGGCGACTGCGGCAGGGCAAAGAAGCTGCCCGGATGCGTGCGGCTGGGCACCAGGTAGTCACGCGCACCTTCCGGTGTGGCCTTGGTCAGCATCGGGGTCTCGAGGTCGAGGAACTCGCGCTCCTCGAGGAAGCGGCGCATGGCCGCGGAGACCTGCGCGCGCAGGCGCAGACGCTGCTGCATCAACGGGCGGCGCAGATCCATGTAGCGGTAGCGCAGGCGGGTGTCTTCGCCGACGTCTTCGTCGTCCAGCGGGAACGGCGGGGTCTTAGCGGCGTTCAGCACCTCCAGCTCAAGCCCGAGGATCTCCACGGCGCCGGTGGGCAGGTCGGGATTCTCGGTGCCCTCGGGGCGCCGGCGCACGCGGCCGGTCATGCGGATCACGTACTCGGTACGCAGCTGCTCGGCGCGCGCGAAGACCTCCTCGCGGTCGGGATCGAACACCACCTGGACCAGGCCCGCATGGTCGCGCAGGTCCACGAAGATCACCCCCCCGTGGTCCCGTCGGCGGTTCACCCAGCCGCAAAGGGTCACCTCCGAGTCGAGTTCGTTCTCGGTGACACGTCCACAAAGATGAGTTCGCATTGCGCTGTTCCAGCCGAAGGGCATGCCCGCCAGGGGCCTGCACGGTGAGTCGGGAAAACGGGACGAACATGGCGTTCGCACCCGCGAAAAGGCCGGAAATCTTACGATTTGCCCTGCCCCTGCGCAACCGGCGCCGGCGCTTCTTCAGGGCTTCTCATCGGTGTCACGACCCCCATGGACATCACGAACTTGAGACCATCCTCCACCGTCATGTCCAGTTCGATGGCTTCCTCGCGCGGGACCATGATCACGAAGCCGGAGGTGGGATTGGGCGTGGTCGGCACGAAAACGGTGATGACGTCACGCTCGGTGCGGTCCTGCACCTCGCCGACGGCGACACCGGTCATGAACCCCACCGACCACAGGCCGCGGCGCGGATACTCGATCAACATCACCTTGCGAAACGCCTGCCCGCCGTCGGACAGCACGGTCTCGGTGACCTGTTTGACGGCGCCGTAGATCGAACTGACCAGCGGGATGCGGCGGACGATCGATTCGCCCACCGACACC
Source organism: Thioalkalivibrio sp. ALMg3 (assembly GCF_000381225.1). Taxonomy (NCBI): domain Bacteria; kingdom Pseudomonadati; phylum Pseudomonadota; class Gammaproteobacteria; order Chromatiales; family Ectothiorhodospiraceae; genus Thioalkalivibrio; species Thioalkalivibrio sp. ALMg3. Next base: position 345,306 of record NZ_KB906219.1, on the reverse strand, counting down.
AGCTTGCGCCCAACGATATTGGCCACCACCACCCCGGTCACGAACACCACCACCACCGCCAGTACGATGCCGGCACCCGGGATGGAGAAGCCGAGAATCGCCTCCGGCCGCCAGGGCGGCGGCAGAAGGAGGATGGTGAAATCCAGCAGGTCGACCAGCAGCTTGATAATGAAGCCGGTGACGATCAGCGGCAGCCAGACCAGCAGCCCTGCAATCAGATAGCGGCGCAGGGAGACCAGCATTGATCAGGTTCCGGTCGCGGCGGTACCGGTCTTGGCGCTACCGGAAGATGCGGACTTTCCGGAGGCGTCCGACTTCGTTGAGCTACTGCCGCTGGAACTGGTGGCCGAGCTGCTGCCCTCTTTCAGGTTGCGCTTGCCGTCCTTCTTGAAGTCGGTCTCGTACCAGCCGCCGCCGGCCAGACGGAAGCCGGCCGCGGACACCTGCTTGGTCAGGGCCTCGGCACCACACTCCGGGCAAATGGTGGCCGGCGGATCGGAGATCTTCTGCAGGATCTCGGAGACCTCGCCGCAATCCTTGCACTGGTATTCGTAAATGGGCATGACTGGAATCCTCGGAATGCATCCGCGAAAACACGGGTTGAAGCGTATTATGCGGCCGTTTTCGGGGAATGAAAGGCCTACGCTTCCGACGAACCGTTTTGCTGATCCCGAACGGTATTTCCCAGGCACACGCAAGCAGCCGGCTCGCCTTGCACGCCATCAATGGCATCCCGGCCGACGGTCTGCGCAGAACCGGGATCTCCAGCGCCGTGGCAGTCCCGACCGGAGCGATCCCGGATCACCGCTACGCGGCGTCCGGGAGGACGACAGCGGGGGGCGTCTCTTGATGTCTCCCGTGATGTCTCCCGGCCAATCCGCGCTGGGGTTTGCGCCCAACAGCCGCAGCGCGGATCATTCACCCCCAACTCGACGATACGACCGCGCAAGGACCTGTCATGGCCGAAAAGATCGTGATCATGCTGCTGAACCTGGACCTGGACCGCCCTGGCACGCTGGGGGCGCCCTTCTTCCAGGCCACCGTCGCCGCCGCGATGGATCTCGAGGTGGAGATCTACTTCGCCGCCGGCACCACACGCCTGCTGCGTCAGGGCGTGGCGGAGACCATCTACCCCGGCGAGGCCAGGGAGAAATCCGTCTACAGCTTCATGCAGGACGCCCACGAGGCCGGCTGTGCCTTCTACGCCTGCGCCGGAGCGATGAGCGAGAACGGCCTGACGCTGGACAACGCCGTGCCGGAACTGGACGGGATGCGCGGCGGCGGCGCCTTCATCGGCGAGGTCGTCGAGGACGGCGTCGCCACCCTGACCTACTGAGCGCGCCGCCGTGAGTGACACTGCTTCCCGTGCGGTCCTGATTACCGGCTGCTCCAGCGGCATCGGGGCCTGTACCGCGCGCGTGCTGCGTGATCGCGGCTACCGCGTGTTCGCCACCGCCCGGCGCGGCGAGGATGTCGCCCGGCTGAAGAAGGACGGCTTCGAGGCCTTGCAGCTGGACCTGGACGACTCCGCCAGCATCCACAGCGCGGTCACCGAGATCCTGCACCGGACCGACGGCCATCTGTATGCCCTGTTCAACAACGGTGCCTACGGCCAGCCCGGCGCCGTGGAGGATCTGAACCGCGCCACGCTGCGCGCGCAGCTGGAGACCAACGTCCTCGGTTGGCTGGAACTGACCAACGCCGTCCTGCCCGCCATGCGCCGCGCCGGCGAGGGCCGCATCATCCAGAACAGCTCGGTCCTGGGCCTGGTCGCCCTGCGCCTGCGCGGGGCCTACGTGACCTCCAAGTTCGCGATCGAGGGCATGAGCGACACTCTGCGCCAGGAACTGCACGGCACCAGCATCCATGTCGCCCTGATCGAGCCGGGGCCGATCCGCAGCGCGTTCCGCGCCAACGCGCTGAAGGCCTTTCGCTACCACGTCCAGCGCGAACACGGCCCCTGGCAGGAGACCTACCGCGCCGCCGAGGCCCGCATGGCGAACGCCGAGGCCGATGCACCGTTCACGCTGGGGCCCGAGGCCGTCGCGCGCTGTGTCGTGCACGCCCTGGAGGCCCGCCGCCCGCGGGTGCGCTATCACGTGACCTTCCCCACGCGGCTGTTCGCCTTCCTCAAGTGGCTGCTACCGGCCCGCGCGATGGATGCCGTGCTGCGCGGTGTATCACGCGGGGAGAACCGCTGACCGTGGCACACTGCACCGCATGAACCTGATCTTTCTCGCGCTGATCGTGATCGCCGTGGCGACGGCCGCGATCCGCGAGATCCGCTCCACCGATCCCGACGAACAACCGATGCAGGCCCTGTCCGAGGGCGCGATCGAGGCCGCCGGTTCCGCGGTGGAGCTGGCGCTGGGGCTGGTCGGGGTGATGGCCCTGTTCCTGGGCCTGATGAAGATCGCCGAGGCCGGTGGCCTGCTCACCGTACTGGCGCGGCTGCTGCGCCCACTGATGGTGCGCCTGTTCCCGTCGGTGCCGCCCGAACACCCGGCGATGGGCGCGATGATCCTGAACTTCTCCGCGAACATCCTGGGCCTGGGCAACGCCGCCACGCCGTTCGGCATCCGCGCGATGCAGGAGCTGGAGAAGCTGAACCCGCACCCGGGCACCGCGACCAACGCGATGGCGCTGTTCCTGGCGATCAACACCTCCAGCATCACGCTGCTGCCCACCGGCGTGATCGCCCTGCGCGCCTCGCTGGGTTCCGAGGCCCCGGCCGCGATCCTGCCGACCACGCTGTTCGCGACCCTGTTCGCGACCATCGCCGGCATCGCCAGCGCGCTGATCCTGCAGCGCTACTTCCTGCCACCCCCGGCGACTCGCAGCATTGATCCGGACCAGACGTCCGCGGATGGCGCGAGCGAGCTGGACGACACCATGCGCGAGGCCGGCCGGGAGGCGACCGCCGAGCCGACCCAGGACGCCGACCCGACAGCGGACACGGCCAACCAGCAACCGATGAACATCGAGGTCCCCACCGAGGGCTATCCCGCGTGGGTCTCGCTGACCGTGCTGGCCGGAGTGCTCGCAATCATCCCGCTGACCATCCTCTACGGTCAGGCCATCGCCCCGTGGATCATCCCCGGGCTGGTCGTGGGTTTCCTGTCCTACGGCGTCATTCGCGGCGTACCGGTCTACGAGGTGTTCGTGGAGGGGGCGAAGGAGGGTTTCAATGTCGCGCTGCGCATCATCCCCTACCTGGTCGCGATCCTGGTCGCGGTGGGCATGCTGCGCGAGAGCGGGGCACTGGGGATGTTTGTCGGGCTGGTCGGGCCGTTGACCACGCCGTTCGGCCTGCCGGCCGAGGCGCTGCCGATGGCGCTGCTGCGCCCGCTGTCCGGCTCCGGCGCCTACGGCATCATGGCCGGCATCATGCAGGACCCGACCACCGGGCCGGACACGCATGTCGGCATCCTGGTCTCGACCCTGCAGGGCTCGACCGAGACCACATTCTACGTGCTCGCCGTGTACTTCGGCGCGATCGGCATCAAGCGCGTGCGCCATACCCTGGCCGCCGCGCTGACGGCGGATGCCGTCGCGGTGATCGCGGCGGTGGCAATCGTCGGCTTCCTCTTCCTGTAGGACGACGTGCGCGACGCACTCCCTCGCGGGGTCAACCGTCCGGGCGACTCGCGCGGCAGTGATCCAGCGCCCGCAGGAGGTCACTCGCACCGATCGGCTTGGTCAACAGGTCGTTGAAACCGGCCTGTTCGGCCCGCTGGCGCGTGGCATCCGTGGCATCGGCGGTCACCGCAATTACCGGGATCGCGGCCAGCTCCGGCTCGGCCCGCAACGCGCGCAGCACCTGAAACCCATCCATCACCGGCAGGTTCAGGTCCAGCAGGATCAGCTCGGGCGGATCCCGCAGGGCCATGTCGAGTCCCTCGGCGGCGGATTCCGCCATGCGGCAGTCGGCCGCGCCCTGCTGTTTGAGCATCTCGCGCATCAGACGCTGGTTGGCATCGTGGTCCTCAATGCAAAGCACGCGGCAGTCGCCCGGCGCGCCGGAGCCGCCGGGCAGTGCCGCATCGTCCCCGGTGCCGGACGGCATCCGGTCACGGGCCCGGGGCAGACGGAACCAGAAGGTACTGCCCTCTCCCGGCACGCTGTCGACCCCGATCTCGCCCCCCATCAGGTCGACCAGGTTGCGGGTAACCGCAAGCCCGACACCGCTGCCCTCGATCCCTTGCTCCTCCGCCGCCAGCCGTTCGAACGGCTGGAACAACCGCCGGCACTGCTCCTCGGTCAGGCCCGGCCCGCTGTCACGCACAGCGATCCGCACATCAGCGTCCCCCACCTCGCCACTCACACGCACGCTTTCGCCGGGCCGGTTGTACTTGATCGCATTGGAGAGCAGGTTCAGGAGCACCTGCTTTAGCCGCCGCGGATCGGCCTGCAACATCGCGGTCGGCAGGGCGTCCGGCTCAAGCTCCACGCGACACTCGCGTGCCATGGGCTCCAGCAGGGACAGACACTCCTCCAGGACGGGCCCCGGCGCCACCGGTTCCGGCTCGACCCGCATGCGACCGGCCTCGATTCGGGCCAGGTCCAGGATCTCGTTGATCAGGTCCAGCAGGTGCCGGCCCGCGCGCGTGATCTCCTCCAGGTGGCCACGCTGGTGTCCATCCAGCGCCGGATCGCTCTCCAGCAACTGGGCAAAGCCGAGAACGGCATTCATCGGTGTGCGCAGTTCGTGGCTCATGTTGGAAAGGAAGTCGGATTTGGCGCGGTTGGCCGCCTCGGCCGTCTCGCGGGCCCGATGGAGCTCCGAGCGACGGCGCAATTCGTCGGTAAAATCACTGAAGATGTTGAAGCCGTATTGCGGCTCCCCGCGGGCATCGCGCACCACGCCGATCGTGCTGGCCGTAATAAACACGGCCCCGTTGGCACAGCGCTGGGGCAGCTTGCCCGTCCAGGCCCCGCCCTCGGCCAGCACCTGGTCGATCTCTTGCTCCTCCTTTTTGTTCTCCGCCGGGATGATCCCCAGCTCGTGGAAATCCCGGCCCAGCAACTCCTCCGAACGGTAGCCCAGCATCTCCAGAGCAGCCAGATTGACGTAGACGAAGCGGCCTTCGCGATCCACCACTTCGATCCCCTGTTCGGAGGCTTCGAAGATGCGCTGGAACAACGCCAGGTGTTCCTGCGCCTGGTGCAGCTCGGTGATGTCCTGCAAGCTTCCGCCGACGTGCGTCAATCGGCCGTCGCTATCGAAGCGCCCGCTCGCGATCATGTGGACAAAGCGGATGCGTCCACCGGGCAGCTCCACCCGGTGGTTGATCTCGTGGTGCCGACTCTCGCCAACGCCAGCCAGGAAGCTCTCGACCTGATGGCGGTCCTCCGGGTGAACCAGGTTCAGGTAGTCGTCACGTTCGATTGGCGCGTCTTCGGCATCCAGCTCGAAGATCTCGCGGAGCACCCGGGACCAGGTGATCCGCCCATCAAGCGCATCCATCTCCCAGTTGCCGATACGCGCGAGCCGTTGCGACTCCAGCAGGCGGGTGGACAGGTCGGACAGCGCCAGCTCGGAATTCTTGCGCTTGGTGATGTCCTGCATCACGCCCAGCATGTACAGGATCTCGCCATCCTGGCCGCGCACCACGTCGCCACGTTCCAGCAGCCAGTGTTCCGACCCGTCCGGCCAGATCACCCGGTGTTCCAGCTCGAGGTAGGAACCGCGGCGCAGACTGCTGGCGATGGCGGTGCGTACCCGGGCGCGATCATCGGGATGCACGGCGTCCAAGAAATTGGAGACCGTCGGCTCCAGCCCGCCCTCGGGATAGCCCAGAAGCGGCGGGATGCGCTCCGACCAGCCCAGCGCCTCGCGGTTCGGCGCCCACTCCCAGGTCCCCATGTTGGCGAAGATCTGGCTGGAGCGCAGGCGATGCTCCTGATGCTTCACATGGGTGATTTCGGTGCGGATGGATACGTACTGATACGGCCGGCCGTTGCTTCCAAGATACGGGACTATCGTGGTCTCTACCCAGTACAGCGAGCCGTCGCGCGCGCGATTGCACATCTCGCCCTGCCAGACGCGGCCGGACGCAACGGTAGACCACAGTTCGGCGTAGAACTCCGGTGGATGCTGCCCGGACTTGAGAATGCGGTGGTTACGCCCCATCAGCTCGGACACGGCGTAACCACTGACCCGCGAGAACCGCTCGTTGGCGTAGATGATGTTGCCGGCGACATCGGCAATACTGACCAGGGCGTGTTCGTTGAGCGCGACGTGCTCGCGCTCGCGCTCGTACAGCGCATCGCGATAGGACTGACTGACCCCGTCGATCTGGCGCAACTGGCGCGCCCGAGCGGTGATCGCCGCCGCAACACGGGCCGGTTCCACCGGCTTCAGGAACACACCAGCGACCCCCGGGTGCAGGGTCATCAGGTGGTTCACCCGGCCCGGATCCTCGGTCAACAGAAGCAGCGGGATCGCGCCACCATTGTCCCGGGTGCGCAGCAACGCGACAAACGACTCCACCGGTTCGGCTAGCCCCTGCAGATCCAGGACGACCACATCCGCGCCGGCCTCGCGCAGATGACGTCGGACGACCTCCGGATCGGAGGCGGTGGCTACACCCAGACCGGCGCCAGTCAGGTACGACTCGAGGCCGCCGTCGGCCGCATCATTCTTGACCAGCAGCACGCGGTAGTCCGAATCGACGATCAGGCCGCCGATCTGCATCAACTGCTCGATCAGGGTGTCCGTGGCCAGCGGATGATCGAGACAACGCGCCACGCCTTGGCGCACGCATTCGAGCCGCGCCCCGGAACTCCAGCTGCGCGCAACAGCCAGCACCGGCAGGCCGCTACCCAACGCGGCCCCCAAGCCGGGCAACCCGCCACCGTCCGTGGCCACGGTATCGGCGCACAGCACCACGGCGGATAAAGGGGCGTCCTCAGGGGCACTATCGGTCCCAGTGCCACCCATTTCACCCCGCGTCACGCGAAAGCCCTGCTCGTCGAGCATGCGAGCGATCTCGTCGCCGGCCTCGCCACCGTCGTCGATCAGGCACACCCGCGTTTCGGCCGGGCGCCCGCCCAAGGGCTGCATGCGGGCCTGCGCGACCGGACGCGCACGCTGTCGGTAGGCCTCAACACTCATCGCGAGGCGCCGAACCCCGGCATGGATCAGGTCGCGATCCGGCCCGGCCGGGGCACGACGAACGCCGGCCAGGGCGGCACACAGCGATTCAGCCACCGCGCGAATCAAACCGATATCGAAAATCTGGGCGGCCTGCGCCAGGGTCTGGGCCTCGCGGTACAGCGTGGTCAGCCGGTCGCCATCCTGGGCCGAACCGTCGAGGGCCCGGGACAGCCGCTCCAGTTCCGCAACCCGCTGGGCCAGGGACTCGAGAAACTCGCCCCGCAAACGCGCCAGCCCCGGCGATGCCGGGGCCGGGTTCACGGCCGTTGGCTGTAACGAATGCAACGGGTCAGTTCGGCGGGCCGCCCGGGTTGATGTCCTTGTCTTTCACGATGAAGTAGACCCCGATGGCGGCCAGCCCCATCCACATGAGCAGCGCGAACACCCCGAGGACCTCCCAGAGCGTTACGAAGAAAAACAGCATGATGGCGGCAGCACCAAGGAAGATATTGCCGATCACGAAATTGGACGGCCGGCGGGAATCATTGTCGGGCATGGACGGCTCCGGTGCAGGCGCCTGGAGCGACGCCAGTGAACGCTACTGTTTCTTGTAGGGGGTAAAGTCGAATTCCCCGGCGGTCATGTCGTCCCACAGATCGCTCTGCAGTACGGCCAGCAGCTTGAACAGCTTGCGCAGTTCGGGGTCCTCCATGAAGCGCTGGTCCTCGCTGGCTTTCAGCACCTCGACCAGGGTGGCGCACTGCTCACGGCTGATCCCGAGGACATTCAGGCCGTTCTCTCCCATCTCGACATCCATCGAGCGACTCCCATTCGGTTAGATGGCGCCGATTGTAGCCGGTCGCGCACCGATGGCGAAAACGCCGGACTCCAGCCACGTCATTGCGAGGCCCCGAAGGGGCCGTGGCACAAAAGCGCGAAGCGCGTTGAACGGCCGCAGGCCGGCCCGAAGGGCGAGCGCAGCGAGTAATCTCCCAACGAAACCCCCGACGTCCGACCGGGCTGACGTCGGGGCCGCCCACGGAGATCGCCACGTCGCTGCGCTCCTCGCGATGACCGGTTTGGCTTAGGCCGTCTGGGCGCGGATCAGGTCGACCCGGGTGCGCACGTACAGGTAGTACAGCACCGGGATGATCACCAGCGTCAGCAGCGTGGAGACGAACACGCCGAAGATCAGCGAGATCGCCAGGCCGGAGAAGATCGGGTCGTCCAGGATGAACCCGGCCCCGACCATCGCCGCCAGGCCGGTCAGCACGATTGGCTTGGCGCGCACCGCGCCGGCGTGCACCACCGCCTCGATCACATCCACGCCGCGGCGAATCTCCTCGTTGATGAAGTCCACCAGCAGGATGGAGTTGCGCACGATGATCCCGGCCAGCGCGATCATCCCGATCATCGAGGTTGCGGTGAACTTGGCGTCCATGAAGAAGGCATCCATGAAGGCATGCCCCGGCATCACCCCGATTACGGTCAGCGGGATCGGCGCCATGATGATCAGCGGCACCATGTACGAGCGGAACTGCGCCACCACCAGCAGGTAGATCAGGAGCAGCCCCACCGAGTAGGCGATCCCCATGTCGCGGAAGGTCTCGTAGGTCACCTGCCACTCGCCATCCCACTTCAGCGAGAAGTTGTAGGGATTGTCCGGCTGACTGATAAACAGCTGCTCCAGCGGCTCGTCGTAGGCCATGGGCTGGTCGCGCAGGCCGAAGAACATGTCGAACATGCCGTACAGCGGGCTATCCAGCCCACCGGCCAGGTCGCCCATCACGTAGACCACCGGCAGCAGGTTCTTGTGGTGGATCGAGTGCTCGAGACTCGAGTCGACCACGTTGACGACCTCGGACAGCGGCACCAGCGTGCCGTCGCGCGAGCGCACCTTGAGCCCGAGCACCGGGTCCAGGCTGCCCTTCTCGGCCTGCTCGAACTCCAGGCGCACGGGCACCGCGTACTTTACGTTGGAGCCGTAGAGGTAGGTCACGTCCTCACCCGACAGGGCGGTCTCGATCGCCTGCACCACCGCCTGTTGCGACACACCCAGGCGCGCGGCGCGTTCGCGGTCGACCTGCAGGATCTTCTTCTGCCCGGGATACTCGACCGAGTCGTCGATATCGGTAAGGCCATCGGTGTTCTCGAAACGCTCGCGCACCTGCCGGGCGATCTCGATCTGGCCGTCGTAGTCCGGTCCGTAGATCTCGGCGACGATCGGCGACATCACCGGCGGCCCCGGCGGGACCTCGACCACCTTGACCGCCGCGCCATGCCGATCGGCGATCGCGTTGATCGCCTCGCGCACGCCGAGGGCCACCGCGTGGCTCTTGCGATCGCGCTCGTAGGAATCGACCAGGTTCACCTGAATGTCGCCGACGTGCGAGCCCTCGCGCAGGTAGTACTGACGCACCAGGCCGTTGAAGTTGATCGGCGCCGCGGTGCCCGCGTAGGTCTGCACGTTGTGCACCTCGGGGACCGTCTTCAGGTAGTCCCCCATCTCCGCCAGCACGCGGGAGGTGCGCTCCAGGCTGGTGCCTTCCGGCATGTCCAGCACCACCTGGAACTCCGACTTGTCGTCGAACGGCAGCATCTTCATGACCACCAGCTGGAAGTACGCCAGCGACACCGAGGCCAGAATCAGCACCAGGGTGCCCACCCACAGCGCCAGGCGGTTGACCTTCTTGCGTCCGCCAGCACCAAGGAAGGGCAGCAGCAGGGTGTTGAAGAGCTTCATCAGCCCGGCCGAGGCGCTCTCGCCCTCCGCGCCATGACCACCACTGGCCGGCGCGGCATGCTCGTGCTTCTCGGCCTGGCGACGCAGGACCTTGTAGGTCAGCCAGGGCGTGACTACGTAGGCCACCGCCAGCGAGATGATCATCCCCATCGAGGCGTTGATCGGGATCGGGCTCATGTACGGGCCCATCAGGCCGGTCACGAAGGCCATCGGCAACAGTGCCGCAATCACCGCAAAGGTCGCGAGGATCGTCGGTCCGCCCACCTCGTCCACCGCGAGCGGAATCGCCTCGATGAACTTTTTGCCGCCCTTGGCCATGTGCCGGTGGATGTTCTCGACCACGACGATGGCGTCATCCACCAGTATCCCGATGGAGAAGATCAGCGCGAACAGCGACACCCGGTTAAGTGTGAAGCCGTAGGCCCAGGAGGCAAACAGCGTGATCGCCAGGGTGATCACCACCGCCACGCCAACGATAAACGCCTCGCGCCAGCCCAGCGCGATCCACACCAGGATGACCACCGAGGCGGTTGCCAGGATCAGCTTCTGGATCAGCGTGTTGGCCTTGTCGTCCGCGGTCTGGCCGTAATTGCGGGTAATGGTCGTCTCGATGCCGTCCGGGATGTAGGTCCCGCGCAACTGCTCCAGCCGCTCGACCAGGGCATCGGCGATATCCGGGGCATTGGTCCCCGGCTGCTTCGCGATCGCCACCGTGACCGCCGGATGGCTATCACCCAGGCGCGCGCGATCCCCCGCGGCGGCGCCATGGGCAAAGCGCACATGCTCGGTGGCATAGGCCGGACCCTGTACCACCTCGGCAACATCCGACAGGTAGACCGGGCGATCCTCGTGCATCCCGACCACCAGGCTGGCGAACGCCTCGGGCTCGGTGATGAAGTCGCCGGCCTGGATCAGGATTTCCTCGTCGTCCTGGTACAGCCGGCCAGCATCGCGCGAGAAGTTCGAGGCCTGAAGGCTGTCGCGCAGGTCGTCCACCGACAGGTTGTGGGCCGCCAGGGTCTCCGGCTTGAAGCGCACATGCACCACGTGATCGGGTCCACCGACGGTGTAGATGTCGCGGGTGCCCGGCACCCGCTTGAGCTCGGCCTCGATGCCGTGCGCCACGCGCAGCAGGTCATGCCCGCCGCGCTCGGGGTCCTCGGTCCACAGGGTCACGTTGACGATCGGCACGTCGTCGATCCCCATCGGCTTGATGATCGGCTCGCCGACCCCCAGCCCCTGGGGCAGCCAGTCCTGGTTGGAGAACACCTGGTTGTACAGGCGCACCAGGGCCGCGGTGCGATCCTCGCCGACCTCGAACTGGATGGTGATCTGCGCCATGTTCGGGCGCGAGGTCGAATAGATGTCGTCGATGCCCTCGATCTCCGAGAGCACCTGTTCGGCCGGCGTGGCCACCAGCTGGGCCACCTCCTGCGCGCTCGCCCCCGGGAACGGGATGAACACATCGGCCATGGTCACGTTGATCTGCGGCTCTTCCTCGCGCGGCGTGACCAGGATCGCGAACAACCCCAGCAGCAGACCGATCAGGGCCAGCAGCGGGGTGATCTGGGTAGTCAGGAAGGCCTTGGCAATGCGCCCGGAGATCCCCATGCGCTCGGACGCCCCCTCCGTGCCGGCATCGCTCATCGGTTCACCTGCTGATGTTCCTTCAGATAGATCTGCGCATGCACCGGATCCAGCGCCACGCGTTCATCGTCGTCCAGACCGCCGAGGATCTCGATCATGCCGTCATGCTGGCGCCCGACCCGCACCTGGCGGAACGCGACCCGATCGTCCTCATCGACGACGTACACGGCAATAACCTCGCTGCGATAGACCACGGCCTCCACCGGCACCAGCAGGCGTTCAACGTCCTCCACCACGAAGGCGGTCTTCACGAACATGCCGGGGAACAGGCCCAGGTCCTGCTGCTCCGGCAGGTTCACGCGAATCCGGAAGGTGGAGCTGGCCGGGTCGGCATAGGGGAAGATAGTCAGGCTCTCGGCCGCCACCCGGTCCCCGTTCAGCAGGACCTCGGCACTGCGCCGCTCGCGCACGTTGTGGATCAGGCGCTGCGGCACATCCACGGCAACGCGCAACTGATCCAGGCTGATCCCGGACAGCAGCGGTGAACCCGGGCTGACCGATTCGCCGACCTCGACATGACGCTCGGTGACGATCCCGGAGTACGGCGCATACACCTCGGTGTAGCCGAGCTGCTCGCGGGCCTCCTCGACCCGGCCTTCGGCCGAGCGCAGGCGGGCACGCGCCGAACCCAGCGCGGCCTCGGCGCGGTCGAACTCGGAGCGCGAGACCACCCCCCGCTCGAACACATCCTCAATCCGGTCGAACTCCGAACGCGCCTCGTTGAAGCGGGCGCGGGCGTCGGCCAGATCGCCCTCTGCCTGGCTCACACGAGCCTGCTGCTCGGTATCGCTGACCCGAACCAGGAGCTCGTCGACCTCGACGAAGTCATCCACGTCCGCGTAGATCTCGCGGATGCGCCCGGACGTCTGGGCGGAGATCGTGGACCGCTGCACCGCCTCGACGCGGCCATCCAGGATGCGTTCCTGGGCAATCGTCTGGCGTTCCGCGGTGGCCGTGTCGAACGGCAGCTCCGCCTGGGCCGCAAACGGCAACAGCAGCAGGGCCCACAGGGTGTGGCGCATCCGGATTCGTGTCATGGGGTCTTTCCTTGCTTGGTGAGGTCGCCGGGGATGGGCCGTCTCGCACTCGTCCCGGCTCCATATATTAGCTTTTTCTAATTTATTATTTCCTGATGCTGAACGCAATCCGGGCGCATCCTCCCGCGACCGGTCCGCTCCCTCGCAGCGAGTATAGCCACCCTGACAAGGGTTTCACCCACCCCGGCGACTCGCCGGGACGCTGCAGCGCACCCGCGCTCCCCGTATCATGGCGACCGATCCGGGAACCACACAAGATCTGGAAGACGCCATGCCGCTGCTGCGAGTCGAGACCAATACCGCCCTGCCGGACGATGCCACCGGCCTCAGCCAGCGCCTGTCCGCGCAGGTCGCCGACTGGCTAGGCAAGCCCGAGGGCTACGTGATGGTGGCCTGCACGCATAATCCGGCCATGTGCTTTGGCGGCAGTACCGATGCGCTCGCCTACTGCGAGCTCAAGAGCATCGGCCTGCCCGAGGGCCTGACCCGCGAGCTGTCGCGCAAGCTGTGCGACGCCCTGCAGGCAGAGCTGGGTATCGAACCCGCCCGCGTGTACATCGAATTCGCCGACGCCCCGCGCCACTTCTGGGGCACCAACGGCACCACGTTCTGAACCCTTTCCAGCCATCAACCACGGACTGCCCCCGATGCGCGTCTCGCAATTCCCGCTGAACACCCTGAAGGAAACCCCGGCCGACGCCGAGATCATCTCCCATCAGCTGATGCTGCGTGCCGGCTACATCCGCCGGCTGGCCTCCGGGCTGTACACCTGGCTGCCACTGGGGCTGCGCGTGCTGCGCCGGGTCGAGGGCATCGTGCGCGAGGAGATGAACCGCGCCGGCGCGCTGGAGGTACTGATGCCGGCGGTGCAGCCCGCCGAGCTGTGGCAGGAATCCGGCCGCTGGGACTTCTACGGCGCCGAGCTGCTGCGCCTGAAGGACCGCCACGACCGCGACTTCTGCTTCGGCCCGACCCACGAGGAGGTCATCACCGACCTGGTACGCCGCGAGGTCCGCAGCTACCGCCAGCTGCCGATCAACTACTACCAGATCCAGACCAAGTTCCGCGACGAACGCCGCCCGCGCTTCGGGATCATGCGCGCGCGGGAATTCCTGATGAAGGACGCCTACTCGTTCCATATCGACAACGCCTCGCTGGCCGAGACCTACCGCCAGATGCACGCCGCCTACACCCGCATCTTCGAACGCTGCGGGCTAGACTTCCGCGCGGTGGAGGCCGACACCGGCGCCATCGGCGGCAATGCCTCGCACGAATTCCACGTCCTCGCCAGCTCCGGCGAGGACGCCATCGCCTTCTCCCCGGCCGGCTTCGCCGCCAACGTCGAACTGGCCCCCTGCCCGAAGCCAGACCCGGCCCCGGCACCCGGCGCGGAGATGGCGAAGATCGCCACGCCCGACGTGCACACCATTGACGAACTGGCGGGGTTCCTGAACATCCCGACCGAGCAGACGGTAAAGACCCTGGTGGTCGCCGCCTCCGACGAGATCGACGCCGACCTGGTCGCCATCGTGTTGCGCGGCGACCACGAGCTGAATGCGGTCAAGGCCGAGAAGCACCCGTGGATCGCGGAGCCGCTGCGCATGGCCGAGGCGGCCGAGATCCGCACCGCGTTCGGCGCCGACCCCGGCTCGCTGGGCCCGGTGGGCAGCCCGATCCCGGTGCTGGCCGACCAGGCGATGCTGGGCATGGCCGACTTCGTGGTCGGCGCCAACGAGGACGGCCATCACCTGACCGGCGTGAACTGGGGCCGTGACCTGCCGCAGCCGGAAACCGCCGACCTGCGCAACATCACCGAGGGCGAACCGGCCCCCGACGGCTCTGGTCCCATCGAGATCCGTCGCGGCATCGAGGTCGGCCACATCTTCCAGCTCGGCGACAAGTATTCCCAGGCCCTGGGCGCCCGGGTACTGGACGAGGACGGCCGCGAACAGGTCGTGACCATGGGCTGCTATGGCATCGGCGTCTCGCGCGTCGTGGCGGCGGCCATCGAGCAGAACTCCGACGAGCGCGGCATCTGCTGGCCCACCGCCATCGCGCCCTTCGATATCGCGTTGTGCCCAATCGGCGCGAAGAAATCCCAGCGCGTGCGCGAGGCAGCAGAGAAGCTCCACGACGACCTGCAGGCGGCCGGCTTCGAGGTCCTGCTGGACGACCGCGGACAGCGCCCTGGCGTGATGTTCGCCGACATGGAGCTGATCGGCATCCCGCACCGCATCGTCATCGGCGAGCGCGGCCTGGACGCCGGCGAACTCGAATACCAGGACCGCCGCGACCCCGAGGCCGAACACCTGCCACTCGACAACCTGATCGACGCCCTGCGCGAACGCCTGCGGGGCTAGGGTCGGCCAAAAATACGTGGGCCTTGCGGACTATTAACGCACCGCGTTAATGTCAATGCATGATCAGGAGCTACCGTGGCAAGGAAGCCGAACGCGTGGCGCAGGGCGAGTCATGTCGCCGAATACCGGCCGATATCGTACGCCGCGCGCGGATGCGGCTGGCCCGCATCCATGCCGCCACCCAACTGGACGACCTGAAGGTTCCGCCGTCGCACCACCTGGAACGGCTCAAGGGAAACCGGGGGGGCCAGTACAGCATCCGCATCAACGCGCAATGGCGGATCTGTTTTGAATGGCACGACGGTCATGCATACAACGTCGAGATCGTGGACTATCACCGATAGGCGGGACGCTGGAGGCGACCATGAATCATGAAAATTCGCATAACCCGATCCATCCAGGGGACCACTTGGCCGAATTCCTGGAAGAGACAGGGATCAGCCAATACCGCCTGGCGCTGGATATCAGCGTCCCACCCCGCCGGATCAACGAGATCGTTCGCGGCAAGCGCGCCATCACCGCCGACACAGCCCTTCGTCTGGGCCGATACTTCGGCACCTCGCCCGAGTTCTGGATGAATCTTCAGGACCACTACGAGCTGGCGTGCGCTCAACAGGCGCTGGGCAATCGGCTCGACCAGGAAGTTCGCCCGCACGTCGCCTGAGCGAAGGTAGCGGCCGCGCCATGCACTCCCATGAAACATTGAACAGGAACCGCGTCGTGCGCGGCGGTCGCTAACTGCAGTGGAAAACATAAGCTTCACGCTGGAGATGGGGATCGTGTTCGGCCTGCTGGGGCTGACGATCCTGCTGTTCGTGACCGAGGTGATCCGGATCGACCTCGCGGCGCTGAGTGTGCTGTTCCTGCTGGGGATGGTCGCGCTGGTGCCGGGGGTCGCGCCGATCGTCGAGGGCGAGGCGCTCTTCTCCGGCTTTGCCTCGAACGCGGTCATCGCGATCATCGCGGTGATGATCATCGGCACGGGGCTGGACCGCTCCGGAGTGATGAACCGCCTGGCGGACCTGATCCTGCGGTTTGGCGGGAAGACGGAACGCCGGGTGATGGCGACCACCTCGGGCGCCGTGGGCATCGTGACCAGCTTCATGCAGAACATCGGCGCAGCCGCGCTGTTCATGCCGGTGATCAACCGCATTGGTGCCGCCGCCCGCATCCCGCGCTCGCGCCTGCTGATGCCGATGGGTTTTGCCGCGATCGTCGGGGGCACACTCACGCTGGTCGCCTCCAGCCCGTTGATCCTGCTCAACGACCTGCTGCCCGGGGATGTCGAGGGCTTTGGCCTCTTCGACGTGACGCCCATCGGGCTGGCTCTGCTGGCCACCCTGATCCTGTACTTCGCGGTGCTCGGGAAATGGGTTCTGCCCGCCCGCGATCCGCAGACGGAAGACCCGGACGAGAGCCGGGTGCAAACCACCTCCGCCTGGTTCCGCGAGGTCTATGGCATGGACTTCGGCGTGCGCGAGGCGCGCCTGGGCGAGGACAGCTCGCTGGCCGGACGCACGGTGGGCGATTTCGAAGCGGCCTTTGGCGTACACGTCGTCGGCGTGACCAGCGATGACGAGACCCGCATCGAGCCCAACCGCGACGTGGAACTGAAGCGCGGGGCGCACCTGGCCATCCTCGGACCGGTCACCACCATCGAGAAGACCTGCGACAGTACCGGGACCGTCCTCAAGGACGAGCTGGATGTGTTTGCGCGCGTGCTGTCGGCCCGCCATGGCGGGATCGCCGAGGTCATCGTGCCGCCCGGCTCGGAGCTGATCGGACAGACCGTGCGCGACAAGGGCATGCGCCGCACCTACGGCATCTCGGTCCTGCGCATCCAGCGCGGCGACGACCTGATCATAGAAGAGGTCCCGGACACCCCGCTGAAGGCCGGTGACACGCTGGTGGTGCATACCCCATGGGAACACCTGCAGGCGCTGGAGGACAACCGCGACTTCGTGGTGGTGACCAGCCGCTATCCGCGGCGCAAGCAGGAGGCCTCGAAGACCCACCGGCCGCTGGCTGCGCTCGGGTCGCTCGCGCTGGGGCTGGGGCTCGTGCTGTTCACCGACCTGCCGCTGGCGCTGGCCCTGCTGGGCGGCGCACTGGGGATGATTTTCAGCGGCGTCATCAGCATGGACGAGGCCTATCGCGGCATCAGCTGGAAGACGGTGTTTCTGCTGGCCTCGCTGATCCCGCTGGGGCTTGCGGTGGAGAACTCCGGCGCCGGGGAGTGGATCGCGACCAACGGCATGCAGCAGCTGGAGGGGATGCCGGTCTGGGTATTGCAGGTCGCGGTCTTCCTGTTGACCACCTTCTTCACGCTGGTGATGTCGAATGTCGGCGCCACCGTGCTGCTGGTGCCGCTGGCGGTCAGCTTCGCGAGCGTCGCCCAGGGCATGGGCATCGACGCCGATCCGCGGGTCTTTGCACTGATCGTCGCGATCGCCGCCTCCAACTCGTTCATCCTGCCCACCCACCAGGTCAACGCCCTGATCATGGACCCCGGCGGCTACCGCGTGGCCGACTACCTGCGCGCCGGCTCCCTGATGACCGTGCTCTTCATGGTCGTCTCGCTGCTCGTGATCAACCTGATCTTCTGAGCCCGGTTCAGCCCCGATACAGCCTGGACGGAGAGACTGGCGGCAGCGCCCCTGCACCGGAACCCGATATGGCCGAAACCCTTCATCGAATGCTCCCCTTGGCAGCCGCATCCATGGTGCTGCTTCTGGCCGCCTGCAGCCCGCGGATCTACGGGGTAAGCGAGGAACAGTGGGGCACGATGGGCGAGGCCGAGCGTGTCGAGGCCATCCGCGCCTGGGAGTCGGTGCAGAAGGCGCGCGAGGCGCGCCTGCAGGCGGAGGCCGAGCAAGAGGCGGCGCTGGCGGCCGAACGGGCGGCGCAGGTCGCCGCGATCCGCAGCGGCGATGCGGGACTGCCGGGGGACCTGATCCGCGTCAGCCTGCGCGGCGGGACCCTGAGCATCGGCGGTCGCGAACGGGCGCTGGAGCCGACAAGCTTTACCCTTGCCAATGGCGAGACCCGCAGCATCGAGGTCCACGCCGAGCGCTATCGCAGCGAGCTCGACGTCGCCTATGAAGACGGCCTCTTGCTGATCGACCTGCCGCGCCATTCCCGCACCGGGGCCGCACGCGTCGCCTGGGACGGCGACTGGATGCAGGGGGCCGAGTCCCGCATTCGTTCGGACGGGCCACACCGGCTGCGCGACGTGCGTGCCTTCGTCCAGGTCATTCCGCCACCGGGCCGCCCGCTGCGGCGCTACTGACGCGCCATCGGGTCAACCGGTGGAGAAGTCTCCCGGCGCCGGGTCGGGCGGCGGCAACTCCTCGGCCTCAACCGCGTCGACCCGCGCCATACGCGGGCCGTCCGCCAGCCACTCCTCCAGCGCGTCCAGTGCCTTGCGCGGACCCACGGCCAGCACCTCGACGCTGCCGTCCGGTTCGTTGCGGGCATAACCGGTCAGGTGCAGGCGTTGCGCCTCGTCGCGGGTGGACGCGCGGAAGAACACGCCCTGTACCTGGCCGCTCACACGCCAGCGGCGGGCATGGTTATCATTGGTCTCCGTCATTTGTCGTCCTCCGGAGTGGATTCATGTCCGATGCCCCTACGCTGTACCACAACCCGCGCTGCAGCAAGTCGCGTGCGACCCTGGCGCTGCTGCGCGAACAGGGCGTGGAACCGCAGATCGTCGAATACCTGAAGACCCCGCCGGACGCGGCCACCCTGCGCGCGATCGTGGACAAGCTCGGCATTGCGCCACGCGACCTTCTGCGCACCGGCGAGGCGGAGTACCGCGAGCTGGGCCTGAAGGATGCCGAGATGGACGACGAGGCGCTGATCCAGACCATGGTCCAGCACCCGAAACTGATCGAGCGCCCCATCCTCGTCCACGGCGACGTCGCCCGTATCGGGCGCCCGCCGGAACAGGTCCTGGAGATCCTGTCGTGAGCGCCGCCCCCGAGATCCTCGTGCTGTACTACAGCCGTTATGGGGCGACGGCAGAACTGGCCCGCCACGTGGCCAGTGGCGTGGAGCGCGCCGGTGCGGTCGCCCGCGTGCGCACCGTACCGCCGGTGAGCACCAACATCACCGGCGACGCCCCGGCGGTCCCCGCCGACGGCCCGCCCTACGCGGAGACCCGCGACCTCGAAGAATGCGCCGGGCTGGTGATGGGGTCGCCCACTCGCTTCGGCAACATGGCCGCGCCGCTGAAACACTTCCTTGATGGCACCAGCGGTCTCTGGGCGAGCGGCGGGCTGGTGGATCGGCCGTTCGGGCTGTTCACCAGCACGGCTACCCAGCATGGCGGGCAGGAGACCACCCTGCTGACGATGGCCATGCCGCTGATCCACCAGGGGATGCTGTGGGTGGGCTTGCCCTACACCGTGCCGGAACTGAGCACCACCACGAGCGGCGGCTCGCCCTATGGCGCCAGCCACGTCGCGGGGGGGCAGGGCGAACACCCGGTCACGCGCGACGAGCAGCGCATTGCCGGCGCGCTGGGCGAACGCGTCGGCCGCATTGCCCTGCGGCTCCAGGCCGGAGACGACGCATGATCCTCGCGGCCCGCGCGCTGGCGCTGATCGCCTACTTCGGCCTGCTGGGCGTGATCCTGATCTGGACGACCTGGATCGACCCGCCGGAGATCGTGCCGATCGCCGTGGCGCTGGTCGTGCTGGTCCTGCCGCTGATGTTCCCGCTGCGCGGCATGCTGCACGGACGCCGCTACACCCACGCCTGGTCCAGCCTGCTGGCGCTGGCCTACATCACCCTCGGTATCACGCTGGCCGCCGCGGCGGACGCCCGACTCTACGGCGTGCTGATGACCACCGCCAGCCTCGCCTGGTTCGCCGGCTGCCTGCTCTACGTCAAGCTGGACGCCCGCCGCGCCCGTCAGATGGCTTCCTGACTTTTCCATCCACCACGAAGCGCACGCAGAAGGGCAAGGGCGTCTCACAGGAAATAAGGCGGTTCTGGATGGGGCGCCGCGGGCGCAAGGACCTTCAGGGCTGCCGCCTCCGTTGCCGGTCATCCCGGCGGCCGGAGCGCAGCGCAGAGCCGGGATCTCCGGCGCAGGACAACCAGATCCCGGATCACCGCTGCGCGGTGTCCGGGATGACGGACATGGGCGGGGCACTGCACACCGCGATGGCGTTCCGGGCGATCGACTCCAAGCAATAATTCCGTTCTTCTGCCCTTCCCTTCTGCCTGTGAATCGCCCTTGCCCTTCTGCGTGCGCTTCGGGGTGACGATCAGAAACGCGCGAGCTGGTCGCGGACGAAGGGGATGGTCAGGCGCCGCTGCTCGGCCAGGGCGGCCAGGTCCAGGCGGTCCAGCAGCTCCAGTAGCGCCACCAGGTCGCGGCGGTAGTGGCGCAGCAGGTATTCGGCCACCGCCTCCGGCAGCTCCAGCCCGCGCAGCACCGCGCGCTGGGCGAGGATGCGTTTGAGATCCTCCTCCTCCGGCGCCTGTATGCGGAACACCGGCCCCCAGGCGAGGCGCGAGGTCAGATCCGGCAGGCGACTGCCCAGCCCGTCCGGCGCGTGCGCGGCCGCCAGCAGCACCCGGCAGCCGCCATCGCGAAGTCGATTCAGCAGCCCGAACAGGGCCTCGTCCCAATCGCCCTGCCCGACCACCGCGTCGAGATCGTCCAGCGCAACCAGGCGGGCCCGCTCCAGCCCATCCAGCACCGCCAGCGGCGGCGCGGTCACCAGTTCGGCCAGCGGCAGATAGGCCACGGGTTCGCCGCGTTCGTGGCCCTGATGGCAGGCGGCCTGCAGCAGATGGGTCTTGCCCAGGCCCGCCGGGCCGTGCAACAGGATCTGTGGCTCGGTTATCCCGGTCCCGATCGAGAGGGCCTCCACCGCGTCCCGCGCGAGGCGGTTGCCGCCCGGATAGAAGCTGGCAAAGCGCGAGGCGTCGCGCAGGCGCAAATCCAGCGGGAGCTGGCGCTGCGGCGCAGCATTGCCGCCCTGCCGCCCCGTCGTCATGAGCCTCCGCCCCCTGTATCCGCATCCGCGGGCGCATCCCCCGCATTCAGCCGCCGGTAGTGCGCCAGGGTATGGCGCACACCCACGGCCAGGACCGCCGCCACCGGCAACGCCAGCAGCACGCCGAAGAACCCGAACAGCTGGCCGCCCGCCAGTACGGCAAAGATCACCGCGACCGGGTGCAGCCCGGTACGGTCCCCCACCAGCCAGGGCGTCAGGACCATGGACTCCAGCACCTGGGCAATGGCGAAGATCACCAGCACGATCAGCAGCAGGCTCCAGCCGTCGCCCTGCACCAGCGCCGCGGCGGTGGCCAGCAACACGCCAACGATCACGCCGACGTAGGGAATGAAGCTCACCAGCCCCGCGATCAGGCCGATCGCCAGCCCCATCTCCACGCCCACCACGGTCAAGGTGACGGCGTAGAACAGGCCAAGCGCCAGCATCACCAGCAACTGCCCGCGCAGGAAGGCCCCCAGGGTCTCGTCCGACTCCGCGGCGAAGGTCAGCACCGCCGGGCGCCAGGCCTGCGGCAGTAGATCCCGCAGGCCGTCCAGCAGCCGCGGCCAGTCGCGCAGCAGATAGAAGCTCACCACCGGGATCAGCACCACGTTAAGCACCCCCAGCACCAGCGCGCCGGTCGAGCTGCCGATCCATTGCAGCACGCCCCCGGCCAGCCCGCCGGCCTCGCGCCAGTGGTCGGCCACCAGCCCCTGCAGCGCGCTGGCATCCAGCGGCGGCAGGGAATCCCCGGCCAGATCCTCCAGCCGCGGGCGCACCTGATCGTCGAACCAGCCGAGGATTTGCGGCATCGCCAGCGTAAGCCGCTCGAACTGGGCGATCGCCAGCGGGATCAGGATCAGGATCAGCGCCGCCAACCCCAGCATCACCAGCAGGAAGATCACCACGGTCGCCAGGGTGCGCGAGCGCCCCGTGCGCGCAACCAGCCGGGTCACCAGCGGGTTGAACAGGTAGCCGATCAGCAGGGCTGCGACGAAGGGCGTGAGGATGGGCGCCAGCAGGTACAGCGCTCCGCCAAGGACCAGCAGCCCAACCAGGGCAGCCAGAGGGGCGGCCGAAAGCGGCCAGACATGGTCGCGGGTATCCGGATTCATGGCGTCCTCCCCGAGGTCCCTGCCGGATTCGTGTGTCCGTGCAGGTGACGCCAGGCATAAAACCCCCATTGCACGGTATAGGCCAGCCCGCTGGCCACGGTGGTGAAGGCCACGACGATCACCAGCAGTTGCACCCAGATCGGATCCAGCGCCAGCAGACCGACCTTCACGATGGCGACCAGTACCAGCGTGATCTGCAAAAAGGTGTTCACCTTGCTGATCAGCAGCGGCCGGATGGCCAGCGGGCCCACGAACACCCGATACAACGCGGAGCCCACGGTCAGCCAGACATCCCGCCCGACCACCAGCACCAGCAGCCACAACGGCAGTAGCCCGGACAGCGTCACCGCGACGTAGACCCCCAGCATCAGCAGCTTGTCCGCCGCCGGGTCCAGCCAGGCCCCGAGCCGCGTGTGCCAGCCGTAGCGCCGCACCAGCCAGCCATCCAGGGCATCACTCAGCCCGGCGATCGTCAGCAGCACCACCGCCACCACGTAGTACTCCAGCGCCAGCAACCACACGATCGGCGGAATCAGCGCGATCCGGCCAATGGTGACGGCGTTGGGGATCTGGTGGCGAGGGAACATTCGATGAAAGTGGGCGCGAACCGAGACCGGCGCGGATTAGCGCCGGTCCAGCCAGGCATCGGCACCGGCGGCGTCCTCGGGCGTCTCGGCCCGCGCGAAGCCGGAGCCACGCAGCAGATCGATCAGATCGTCCTGCTCGAGTCCAGTACGGACCTGCAGCACCACGCTATCGCCGGCCAGGGAATCCAGGCGCGCGGTCTCCACCGCCTGCAACCGCGTCAGCTCGGCGCGCAGGCGCTCGAAGGCCCCATAGCCCTGAACCCCGGCAAAGCCCAGACGCAGCCATTCCGGCTCGGCCGCCACCCGCGCCAGGCGTTCGGCCACCTGATCCAGCCCTCGCGCCACCGCGTCGTGCGCCGCAGTACCGGGATCCTCCCCGCTCGCCGCGCTGCGATATTCGCGGCCATCGTGCACGGCAATCGCCCGCGCCTCCGCCCCGCTCGTGGTCTCGCGCACATGCAGCAGCACGACGCCATCGGCGTCGTAGCGACGCGCCGCCTCCACCAGCGGCTCGGTCACGCCGCCGACAATGTCGGACGGCTGGGCCGCGCGGCGGTCCTGAAGGTCGCCCAGGGGGAACAAAAGCGGCATGTCGCGCGCCGCGGCCAGATCCCCCAGCGCGGAGAGAATGCCCGGACCGTCCACGGCATCCCCGAGCAGTTCGCGCTGCCCGCCCCGCTCGTGGACGGCCCACACCAGCAGCCCCGGACGCTCCCCGAGCACGGATGGCACCCCGGCATCGCGCAGCGCGGTGCGCAGACGGAAGCGGTCGAACTCCAGGCGGTAGGAATCGTCCTCGACCTGCTGCCGGCGTTCCAGGGCCGCGATCCAGCCCGCGTCGTCACGGGCGTCCAGCAACGCCTCGACCAGTTCCAGTACCGGCTCCGAGCGCAGCCCGGCCAGACGCACCAGCGCCTGTTCCAGGCCCTGCTCCAGGGCCGTGGACTCGTCCTCGGCCGTGACCGTCACCACCACCGGGCCACCGGCTGCGGCCGCCGGGGTCAGCACGAGGAGGAAAAGACCCAGCAGCATAGCCAGGCGCGAATGCGTTCGGGGGTGCAGTGACATGGTTGCGTTCAATTGTTCGACAAGCGCCACAAAATACCACAGGCCACCGCGCCGAAGTCCCTGAGGAAAGCGGCCCAATGCGGCCCGGGCCGGACCGTCTTCTTTGCACGCCCGCACCCGGCTCGCTACCATGCCGGGTTCTGCGAGACCGCCGCAGCGCGCGGTCATCAAACATCGGGGAACCCATGTCCGAATCCCGTTCAGGCCTGACCTACCGCGAGGCCGGTGTCGACATCGAGGCCGGTGCCGAACTGGTCGAACGCATCAAGCCGCACGCGGCGCGCACCCGGCGTCCCGGCGTCATGGCCGGACTGGGGGGCTTCGGCGCCCTGTTCGAGCTGCCGATGGATCGCTACAAGCAGCCGGTTCTGGTCTCCGGCACCGACGGCGTCGGCACCAAGCTGCGCCTGGCCCAGGAGACCGGTCGTCACGACAGCATCGGCATCGACCTGGTCGCGATGTGCGTGAACGACATCGTGGTCCAGGGCGCCGAGCCGCTGTTTTTCCTCGACTACTACGCCACCGGCCACCTGGACGTGGACATCGCCGCCGACGTGGTCACTGGCATCGCCGAGGGCTGCGAACAGGCCGGTTGTGCGCTGATCGGCGGCGAGACGGCCGAGATGCCCGGGATGTACCAGGGCGAGGACTACGACGTGGCCGGCTTCGCGGTCGGGATCGCCGAGAAGGCCGCCCTGATCGACGGCAGCCGGGTCACCGCGGGCGATGTGGTCCTGGGCCTGGAGGCCAGCGGGCCCCACTCCAACGGCTATTCCCTGATCCGCCGCGTGCTGGAACACTCCGGCGCCGGCCTGGACGCCCCGTTGCCGGGCGCCGACGGGGTCTCCCTCGGCGAGGCGCTGATGGCCCCCACCCGGATCTACGTACGCCCGCTGCTGGAGCTGCTGCAGCAGTTCCCGGTGCACGCGATGGCGCATATCACCGGCGGTGGTCTGACCGAGAATATTCCGCGCGTGCTGCCGGATACCCTGGGGGCGCGCATCGACCCGGACAGCTGGGCGCGCCCGCCGGTGTTCCAGTGGCTGCAGCAGGCCGGCGACATCGCCGACGAGGAGATGCTGCGCACCTTCAATTGCGGCATCGGCATGACCGTGATCCTCCCCGAGGACCGGGTCGAGGCCGCCAGCTCGCAGCTGGCCCGCGCCGGCATCCGCAGCTGGCCGATCGGCGTGATCCAGGAACGCGAGGACTACCAGCCAAGCGTCTCCTACGCCGCCGCATGAGCGTCCCCGCCGGGCAATCGGCCGCGACCCCGAAGCGCCTGGTGGTGCTGATCTCCGGGCGTGGCAGCAACCTCGGCGCACTGATCGAGGCCTGCGAGCAGGACCGCATCCCGGCGCAGGTCGTCGGCGTCATCAGCAACCGCCCGGATGCCGCCGGGCTGGGCTTTGCCGAACAGCATCACATCCCGCACCGGGTACTGAACCACCGCGACTACCCCTCGCGCGAGGCCTTTGACGCCGACCTGGCCACCGCCATCGAGGACTATGCCCCCGACCTGGTCATCCTGGCCGGCTTCATGCGCATCCTGACCCCCGGTTTTGTGGACCGCTTCACCGGTCGGATGCTGAACATTCACCCGTCGCTGTTGCCGAAGTACCGTGGTCTGGATACCCATGCCCGCGCCCTGGCCGATGGCGAGCCCGAACACGGCGCCAGCGTTCACTTTGTCACCCCGGAGCTGGACGGCGGCCCGGTCATCATGCAGGCCCGCGTGCCGGTCGACCCCAACGACACGCCCGACACCCTGGCCGCCCGCGTGCAACGGGCCGAGCACCGGCTGTACCCCGAGGCCGTGCGCCGGGTGTGTTCAGGTGAAATTCAGTGGTCCGGGCGGATCCTGCAGGCCGACGGCTCGCCGCTTGAGGCGCCGCTGCAACTCGACGAGGACACCCACGATGTTTCAGGC
Organism: Thioalkalivibrio sp. ALMg3; assembly: GCF_000381225.1. Classification (NCBI taxonomy): domain Bacteria; kingdom Pseudomonadati; phylum Pseudomonadota; class Gammaproteobacteria; order Chromatiales; family Ectothiorhodospiraceae; genus Thioalkalivibrio; species Thioalkalivibrio sp. ALMg3. Next base: position 319,706 of record NZ_KB906219.1, on the reverse strand, counting down.
CCTGACGCCCGGAGCCGCCCACCGCACCCGGTCGGCTAGAACCCCCATGTTCCGACTCGCAATCGCCCTGCTGCTGGCACTGCTGGCCGCCCCCGCGGCTGCGGAGCGCGACCTGAGCCCGATCCCGCCGTACACCGCCAGTTACGAGGCGAACGCCATGGGCAACACGCTCAAGGCGCGCATCACCCTCAATCACGAAGACGTGCAGACCCGCATGGCGATGGACGCCCATGTCTCCGGCTTTCTGCGCATCCTCGGGCGTTTCGAGCTGAGCCGCGAGGCCCTGATGAACAACCGAAACGGCGATTTGCAGCTGGTGCAATCGCGCAGCCAGCAGATCACCCCGCGCCGCGAGCGCAAGGTCGAGACCCGCTTCGACTGGGAGACCAACCGCGCGATCGGCACCATCAACGGCGAACGCTTCGATCTCAAGGTGCCGCCGCAGACCCTGGACTTCCTGGGCTCGCTGTACCTGATGATGCAACGCCTGGAGAGTGGCGAGCTGTCCAGCGAAGGCGACCGCGAAACCATCCAGGCCCTGGAACGCGACCGCCTGCGCGAATACCGCTTCGAATACGCCGGGCGCGAGACCATGGACTCCCCGATCGGCCGGGTCGAGACCATCCGCATCGATCGCCGCACGGACGACAGCGATGTCGCCCTGTCCGCCTGGTTCGCCCGCGAGCTGCGCCATGTGCCGGTGCGCTTCGACTACGAGGCCGACGGCCGCGTGTTCGAGCTGAACCTCACGCAGCTGGAATGGCACGACCCGATCATTGATCTGACCGACGAGTAACCACCATGAGCGAAACCTTTGACCTGGCCATCATCGGCAGTGGCCCCGGGGGCTATCGTGCCGCCGTCCTGGGCGCCCTGCGCGGACTGAACGTCGTCATCATCGAAAAGGCCGACTGGGGCGGCTGCTGCCTCAACCGCGGCTGCGTGCCCAAGAAGGACTGGTACCACACCGCACGCACGGTTGCCGCCCAGCGCCACTTCGAGGCACGTGGCATCAGCGGCCGCCTCAGCGCCGACATGGGCAAGGCCTGGGACCATCAAAAGGACGTGGTGACCGAGGTGCGCAACTCCTACCTCGGCTACATGAAGCACCTGAAGATCCAGTACCGCCACGGAGCCGCGAGCTTCCGCGACGCCGAGACCCTGGAGGTCGTGACCGACGATGGCACCGAGACCGTGCAGGCCCGGCACACCATCATCGCCACCGGTGCCACCGCCAGCGTGCCCGCGCCCTTCGAGGCGGCGCCCGGCCGCGTCCTCACCACCGACATGCTGTTCGACGACAAGCCGCCGGCCGGTCAGCGCGTCGCCATCATCGGCTCCGGCGTGGTCGCCACCGAGTTCGCCTGGATCTTTCACCACCTCGGCAAGGACGTCACCTGGCTGAGCCGCTCGAAGCCGCTGTCCGGCCAGAAATTCAGCCCCCAGGCCCTGGGCACGCTGAAGGAACGCCTGGCCGAGGACGGCGTCGAGCCCACCCGCGTCAAGGGCTACGAGAAGGTCGAGATGTCCGACGACGGCGTCACCATCACCGACAGCGAAGGCAACACCTTCGAGGTCGACTGGGTCCTGCTCGGCACCGGACGCACCCCGCACACCGAAGGCCTGAACCTGGATGCGATCGGGGTGAAGACCGACCGCCGCGGCTTCGTCCAGCGCCGCCCCACCCTGCAGACCGACGTCGACAACATCTACGTCATCGGCGATGTCGCCAGCGAGTGGCAGACCGCCAACCACGCCCTGGCCGACGCGACCATCGCGGTCGAGAACATCCAGAACGGCAACACCCGCGAACAGGACGAGCGCTTCGTCCCGATCGCGATCTACTCGGCCGTCGAGATGGCGCGTCTGGGCATGGACGAGGACGACGCCGAGGACGATGAACTGGAACCCGCGGTCGGCTTCGCCGCCTTCGAGACCTCCCCGCGCGCCCTGGGCCAGGACGAGCCCGAGGGCTTCGTGCGCCTGATCGGCGACATGGATACCGGGGCCCTGCTGGGCGGCGAGGTGATCGGCGCCGAAGCCGGCGAGCTGATCCACATCCTGTCGCTGGCCCCGAACCGCGACACCGCGCTCGCCTGGATCGCCAAGGGCCAATGGAACCACCCGACCCGCGCCGAGGAGTTCCTCAACGCCACCGAGACCCTCGCATCCAAGTGGAACCTCAAGTCCGAGATCTTCGGTCTCTGACCCGGCCTTAAGCCACCCGGAAGTCCTGGGCTAGCGTTCAGCCCGGGTACGTTTGGCGGCCAGGAGCTCGGTATCCGCGCGGTGGACGAGGTGCTCGAGATGGGTGTCGTCGGCGAGAAAGCCGGCCGCGCCGACACTGATGGAGATGTCCGCCCGTTCCTGCACCCGCGCCTGCAGGCGCTCGGCCATCCGTCGGGCATCCGCCAACGGGGTATGCGGAAGCAGGACGACGAATTCGTCCCCGCCATAGCGTCCGAGGAGGTCCGCGTCGCGCAGGGTTGCCTGCGCGCTCGCGGTGACCCGCTTCAGCATGGCGTCGCCGGCCGCGTGTCCCACTTCGTCGTTGATCCGCTTGAAGCCGTCGAGATCGAACATCAACAGCGAAAGGGGGCTGCCGTGGCGGCGGGCGCGCTCCATCTCGCTCTCGGCCCGTGCCTGAAAGTGCCGGCGATTGCCAACCCCGGTGAGGGGGTCGCAGGACGCGAGTTTTTCCAGCCGCCGATTGGCCTCCTCGAACTCGCGGTTGGCCTGGTTCAGGGCCTGCGTGCGCTCCTCGACCACGGCCTCCAGGTTGTGGCTGTAGCGCTCCAGATCCTCACGCGCCAGGCGCAACTCGGTGACATCCTGGGAAATTCCGAACAAGTGCGTGATCGCGCCCTGCGTGTCATGCACGGGCAACAGCAGGGTGAGCCAGTGCCCTTCCTTTTCGACTCCATCGCCGTCGCGAAAGGCCGCATGTTCCTCGTAGCGCAGGGGCGCATCCTGGCGCAGGCAGTCGCGGTAATGTGCGACCACCTGCTCCGCGACCGGCCACGGCAGGATGTCGTGCAGGCGCCGACCGGTACAATCCTGCGCGAACAGCTGTTCCATCTTCGCGTTGGATGCCTCGACCACGAAATCCGGGCCTTCGACTCGAATCAGGAACATGTTCTCCGGAAAATGCTGCCAGATCTCCGCCAGCACGCTGGTCTGCGCCAACTCGTGCAGAAATCCTTCCCTCGCCGTTCTATCGTCCGTCATCGAATACCCTTCTGGTACGCCAGGGACACGCGGCCCCACATACGCGGTCGCCCTCGAGTCGATCTTTCGTGCTGACAAGGCGTGGTGAGCTCAGTGTAGCCGAGCTTTCGTCGCGAACCGCAACGCCGTCAGTGGGAACATTGGCCGAAGCCAGGCATTCAATGACTTGCGGCGTTGATGCCCCGCGTTCATCGATCCGGAGTTACGCACCACGGGTGGCAACCGGCCGGAAGAACCGCGTCCACCCTGCGCAACACATGGAGCGCCGACGCGGGCGTGGACAAGGGCCAGCGTCGCCCTAACGCATGTACCCGTAGCCCTCCTGCTGTTGCAGACGGACGATTTCGGCATCGGCCATCGGGACGACGCTCGCGAAGCCGTGGAAGTCCTCCGGGGCGTAGCCGCGACGAGCGGCGCCGGCCGGGCAGATGCGATAGTCGATCACGCCAGCCCGCGTTCCAGCGTTATCGGCGTCTCGTGCCCGGAAAGGTGCTCGCGAGGGCGCCTCTTCGGCGTGCACAGTGGCCATCGGACCGGCCAGCCGAATCGGTCTTGCATCCACGCAGCGACGCCGCCTCGGAACACAACATCACTCCAACCGCCCCATGGAGTGATCGTACGGCGCGCACGCCCAGGCCATTCTCCCCATCCACCGCGGTCCATGCATGCCAACCAGGGCGCGGATTGGTCGTAGAATGATCGGCAATGCTGCGCGCGGTCCAATACCCGAGCGCCCTCGTCCCTACCCTTCAAGCCGACGTTTACCGCATGCGCCGATCTCCGGTCCTGGTCCTAGTCCTGATACTTCTGCTCTGCGTGACGGCACACGCCAGCGAGGACATCGGCGCCGGGGAATCCGGTCAGCAGTGGCTGCACCAGACACGCGAGGGCACGCGCGACCTGACCTACTGGCTGGTCCGCAACGTGGATGGCTGGTTCGGTGACAAGCCGTTCGACGACAGCGGCGGCGAGGCGGGTGGTCGCATCCAGATCGGCGGGCTCCACCGCGAGGACAAGGGGTTCAAGGCCTCCACGCGGTTCCGGCTGGACGTGACCATGCCCAACGTGAACGAACGGGTCTATCTGTTCGTCGGCCGCGGCGCGGAGGACGAACTGGTGCAGGACCAGCCGGAGACTTTCTCGCGCGCGCAGCTCCTGCTGCCGGAGGACCGTGACGCGGACCAGACCTATTTCGGCGGGCTCGGCTATCACCTACGCGAACATGTCGACCTGCGTCTCGGCATCCGCGGCGGCTACAAGCCGTATGCCCAGGCCCGTTATCGCCGGATCTTCTGGCCGACCGACGCCACCACGCTGGATTTTCGCGAGACCCTGTTCGTGTCCACCGGCGACGGTATCGGGGCAACCAGCTCGCTCGACCTGGCCCATGCACTCACCGAGCGCCGCGCGTTTCGCTGGCGCAATTCCGCGACCGTCAGCTCGGAGACACGTGGAGCGGCCTGGTCCACCGCCATGGGGGTGTTCCAGACCTTCGGACCGGAGCGGGAGATCTCGCTGGAGGTGCTGGCGAATGGCGAAACCGCCCGACCGGTAAAGGTGCGTGAATATGGCCTGCGCGGGATCTATCGCCAGCCCGTCTACCGCGACTGGCTGATCGGCGAGGTCATACTCGGGCATTTCTGGCCCCGCGGCGATCGCGATCCGGACCGGCGCGAGGCCTGGGCCCTGGGCCTCGGGATCGAGATGATCTTCTGATCCGGGAGCCAACACGATCGCTTGCATTCATCGGCGTCTCGGAACCACGTCACGGGGGCTTCGTCACGCCAAACGGCGTATTAGGTGCACGCTCACTCGCGATTTGGAACCGCAGGGGACATCCCGCTCCGCGCGCCCTGATCGCAATCGAGCAGGAGGGGGAGTTGCCTCCCGCGTCCTCTCACACCACCGGGCAAACGGATCCGTACCACGGCGGTTCTTGCCTCCCATTATTGGGTTGAGCTTCGCTCCAATGAATTCCCCCGCCGCCTGTGTGCTGTGAGCGCTTCGACAGTCTTTGGGCTTCCGACCCGCCATACCGTTCCTCGCGACGGACACCCTAGCTGTTCAGCTAGCGGTTCCCACTATCAGGGTCCATAGGGGACTCTCACCCCGAGTCATCCAGCCAGCCACCACGGCTAGCCGGATAGCGCCTAAACGACGCTACGCGCCATGCCTGGCGCACCACAAAAAAAGCCCCGCACTAGGCGGGGCTCTCTCAACCTGGCGCTTGCGCGCCGGGGTTGTCTTACTGAGCTTCGACGTTCGCGGCGGCCGGGCCCTTCTGGCCCTGCTCGACGTCAAACGAGACGCTCTGGCCTTCTGCCAGCGACTTGAAGCCGCTACCCTGGATGGCGCTGTGATGGACGAAGACGTCCTTGGAGCCATCAGACGGGGTAATAAAGCCAAAGCCTTTTTCGTCGCTAAACCACTTCACTGTACCTGTAGCCATTTCGGTTACCTCTGCTTGTTCATAATAGATTGGGTTTTCGAGGGGAGGAGAGACTGGAGGGCAACCGAACGACGATGGAACTTGATCGTGATTCTACGCGGCCCCAAACCAACCGGGACCGGAACTGCGAATCTTAACGCCCCTTTCGGGGTGTCGCCTGGTGCTGCATGGAGCCTGTTACCGTTACCTCGCAGCTATTGTCCTCCCAAACCGCTCTCAATTGAAAGTGTTTTTTCGGATTTTCTTGATGTACGCCCGGAAAATCGTTTGTTATCCGTCGCTTGAATGGGAATTTAATTTGGATTCAGGCGCTTATTTCCCACGTGGAAGCGGTTTCAAGGCGTTACCGACCGGAACCGACACGCCTTGAGGGGCATCGGCCGCACCCTCATGCGCACGCCGCCCGCTACTCCAAACCATCAAACACCCCCTCCGATGCCAGCGGCAACGGGACGTGCAGCGACGCCGCCATCACTCGCAGCAGCTCAACCTCGGCCGGCACCACCTGCCCGCCATGGCTGACGGTGGTCACCATCGCCCGAATCAGCGGGTCCTTGTCGCGCATGCGCAGGGCATCCAGCTGTTCCATCACGCGGTCCAGCACATTCGCCCATGCGCGCGCACCGGCCGCCCCGGTCAGGGCCTCCGGGATCTCAACCGCCAGCGGCAGCGCCCCGTCCAGGCTGCCAATCCCGGCGGTCAGCGCGGCCCGCGCCGCCGCCGGGTCGTCCGGATGGCCATGGTGGGCCAGCACCGCCAGCAGGTAATGCGCGCTCTGCTTGTGGGCGTCCAGCGTGGCAGTCCCGGGGCGGGACGCCGCGGCAGGATCCTGCACATCCCGCAACTGGCAGCTCAGCATACGCCCAAGGGCATACTCGAATACCGCCACCCGGCCATCGGCATGAATCAGCCGCTCCACCAGCCCCTGCAGGCGCGCGCGCTCCTCGGCTGAAAGCCGCCGCAGCATCGGGAAGCCCAGCTCCAGAAGCGGCAGGCGCAGGTCCTCGCGCAGCGCAGGTTCCGCTACCTGTAGACGTCGTACAGCCTCTCCGCGCGCCTCGCCCAACGCCTCGGCAATCATTATCCGCTGCCGCTCGCGCACATCCGGGTCCGCATGCAACAGGAGATACAAGACCACCTCGATCGCCCGCGCATCCGAGCGCGCGGCCCAGGCCAGCGGCCCCGGAATCGCAGCAAGCAACCTGCCGGCACCGAGGATATGGGTCAGTGCCGGGTGGCCGCCGAGGGCATCCCCCACGGCCTCGGCGCCCGGCAGGCGCCCCTCGCGTTCGCGCTGCATGCCGTCCACCGCGCGCTCGTGCGCCCGCTGCCGCACCCGGGCATTGAGCTGGTCGCGCAGGCGCTGCAGATCCCGGGGCTCGAAATGCGGCTGCAAGGTGCGGATGCGATCCAGCAGGGGTGGATGGGTCTCGAAGATCTGGCCGATCGCGTCGCTGGCAAACAGCATGTGAGTGATCTCCTCGGTATTGCCATTCAGCCCGGCATAGCGGGCCGCGACCTTCTTCAGCGCACCGGCCAGGCCGTCCGGCTCGCGGGTGAACTGCACGGCATGGGCATCCGCGAGGTATTCGCGCTGACGCGAGATGCCGGCCCGGATCCAGCGCGCCAGGGCCAGCCCGGCATAGCCCACCGCGATCAGGGTGACGCTGAGCACGCCCACCCCGGTATCGGCCATATCGCCCTTGTGTCGACGCCGGCGTCGCGCCAGCCCGCCCTGCCCCAACAGCGCCAGAATCTCGATCCCGTAGAGGATGCCGATCAGGCGCATGTTGAGGCGCATGTCTCCATTGAGGATATGTCCGAACTCGTGCGCGACCACACCCTTCAGCTCGGCGCGCTCCAGGCTGTCCAGCGCACCGCGGGTCACGGCGATCACCGCATCGTTCGACGCAAAGCCGGCGGCGAAGGCGTTAATACCGAGGTCCTGCTCCAGCACGTAGATATCGGGCACCGGCACCCCGGAAGCAATTGCCATCTCCTCGACCACGTTGCGCAGCTGCCGCCGCTGCGGATCCGCCGGATTGCCATCCACCCGGATGCCGCCCATCTCCTGCGCGATCAGCCCACCGCCGCCGGCGCGCAGCCGCCAGCCCCGGTACAGACTCGCAAGGACGATCAGGCCCGCGGTGATCCCCATGGTCCAGGCGATGGCCTCGGTGCCGCCCCCCATGGCCCAGACAATCAGGCCCAGGGCCCCGACGATCACCAGCACGGCCAGGCCGAACAGGGCCAGTAGCCAGCGCGTCCTGCGCTGTGCCTGCTCTTGCTGCTCGAAGAAGTTCATGGCCGCTCCTCGCCACCGGGATACGACCGTATTGCGGAGGGCGGACGGTCGCGCGTCACGGGGCCATGCAGCCCTAGGGAGACGCTGATGTAATCGCGCGCTCGTTTAATCGCGCGCTCGCGCTCGAGTCGCTTTTGCGTGCGAACAAGGCGCGGTGACTGCCGTGCAGTCACTCTGCACAAAGGAACCGCAACGCTGTTCGCGCGCAAAAGCGGCCGAGCCCGCTCTTTCAATCACTTGTCGGGTTGGTGCCCCCTGTTCGCCGATCCTGCGTTGCGCCGCTTGCGGGTAGAACCACTACCCGCTGCACGACGCGCCTTGTCTCGGAAAACAGGGGGCACCAACGCGAGCGCGCGATTAAATCAGCGTCTCCCTAGGCGAGAGTAGCAGGGTGGGTGATGCGGGGAAACGGCCGGTCATGCCCGCACAGACAGACCGGAAAGAGCCGTTCAGTCGCCGGCCACCATCATGGATTCAACCAGGATGGAACCGGTGTGGATGTTGCCGCGGCGGTCGACATCGGTGCCCACGGCCGCCATCCGCTGGAACATGTCCTTCAGGTTACCGGCGATGGTGATCTCCTCCACCGGATACTGCAGCTCGCCGTTTTCCACCCAGAAGCCGGCGGCCCCGCGGGAATAGTCGCCGGTCACCGGGTTCACCCCCTGGCCGATCAGCTCGGTGACCAGGAAACCGGTCCCCATCTCGGCCAGCAGGGCGGCGAAGTCCTTGTCGCCCGGGGCCACGGTCACGTTGCGTGCACCCCCGGCGTTGCCAGTGGCCTCGAGGCCCAGACGTCGCGCGGCGTAGCTGTCGAGGGTATAGCTCTGCAGCACGCCGTCGGCAATCAACGGGCGATTGCGGGTGCGCACGCCCTCCCCGTCGAACGGGGCGCTACCCAGCGCGCGCGGGGTCTGCGGGCGTTCCTCGATCTGCATCCACCCGGGGAACACGTTCTCGCCGATGGCATTCAGCAGGAACGAGCTCTCGCGGTACTGGGACGGGCCGGCGATCGCACGGGTGAAACTGCCGATCAGGGTGCGCGCCATCTCCGGGGCAAACAGCACCGGGCAGTTGCGGGTCGACAGCTTGCGCCCGCCTAGCCGGCGCACGGTGCGCTCGGCGGCCTCGCGCCCGACCTGCTCGGCGGCGGTCAGGTCCCCCGCGTGGCGTGCGACGGAATAGGCGTAGTCGCGCTGCATGCCTGCTGCGTCGCGCGCGACCAGCGCGCAGGACAGGGAATGCCGGGTGCTGCGATAGCCGCCCATGAACCCCTGGCTGTCGCCGAGAAACGCAATGGCCCGCCGCGTGCTGACGCTGGCACCCTCGGAGTTCTCGATCCGTTCATCCGCCGCGAAGCCGGCGGCCTCGATGGTACGGGCCAGCTCGGTCGCCTCGGCGGCGCTGCAGCCCCAGGGGTGATCCAGGTCAAGGTCGTCCCACTCGCTCGCCTTGAACGCGGGATCGGGCATCCCGGCGTACGGGTCCGGCTCGGTGTAGCGGGCGATGCGGCAGGCCGCCTCGACGGTGTCGATCAGGGCCTGGTCACTGAAATCGGTGGTAGAGGCGGCCCCCTTGGACTGGCCGAAATAGACGATCAGCGAAAGACTCTGGTCACGCTCGTGCTCCAGGGTTTCGATCTCGCCCTTGCGCACCCCCAACTCCAGCCCGACGCTGTGACTGACCACGGCCTGGACGTCCGAGGCACCGCGCGCGCGCGCGGCCTCCAGCGTGCGCTGAACTCTCGTCTGCAGGGAGTCCGGCGAATGAGAAAGGGCCTGGACCCCGTCTTCCTGGGACACGGGTTCCGGGATGGCGCGTTCGGGAGATGTACTCATGCAGGGTTCCGCTACTCGATGACTGATCTGGGGGCGATACAAGGACACCCCGGGCCGGATGGCCCGGGGAAGGGATGACTAGTCGACCCGGGCGCCGTGCTTGTGGACCGCGCCGGCGTTACCCCAGCGCTCCAGGTCGTCGACGTGCACACCGACCCAGTAGAGCATGCCGACGCTGTCACGCGTCCAGCCGCCCACCAGGTCCTGCCCTTCGCTCAGCTCCACGTGGTGGGCGAACTGCTCGGCCTTGTCGCGCGCGCGAAAGACATGCCACTGGACGATCTTGTCGTGGCCATGCCCTTCCGGCAGGGAACGTTCCTGTTCGAGAAAATCGAGATTCATCTGTGCCTCCTTGGTTGCATCGGGCCCCGCAGCCCTCAGGCTGCCTGGGTACCGCCCACGGTCATGCCGTCAATACGCAGCGTGGGCTGTCCCACGCCGACCGGCACGCCCTGGCCCTCCTTGCCGCAGGTGCCGACGCCGGAATCGAGCTTCATGTCGTTCCCGATCATCGACACCCGGGTCAGGACATCCGGGCCATTGCCGATCAGGGTCGCACCCTTGACCGGGTACGTCACCTTGCCCTTCTCCACCCGGTAGGCCTCCGAGGCGGAGAACACGAACTTGCCGGAGGTGATATCCACCTGCCCGCCACCGAAGTTGACCGCATACAGGCCGTCGTCCACCGAGGCCAGGATCTCTTCCGGATCGGCGTCGCCACCGAGCATGTAGGTATTGGTCATGCGCGGCATCGGCAGCCGGGCGTAGGACTCGCGGCGGCCATTGCCGGTGGACTGCGTACCCATCAGGCGGGCATTCATCTCGTCCTGCATGTAGCCGCGCAGCACGCCATCCTCGATCAGCACGGTCTGCTGAGTCGGATTGCCTTCGTCGTCCACGTTCAACGAGCCGCGGCGGCCCTCCAGGGTGCCGTCGTCGACGATGGTGATGCCCTTGGCCGCCACCTGCTCGCCGATGCGTCCGGAGAAGGCCGAGGTCCCCTTGCGGTTGAAGTCGCCCTCCAACCCATGGCCGATCGCCTCGTGCAACAGGATGCCCGGCCAACCGGGCCCGAGCACCACCTTCATGCTGCCGGCCGGCGCGTCGCGCGCATCGAGATTCACCAGGGCCTGGCGCACCGCCTCGCGGGCATAACCGGCGGCGCGGCCATCCTCGCGGAAGTACTGGTAGCCGTGACGACCGCCGCCTCCGGAGGTGCCGGATTCGCGGCGCCCGCCCTGCTCGACGATCACCTGGACGTTCAGGCGCACCAGCGGGCGCACGTCAGTAGTCATCTCGCCGCGGGCATTCAGTACCAGCACCACCTCGTGCACCCCGGCCAGCGAACACATCACCTGGGTCACGCGGGAATCCTCGGCGCGGGCGACGGCATCCACCTCCTTCAGGAGGTCGATCTTGGCCTGCTCGCCCAGCGAATCGAGCGGATTGTCGGGGGCGTACAGCGCCGGCCGCGAGGACGCGCGCGAGGCAACCGCAATGCGCCCGCTCTGCCCGGCACTGGCAATGCTGCGCGCGGTCTTCGCGGCCTCCAGCATGGCCGGCATCGCGATGTCGTCGGAGTAGGCGAACCCGGTCTGCTCGCCGCGCACCACACGGATGCCAACGCCGCGTTCGATGTTGAAGCTGGCGGATTTCACGATGCCGTCCTCCAGCGACCAGCCCTCCTGGCTGGAGAACTGGAAGTAGCAGTCACCGCCATCGATACCGTGACCGAAGGTGGTGCCCAGAAGGGCGCTCAGCTCGCTTTCGCCAAGGCCGGCGGGGTCGAGCAGGGTCTGTTGCGCAAGGCGGTCGATCATGAAGTCCTCTCGGGTTCCGTAAATCCGCTGTTCCGTGTCCATCATGGGGGAGCAGCTGTCGGCCTTCAGTATGGAGCTTGGGGCACGCCGTTCGCTTTCAAGCGCGCGGCCGTTGCGGGTATATCGCCACCCTGACCCAGGCCAGGGTGCGGGGTCAGGTGGTTTTGGGGCACGGCAGGCGGCGGTGGTCCACTGCCGGGAAGCTGCTCCGGATGCGCGCGGCCTGGGTCGGGTCCAGATTCGCCAGCAGTACCCCGGGGTTGCGCTGCAACTGACCGACCACCCGACCCCAGGGGTCCACCAGCGCGCTATGGCCGTAGGTTTCGCGGCCGTTCACGTGGAAGCCGCCCTGGGCCGCCGAGAGCATGTAGTACTGGTTCTCGATTGCGCGCGCCCGCAGCAACACGTCCCAGTGCGCCTGCCCAGTCTGCGCGGTGAAGGCCGCCGGCAGGGCGACCCATTCCGCATTCTTGTCCAGCAGGGCCCGGAACAGTTCGGGGAAGCGCAGATCGTAGCAAATCGCCAGGCCCATGCGGCCGACCGGCGTATCGACGACCACCACCTGATCGCCCCGATCGAAGACCTTGGACTCGGTATAGGCCTCGGTGCTGTCCGGCAGGCACACGTCGAACAGGTGGATCTTGTCGTAGCGCGCCACCTGCTGCCCGCGGTCGTCGAACACCAGGCAAGCCGAACGCACCCGCTCGGAGTCCGGGGTCTGCAGCGGGATGGTCCCGCCAACAATCCACAACCCCAGGCGCCGGGCCTGCTCCGCGAGAAAGGCCTGCAGCGGGCCCGCGCCATCGGCGACCTCCGCGATCCCGAGGATGTCCGTCTCCTGCATGCCCATGAAGGCAAAGTTCTCCGGCAGGACGGCCAGGCGGGCGCCCTTGTCGGCGGCCTCCTGCAGCAGTCGTTTCGCCTCCAGAAGGTTCGCCTGGGGCTGGGGTCCGGAGGCCATCTGGATGGCCGCTACCTGAGTCATGTCGCTCCGATCATCTGGTTACCGGGGCCGGTTATGGCGCCCGTAACGCCGATCCCTGCCGGCGTTAGTCGTTATCAGTCCCTTCGGCACCTGCGGCCGGTTGCACCAGCACGCGCACCTGCGGGTCGTCCCAGGGGCCCGTCACCGAATATTCGACACGGGCCGCCTCTTCTATCTGATCCCCAATCCCCAGCACGCGTTCCGCAAGCAGCACCACGACCCCGGTCACCGGTCCGCCCACCAGCGCCCCGACAATCGGCAGCGCGGTACGCAGGCTGGGCACGACCACGATCTCGTGATCGTAGTCGCGCGCCACCAGCCCGGTGCGGCCACTCAGGCGCACGCGCGCCGAGGGACCCTCCATGCGCAGAGCCGGCACGTAGAGATCACCATCGCGCAGTGTCGCCTCCGCGGTCAGTTCGCTGAAGGTCAGGCCTTCGGTGAACACGTCGCGGAAATCCAGCCGCAGCCGCCGCGGCAACACGTCCAGGCTCACCAGGCCGAGCAGGCGGCCGGCGCCCGGCTCGACATCCGCCAGACGCCCGTCCTCCAGGGAGAGTTCCATGGAGCCCGCCAGCTGCGCGAGGCGCGGGGCATACAGCGGCCCCGGCCAGGTCAGCGACAGCGAACCGTCACCGCTCCCCCCGACCATCGCACGCGACAACCCCGCCGACTCGAGCGCCCGGCCCCAATCACCGCCGGAGAGGCTCACGTCCAGGCGTGTCTCCGGCAGACCACCGGTGGTCACCCGCCAGGCCCCGACGGCGTCTGCGTGCAGGTCACCTTCCGGGGTCCGCAGCTCCAGGTCCCGGACGACCAGTCCGTTCGGCTGCGGCTCCAGCCCCAGCTCGATGTCCGCGAAACGGTAATCCCCCAGCGCCAGGCTGTCGAGGGTCAAGTCCACGGCCGGCCACACGCGCGGGTCCTCGAAGCCCCCGACTGCGACAGGGTTCACCCCGGGATCGGGGTCCGGCTCGCCGTCCCACTCAAGATCCTCCAGGACCAGGTGGCGCACATGCGCCTCCCAGCGGTCGTGCCCGCCCGCACCCATCGGGCGCCAGCGTGCCTCGCCCGCCAGCCAGTCGGAAGTGGCCTCCAGATCCCAGCCCGCATCCCCGCGTCGACCGAGAAAGCGCACACCGGGAAGGTCCTGCTCGCCCCAGCGGATCCGGTCGCGGATATCCAGTTCCAGGCGGGTCAACGCGACCGCTCCCGCGGTTTCCCCGGCATTCTGGCTGGCCGCGCCCAGATCCACATCGCCGCCCCAGGGGGCCTCGCTCAGGGCCTTGAGCCAAGGGTCGACCGCCAACTCCGGCAGGCGCGCCCGCACCGAGACCCCCGCCCCCGGCAAGGCCAGGGCACTGGCGCGGGGCGCACCGATCTCCAGCGCCATGGCCTGCAACCCGATCCCGCGCGCGGCCGTACGCGGCTCGGCACCCCGTACGGCCGGGTCCTCGGGCGCGGCCGCCGGTGACAGGCGCAGGTGTGCGCGCAGGACCTGCCCCAGCGTCAGGTGGCCGATACCGGCGCCGTCATGCCCGAGCGGCAGTGCCAGCTCCAGCTCGCGGGCCGCCGCCGCGGACTTGCCGATCGGCTCCGGCCAGTCGATCGCGACCCCGACCAGGTCCGAGCGCAACTCCAGACGAACCCCGTCCACCGCCGGCCCCAAGCGCAGCTGGGCATCCCAGTGCGCCGCCCCGTCGAGATAGGGCGCAAGCTCCGGGAAATCCTCCAGCCACGGGGCCAGGGGTTGCGGACCGCGCGCCGTCAACCGCGCCGTCTCGCCATCCAGCGGCCAGTCCGCCCCCAGCGTCACCGTCTCGCCGTGGACCCGCGCGGTGACCCCATCGGCCGTCACGCGATCCCCGGTATCGAACTGGACCCGTCCCTCCACGGCCTCGAGAATGGTCGGCCAGCCCGAGACCTCGGCGCGGATACCCCGCAGGTCCAGCTCACCGGCGACGCGGGTCGCGGCCATTCGGCCCGCCTGCAGCGGGAGGTTCAGGGACAGACCCAGCCGGGTCGGCCCGTCCAGCCGCGCCTGGTCACGGAGTTCGGCCGCCTCCTCCAGCAACTCGGCCTGGCGCAGGTAGGCCAGAAGATCCGCCGCATCGCCCTCTGCCGTGCCTTCCAGTTCGAGGACCGCATGCTCCATGTCCTCGATCCCGATCCGGGTGTCGCGCACCTCGGTGTCCAGAATGCGCCCGCGCGCACCCTCGGCGCGGAAGCTCGCGTTGTGGAACAGGAGCCGGCCACTGAGGTCCTCGGCCCGCGGCCAGCCCTCCTGATAGTCGAGGATGCCCGCCTCGACATCCGCCCAGAGATCAAACACACCCTCGTCGCCGGCGAACGGGAAGTCTTTCCCGCGCCCGCGATAGGCCATGCCGCCGCCGGAGGACGTGCCCGTAACGATGCTGTCCACCAGCCACTGGTAGGTGTTGTCCGGCAGGTGGTAAAGCGGCAGGTAGCGCGCGGTGTGATCACCGTCGGCACGCAGAATGTCCATCGCAATATCGACCCGGGGTCCGGCCGCGTGACCATCCAGCAGTACCCGCAGGCGGCCGCGAACCGCGGCATGGGCATTGGCGGCATTCAGGCCCTCGCCCGCCAGGCGCCAGTGTCCGGCATCATCGCGCTCGGCACGCAGCCGTCCACGCACCGTATCCAGCGGCACCGGATCGGCCAGCACACGCGGCAGGTCGATCTGCAGGTCGCGGCTGTCCAGCAGCAATTCCACACCGCCACGGCGCCATTGCATATACCCCGAGGCACCCTGCACCCCAAGCCCGTGATCCCCCGCGCGCCAGCCAAGGTCGTGCACATCGGCCTCCGCCCAGACAGGCTGCAGACGGCCATCCGCGCGGCGGGCCTCCAGCCGGGCGAAGTCCAGGGTGCCGCGCGGATGCAGGTCCGCGATCCGCTCCGCCAACTCGGGCGCCGCATCCTGAAGCAGCGTGAGCAGCGGCGCGTAAGGTTCCACTTCGAGATCGCGCGCGGCCATTTCCACCGCGTCCACCACCAGCCCCTCCGGCTTGCCCTCCAGGCGGTAGGCAAGGCGCAGATCGCCGGACCCGGGCTGGGTCCCGCTCCAGGACGAGCGGTGGCGATCCTCCTGCACCCGCCAGTCGAAACGATGTCCGATGGCCGGGCCGACCGGTTCCCCGGCCAGATTGAGGGTGGTTTCGTGCTCCCCACGCAGCCAGGCCATGCGCCCCTCGTCGAGCGCGCCCCACAGACGCAGCGCGGCCGTGCCCTCGGGCGCGGGCCAGCCGAGGTAGGCCAGCCACGGCTGCCAGGCGGTCAGGTCGACCGCATCGGCCCGCAGGAAGAAGCGCGCATCACGCAAATCCGCTGCGGGGGCCTTCAGCCCCAATTCGAAGTGCCCGCCCGCGGCCTCGCCATCCAGCACCCCTTCGAGGTGCATCCGCAGCGACCCGTCATGCGCCGTGCGCAGGGCGGCCCGGTCCAGCCACGCATCGGACTCCAGGCCGGCGCTGCGATCGTCCCAGACCAACCGAATGGCCTCGGCCTCGACATCCGGCCACTGCTCCACGGGGAGCGTGAACAAGCGGCCCTCGCCCATGCCAAGCTCGCGACCGTGCAGGGAAAAGCGTCCGTCGGCGTGGCGTACCAGGCGCAGCTCGACGCCCCGAACGTGCACTGTGAAGGATGGATGGCGACTGCGCAGACTGGCCCCGACGCTCAGCGCGACCCCGAGGTGGTCGATGGCGACCGGTTCACCATCCGGCATCGCCACGCGGACATCGCGCGCCACCAGCGCCGGCGACCAGCCGGTCCAACCGAGCTCGATACCTGCGGCCGTGACCTCGCGCTCGAGCTGCTCGCTGGCGGTATCCTCCACCCAGGCGTGCAGACCATCCCAGTGCGGAAGCACCAGGCGCAGCAGCACGATCACGATGACCAGCGCCAGGAAGGCGCCCAGCGCCACCCTCAGGAGTTGTGACAGGCGTCTCATTTCTCCACCGGGAAGCCGCAATCCGACCCGCCCGGCCGACCGGGACCCGTATCCGTGCTGGGTCCGCACTGGCGATTCATCTTCGCGCCTCTTCCTCCCTGACGGAGACGGGGACCGGGTGCCTGTCTACTTAATCTACTTGTAGATCAGACGAAGACCACGTCGAACTGTTCCTGGGTGTACAGCGTCTCCACCTGGAAGCGGATCGGGATGCCGACAAAGCTCTGCAACTCGGCCAGGCTGGCAGATTCCTCGTCCAGCAACAGGTCGATCACGTTCTGCGAGGCCAGCACGCGCAGCTCGCGCGCATCGTACTGACGCACCTCGCGCAGGATCTCGCGGAACAGCTCGTAGCACACCGTCTCGGCCGACTTCAGATAGCCACGCCCGCTGCACACCTGGCAGGGCTCGCACATCTGGTGCTCCAGGCTCTCGCGGGTGCGCTTGCGGGTCATCTCCACCAGGCCCAGCGGCGACACGTCGCAGGTCTGGGTCTTCACATGATCGCGTTCCAGGGCCTTTTCCAGCGCGCGGATCACCTGGCGCTTGTGCTCGTCGTCCTGCATGTCGATGAAATCGATAATGATGATCCCGCCGAGATTGCGCAGGCGCAGCTGGCGACCGATCGCCTGCGCGGCCTCCAGATTGGTCTTGAAGATGGTCTCTTCGAGCTTGCGATGGCCGACGAAACCGCCGGTGTTGATGTCCACCGTGGTCATCGCCTCGGTCTGGTCGAAGATCAGGTAGCCACCGGATTTCAGTTCCACCTTGCGCTCCAGGGCACGGTGGATCTCCTCCTCGACGTTGAACAGGTCGAAGATCGGGCGCTCGCCCGGATAGTGTTCGATCCGGCCGATCAGCTCCGGCAGGTAGCGCTCGACGAAGCCGCAGACCTTCTGATAGGTCTCGCGCGAATCGATGCGGATACGCTCGATATCGCCCCCCACCATGTCGCGCAGGATGCGCTCCACCAGCGGCAGATCGGCGTAGACCTCGGTCCCCGGCGGGGCTCCGACAGCCTGCTCCTGCAGGGTATCCCAGACCTTCTTCAGGAACGCCGTGTCGTTATACATGGCCTCGTGGTCGGCCAGCTCTGCGGCCGTGCGCACGATAAAGCCGTGCTGCGGCGCCAGCTCGTCACGCAACTGCTCGATGGATGCACGCAGCCGTGCGCGCACGCCCTCGTCCTCGATGCGCGTACTCACACCGACATTGGACTGGTTCGGCATCAGCACCAGATTGCGCGACGGCAGGGTGATATAGGTGGTAAGCCGCGCGCCCTTGGAGCCCAGCGGGTCCTTGACTGCCTGCACCAGGACCTCCTGCCCCTCGCGCAGCAGCTCGCGGATACCCTCGCGCACCACCGGGGCCGGCGTGCCAGTGCCATTGCCGCCGGCCACGGGCGCCGCAGGGGCGTCGCTGGCAGACGGGCCGTTGCCATTGAGCTCCTCGCGCTCCACCGGGGCCACGTCGGAGGCATGCAGAAAGGCCGTGCGTTCCAGCCCGATATCGACGAAGGCCGCATCCATGCCCGGCAGTACCCGCACCACCCGGCCCTTGTAGATGTTCCCCACGATCCCGCGGCGGCGGGCGCGCTCCAGGTGCAGTTCGGTCAGGACGCCATTCTCCACCAGGGCCACTCGGCTCTCCTGGGGCGTCACGTTCATCAGGATCTCGGTTCCGGTCATGCGTTCTTCTTGTTCTTGATGTCACGGGCAGACCGCCGAACCCGCACACGGGCGGGCCGGCGATCAGGGATGTCGGGCTACTTGGTGGCGGCTTCGGCCGCGGCGGCCGCCGGCTCTCCAGAGGACTCCGGCGGCGGCCGCTGGGCGCGCGGCCAGGACTTGATCACCGCATGTACCAGCGTCGCCAGCGGGATGGCAAAGAATACCCCCCAAAGCCCCCAGATGCCGCCGAACACGAACACCGCGGCGATGATCGCCACCGGGTGCAGGTTGACGACCTCCGAAAACAGCAGCGGCACCAGCACGTTGCCGTCGATGAACTGGATCACCCCGTAGGCAATCAGTACCCAGGCGAACTCGGAGCTCAGACCGAACTGGAAGTATGCGACCGCCGCCACCGGGATGGTCACCACGGCCGCGCCGATGTACGGAATGATCACCGAGATGCCCACCATGAACGACAACAGCACGGCGTATTCCAGCCCGAACCAGTTGAAGGTAAGGAAGGTGACCGCCCAGACGATCACGATCTCGATGAATTTGCCGCGCACGTAGCTGGCGATCTTCAGATTCACCTCGGTCCAGACCTCGCTGGCCAGGTGGGTGTCCTGGGGCATGAAGCCGCGGATCCAGTTCAGGATCAGATCGCGGTCCTTCAACATGAAGAACACCATCAGCGGGACCACGATCAGGTAGATCACCACGTCCACCAGGTGCCGTGCCGAGGACAGCGAGAACGACACCACGCGTTGCCCCAGCAGGGTCGCCTCGGCGCGAATGGCCCCCATCAGCTCGAACACCTGATCGTCACTGATCAGTTGCGGGTAACGCTCGGGCAACTGCAACAGCAGGTTCTGGCCCTCGGAGATCATCCCCGGCAGCTCGCGCACCAGCTGGGTCACCTGGGCCGACATCAGCGGCACCACGCTGAACAGCGCCGCCACCGTCAGCGCCAGGAAGGCCAACAGCACAAGGGTGACCGCGAGGATGCGCGGGATGTGCAAAAAGACCAGCTTGCGCACCGCCCCCTCCAGCAGGTAGGCAATGATCAGCGAGGCCAGCAGCGGCGCCAGGATACGCCCGGCAAAGACGATGATCAGGAATCCCGCGAGCAGCAGAAACGCCAGGATCACCACCTGCGGGTCGGTGAAATGGCGCTGGTACCACTGGCGCAGGATATCGATCATCGCGAGGGTTCCCCCGACTCCCCTCCGTTATCGGGATTCGCCTGGCGGGCCGGATCCTGGACGACGGCCTTCTCGTAGTGGGCACGAAAGACCCCCTCCAGCTCGTCGATCACCTCCACCGCCGGGCGCCCCTGCATCACGTGCTGCCCCATCAGGGCCGAGGTCTCGTTCAGCAGCTTGGAGCGATCCAGCATGGGATAGGTCGCGGAAAGCCGGCGCATCGCCTTGATGACGGACTCGCTCTCCGGACGCGGGATCGGCTCCGGCTCGGGGACCGGTTCCGGCGCTGGGGCCGGCGACTCCTGCTCCAGAAAACGGGCGAATTTCAGCAGGCTGGCCTGATCCTCGGTCGACAGCCGCGCGGCGATCTCGGCGATCGCCTTGGCCGGGTCCTCCCGGCCCTTCTTGCGCGCACCGCCGAGCACCGACCCGAGATCGCCCCCGGACAGGCCCCCCTCGTTGCCCATGCCCAGGGGTGGGATCATCCCTCGTCCTCGATCTTCAGGCTGAACACCGGCATCTTGCGGCGTTCCTGCATCAGGCCCAGCGTCTTCACCAGGGCCACCAGCACGTCTTCGGTCACCTTCTGCATCTCGCCCCATTCCATGCGCGCCTCGCCCAGGAGCTCGCCCATGTTCGGCGGCGGATTGTGCCGCGCCTCCATGATGATGTCCTCGAGCATCCCGGGCTTCACCTCGGGTCGGAACAGCATGCCATAGGTCAGCTCGTCCGGCCGGATCGCCAGCCAGTCGCCGTCGTCGTCCACCAGGATCGGCTGCACGTCCTCCGGCAGGTCGACGCGGCCGTTGACCAGCTGCAGCACCCGCCGGCCATCCAGGGCCTCGGCCAGTGCGTCGCCTTCCCCGGCCGCGGTCTTGTGCGCGGTCACGAAGCGGGCGCGGTACATCGGGTCCTCGTGCGCCGTGCCACCGGCCTGCTCGGCCACCAGCAGCCCGCCCATACCGACGCCCACCACCGGACGCTTCGAGCGGCGGAAGATATCGATCAGCGACAGCTCGTCCGGGACCTGCGGATTCTCCTCGTGATCCGCCGTCGGCCAGGCGCCGCCCAGCAGCCACAGCCCGTCGAACTGGGCCGCGGAGCCCGGCAGGTCCTGACCCACGAACGGTCGGTAGTAGGAGAAGCCGATGTCGCGCTTCTCCAGCTGCGACTCGATCAGGCCGAGAAACTCGGAATAGGTATGCTGCACCACGCAGTAGTTCTTCATGTCACGTCAATCCTGTTTGAGTTCTGATGCGGGGGCGAGCGGACGCTGACCGGTGCAGTACCCGCGCAGGAACTGCATCAGCACCTCCAGCGTGGGTACGCGGAACTTCTGCCGCGCGTGCACCAGCGAGATCGGCCGTTCCAGCGGCGGCGACAGCGGCAACGCCACCAGCTCGCCAAGGGCCAGCTCCTTCGCCACCACCGCCTCGGACAGCACCGAGACCCCCATGCCGGCCACCACCGCGCCCTTGATCGCCTCCGGGCTGCCCAGTTCCATGCAGCCGCGCAGACTGCTGCGGTCGTATCCGGCGCGCCCAAGGTACTCCATGATGACCTCGCGGGTCCCGGAACCCTCCTCGCGGCATATGAATGGGCGTTCGATGAAGTCGGCGACGGTCACCGTGTCGCGCCGGGCCAGCTCGTGTTCCGGCGGCACGATCAGCCGCAGCTGGTCCACCAGACAGGGCTGGACCTGCAAGCTACGGTGGGTCACCGGGGCCTCGACGATGCCGAGATCGACACTGCCCTCCTCGACCATCACCACGACATTCTCGGTATTGCCCACCCGCAGGCGAATGCCGATATCCGGATGCTCGCGGCGGAATGCACCCAGCAGCGCCGGCAGCATGTATTCCGCCACCGTGGTACTGGCGCCGATCACCAACGCCCCGCCGTCCGCGCCCTTCAACTCGCGTAGCGCGGCCTCCATCTCGCCATAGGTGTCAAAGATGCGTTCGGCATATCGTTGTACCAGCCGTCCGGCATCAGTCAGGGTGACTCGATTGTGGTTGCGGTCGAACAGTCGGGTATCCAGCTGTTCCTCCAACTGGCGCACCTGAAAGGTGACCGCGGGCTGCGTCATATGCAGCACCTCGGCGGCGCGGGTGAAGGACAGCAACCGTGCCACCGTAAGAAAGACCTGCAAACGCCGATCGGCCATGCCGCTCCGCCAAGTAGAAGGTTCCAGACAATCAGGGAAACCCTGGTCGAGGAATGCTACCAAGCCCCCGCGACCGGCAACAGCGACCACTTCTCGCGACGCGGCGATTCCCGACCCTGCACGCAAACCGGCCCACTACGTCGATAACCGTGGCGGCACCCGAATGGCACAAACCGAAGGAACCGGAATGGCGCCGACCCCGTTTTCCACCTGGTCACATGCCCGCTCACAGGGGATCCCCGGAGGCTGGCGACTCGCCGGGGCCGCTGCCGTCCCGCTCCTGATGGCGCTGGTCGCGCTGATCGTATACGAGACCGGCGGCACCTCCACTGCCTACCTCAACTTCATCCTCATCCCGGTGCTGCTGGGGGCCGCCCTGTTCGGGCTGTGGGGCGGGCTGGCCTTCGGGCTGCTGGCGGGGTTGCTCCTGGGTCCGTTCATGCCCCTGGATACCGCCACCGGGGCGGCTCAACCCGCATTGAACTGGCTCACGCGCACCGGCATCTACATCGTCCTCGGGGGATTCTCCGGCTGGCTGTTCGACACCCTGCGCCGCCACTCGGAACGGCTTCTGGAACAGGCCTACAACAACCCCGTGACCGGCCTGCCCAATCGCGAGTCGCTCGAGCAGTATGCCCGGCAACTGATGACCCAGGCCGACGCCCCGCACGCCGCGGCCACCCGCGTGTTCGTCATCAGCCTGCAGATGGACAACTACCCGGACAGCATTGGCGCCCTGGGCTTCGCCGCCGAGCGCCCCCTGCTGCGGTCCATTGCCGAGCGCCTGCAGGCAGTGGCCGAGCCCGCCGGGGCGTCCGTGTTCCACATCCACGACGATCACTTCGCCCTGATCCTGCCCCACCGCAGCCGCAAAGAGACACTCGCCGTCACACGCGCCGCAATCGAATGCCTGCAAACACCTTTCGAGGTCTTCGAGATCCCGGTCTACCTCGGGGCCCACGCGGGCGTCTCCTCCTTCCCCTTTCACGAACAGGATGAACCCTCCCGACTGCTGACCAAGGCCTGGATGGCGATGCACGAGGCCAGTCACTCGGGGCGCCGCTATCGCAGCTACAACCGCCGCAGCAACGAGCACAGCCTGTACACCGTGGAACTCCTGGGCGAGTTGCAAAGCGCACTGGACGACGGCCAGCTAAGCCTGCACTACCAGCCGAAGGTCAATCTCGCGAGCGATCAGGTGATGGGCCTGGAGGCCCTGCTACGCTGGAAACACCCGGTTCGCGGCCGCATCGCTCCCGACCAGTTCATCCCGCCGGCCGAGCGCACCGGACTGATCCACAGCCTCACCGACCGGGTCCTTGATCTCGCACTGGCCGACATCGCCCGCCTGCGCGTCGAAGGCCTGGACATGCCGGTCAGCGTGAACATCTCGGCGCGCAACTTCCTCGACCCCGGATTTGCCGATCGCCTGCTGGAGAAGGTTCGCGTCTCGGGGCTTCCACCCTGCGCCCTGGAACTCGAGTTCACCGAGACCGCCCTGATGGCGGACCCGGACGAGGTGATCCGGGCCCTGCGTCGCCTGACCGAGTCCGGACTGGAACTCGCCATCGACGACTTCGGCACCGGCTATTCGTCGCTGGCATACCTCAAACGTATGCCGGTGACGACTCTCAAGATCGATCAGGCCTTTGTACGGCAAATGCTGGAGCACCCGGTCGACGAGCAGATTACCCGCGCCAGCATCAGCCTGGCCCGGGATCTGGGCCTCAAGGTGGTCGCCGAGGGGGCCGAGGACGCGGCCACCCTGGCGCGGCTGCGCGACTACGGATGCAACGCGGCTCAGGGCTACGGCATCGCCCGCCCGATGCCGCTGGAGGAGATTATCGCCTGGGCCCACGACCGAGGCCTCGTTCCCGGCCTGTGCCCGGAGACCGATGAGCGAGCGGCCCTCAAGCGAGCAAACAACCGCTAACCGGATCGTTCACGTTCACACTCGAACCGATTGGCCTTTCGGGACGCGGCGTCCTGCTCCAAAGCCGCCGCGAATGTTCCCGAATTGATCAGCGCCTCCCTTGCACCCGCCCCGGGGCTACGCTATAGTCCGCCGTCTTTCTGGTAGACCCAAATTCCGGAGTCCCCCGATGGCCCGAGTATGTCAGGTGACCGGCAAACGCCCGGCGACCGGTAACAACGTTTCTCACGCTCACCGCAAGACGCGGCGGCGCTTCCTGCCCAATCTGCATTTCCACCGTTTCTGGGTGGAGAGCGAGAACCGCTTCGTACGCCTGCGCCTTAGCTGCAAGGGCATGCGAATTATCGACAAGCGCGGCATCGACGCGGTCCTGGCGGACTGCCGTGCCCGCGGTGAAAAGGTCTAAGGAGGCTTCACGATGGCTGCCAAGTCCGCACGCGACAAGATCCGCCTGGTGTCCTCCGCCGGCACCGGGCACTTCTACACCACGTCCAAGAACAAGCGGAACATGCCCGAGAAGATGGAGATCAAGAAGTTTGATCCCGTCGTCCGCAAACACGTGATGTACAAAGAAGCCAAGATCAAGTAATCGCGCCCATCGGCTCGATTGCCT
Organism: Thioalkalivibrio sp. ALMg3; assembly: GCF_000381225.1. Taxonomy (NCBI): domain Bacteria; kingdom Pseudomonadati; phylum Pseudomonadota; class Gammaproteobacteria; order Chromatiales; family Ectothiorhodospiraceae; genus Thioalkalivibrio; species Thioalkalivibrio sp. ALMg3. The sequence goes on along the minus strand of NZ_KB906219.1, from coordinate 295,517 downwards.
GACAACAGGCGAAAAAAGGCCCGGCCCGCCAACGCGGTTCCGGGCCTTTTTTGTGTTGGCGCGCGCGGTCCGTACCGGAAAACGCATTCGCGTTAACGCACCGTTTCCCACTTGCCACTCGGCTCATGGGGCTCGGCCACGCCTCGCTCAACGCGCCCGGTCGGCGCTCGAGATCATCTCGAGCGCGTCTGCATCCAGCCATATCCCCCGTTGACGCGGGCTCAGACCGGATCCGGCTGCCCGCCATCCCCTGGCGTCGCGGCCCCCTCGGCGGCGGTTTCTGCCCAGCGCGTCATCACGCGGCCCCAGCGGTGAGCCGTCGCCGGGTCCAGTTCGATCTTGGTATAACGCCCGCCATCGCGGATAATAACCCGCAGCAGCGGGACCCCCGAGTCGTGCAGGATCTGGCGCAACTCCACGACTTCTCCAAATGGCGCATCAATCGAATCCATGGTGCTTATGTCCCTCCCGAGCCGGCCTGCCGCACGCAGTCGTGGCCGCCCATCCGTTTTTGACCAAGGGAAACACTGATTAATGTACACGCTCGCGTTGGTACCCCAGGTTTTCCGAGACCCGGCGCGTCGTGCAGCGGGGAGTGACTCCACCCGCAAGCGGCGCAACGCAGGATCGGGGAACCTGGCGCGCCAACCCCGCAAGTTATTGAACGCCGAGGCTCGCACGCCCGTTGTTGACGAAAACGGGCGTGCGCACGGCGTTGCGGCTCCCTTGTGCAGAGTGACCGCACGGCAGTCGCCGCGTCTTGTTCGCACACCAAAGCGACTCGAGCGCGAGCGTGTACATTAATCAGTGTTTCCCTAGCGCAAGCATGCAACCAATTTTTGTCGGCCGGCAACCCATCTTTGACGATCAGGAGAATCTGGTCGGCTTCGAGCTCCTGTTTCGCGCTGGGCACCTGGATGCCGCTTCGGTCACCGACGGCGACCTGGCCACCTCCGATCTCCTGCGCAGCGCCTTCATCGACATCGGTCTCCAACACCTGGTCGGCGAACACCTGGCCTTCGTCAATCTCACCCGCGGCTTTCTCGAACACGAGGTCATCACCAGCCTGCCACCGGAACAGGTAGTGCTGGAGATCCTCGAGGATATCGAGATCGACGCCGAGGTCATCGCCGCGGTACGCCGACTGAAGGGCCGGGGCTTTCGCATCGCACTGGATGACTACCAGTTTCAGGAGAGCCATTCCGAGCTGGTCGAACTGGCGGATCTGGTCAAGCTCGATGTGCTCGCCCTGGGCGGCCAGCGCCTGGAACAGGAAGTCACCACCCTGGGCGCCTTCGACGTGGAACTGCTGGCCGAGAAGGTCGAAACGGCCGAGGCCTATGCTCGCTGCCAGGCCCTTGGCTTCAGCCTGTTCCAGGGCTTTCACCTGTCCTTCCCCCACGTGATCGAGGGGCAGCGCCTGGAGAGCCTGGAAGTGGCCCTGCTGCGCCTCCTGCGGGCGCTACAGGCGCCGGATCCGACGCCGGCCGAGCTGGAGGAACTGATCGCCGCCGAGCCCGGGCTCGCGATCCAGCTGCTGCGCATCGCCAACAGCCCGGCCTATCGCGGCTCTCGCCCGACCGATTCGCTCTACAACGCGATCCTGCGCCTGGGCCAGGGGCGCATCAAACGCCTGGCGATGCTGATGGTACTGCGTGGTACCGGCAATCCCACCCACGGGCTCGAGCAGGTCATGATCCGTGCCCGTATGGGCATGCTGATGGCGCGCGCCCTGGGCCTGCACCCCGAGGAGTGCGAACGCTACTTCACCCTCGGCATGCTCTCCGGGATGGATCGCGTGCTGGGGGTACCGCTGCGACACATCCTGGGCGAACTCCACCTGTCCACCGAAATGGAACAGGCCCTGATGGAAGGCGCAGGACCGCTGGCACCGCTGCTGGCGACCATCGCCGCCTTCGAAGGCCCGACACCCCCGCTGGACAACACGAATGCCCCGGTCCCGGCGCCGGTCTCCAGCCGCCTTTACCTGGAGGCCGTACGCTGGACCGAAGATTTGCTCGCCTCGCTGGCGGAGAACTAGATGCCCCCCCTTACCCTGCGCAGCCAGCTCATGCCGGAAGCCGCCGCCGGCCCCGAAACGGGAATGCACATCCGGCTGCGCGAACCCGCCGGGATCGACAGCGGGCCCGGCCACCTGGAGATCCGCCCGGGCCTGCGCCCCCTGGCGCCGGATCACTATGTCGAGTACTGGACCGCCAGCGGCACGCCAACGCCGATCCACGAGGGGCCCGTCCGCCTGCTGGAGCACAAGGACGTCCTCTTCGCGACCTGGAGCGGACCGGATAACGGCCTCCGGGAGCAGACCGAACACGCCTACCGCGCACTGCTGGCCGCCTGCCGAGCGCGCGGCTTCGAGCATTTGGCACGCGTATGGAACTACTTTGGCGACATCCATGCCGAGGAGGACGGGCTGGAACGCTATCAGGCCTTCTGCATGGGCCGCGCCACCGCGCTTGAGACCCTGGAGATCCCGCTGGCCAGCATGCCCGCCGCCACGGCCATCGGGAGCGACCAGCGCCAGCTGGTCATCTACCTGATCGCCACTCGCACCCCGGCCGAGTCCCTGGAGAACCCGCGTCAGGTCAGCGCCTATCATTACCCGGCGCGCTACAGCCCGAAGAGCCCGACCTTCGCCCGCGCGACCCGCCTGGAAACCGCGGACGGCCCACTCATCCTGCTCTCCGGCACCGCCAGCATCGTCGGCCACGAGAGCCGTCACCCCGACGACGTCGTCGCCCAGACACGCGAGACCCTGGCCAACTTGCGGTCCCTGCATGACACCGCCGGCCACGAACTGCCACGCCCGGCCTGGCTGCGCGTCTACCTGCGACATCCGGAAGACCGGCCCAAGGTCGCCGCGGTCCTCGCCGAGCACTACCACGACGCCCATCCGGGGCCGATCGTCCAGTGGGTCCGCGGCGACGTCTGCCGGCGCGAGCTGCTGCTGGAAATCGAGGGCGTGCATGCCTGAACTGCCCGAGGTCGAGACCACCCGGCGCGGGCTCGCCCCCCTGCTGGCCGGGCGCCGCATCACGGCCTTCGAGGTCCGCGAGCCGCGCCTGCGCTGGCCGGTGCCGCCGGAGCTGGTGCAGCAACTGGCCGGCGCCCGGGTCCGCAGCCTGACCCGGCGCGCCAAGTACCTGTTGCTGGAGACCGATCGTACGGGCCTCCTGCTGCATCTCGGGATGTCCGGGAGCCTGCGCCACTGCACGCCCGAGACGCCGCTGCGCCGGCACGATCACCTGACCCTGCACCTGGACAACGGCTACCAGGTTCGCCTGCACGACCCGCGCCGCTTCGGCTGTTGCCTGCCGCTCCCCGAGGGCGGCTTATCCCACACCTTGCTGGCCAACCTCGGCCCGGAGCCCCTGGACCCCGAATTTAACGGCGACTATCTGTCCCGCCGCAGCCGCGGCCGCCGGGGCCCGGTCAAAGCCTTCATCATGGACCAGGCCATCGTAGTGGGAGTAGGCAACATTTACGCCACCGAGGCCCTGTTCCTCGCCGGCGTTCGGCCCGGGCGCGCGGCCGGACGCGTCACGCGCGCCGAATACGAGCGCCTGGCAAGCCACATCAAGGCGGTGCTGGCGGCGGCCATTGAACAGGGCGGGACCACCCTGCGCGACTTCCTGCACGAGGACGGCACCCACGGCTACTTCCGCCAGTCGCTGCGCGTCTACGGCCGCGCCGGCGAGCCTTGCCCGGTCTGCGCCGAGGTATTGCGCACGCGCCGCATCGGCCAGCGCGCCAGTAGCTACTGCCCCGCCTGCCAGAAGTAGATCGACCCCACACGGGTCAGCAGAGCGGAAAGGCCGTTGTTCACCGCACAGGGCACGGAACACACGCAGAGAACACCAGGAAAGGATTCGCTACGGTAAGCGACCCGCAACCGCCAGACGGCGGCCATGCACCGCACAGCGCGGGCGGGCTTACAGATAACGCGAGACGCGCGGCACGGCATCCAGCAGGTGGCGGGTGTAGTCGGCCTGCGGATTGGCCAGCACCTCGGCGGTAGCGCCGATCTCCTCCATGCGCCCGTCGTGCATCACCAGCATGCGGTCGGAGAAGTACTCGACCACGCCCATGTCGTGGGTGATGAAGATCATCGCCAGACGTCGCTCCGCGCGTAGCCGGCCCAGGATCTGCAGCACCTCTGCCTGGACGGATACGTCCAGCGCGCTGGTCACCTCGTCGCAGATGATTACGTCCGGGTCCAGCACCAGGGCCCGCGCGATCGCGATACGCTGGCGCTGACCACCGGAGAACTCGTGCGGATAGCGCCACAGGGTGTCCTCCGGCAACGCCACCTGATCCAGCACCTTCCCGGCCAGGGCGATTCGCTCGTCCTGATTGGCGCCGATGCCATGCACCGCCATCGGCTCGGTCAGCAGCGTCAGCACGTTCAGGCGCGGGTTCAGCGACGAGGCCGGGTCCTGGAACACCACCTGCAGGTGCCGCCGCAGCCGGCGCAACGGCTTGCGTGCCATGTGGGTCAACGACTCGCCCCGGTAGCGGATCTCGCCACCGGTCGGCTCGATCAGGCGCAGGATCGCGCGGCCCAGGGTGGTCTTGCCACAGCCGGACTCCCCCACCACGGCCAGCACCTCGCCATTCTCCAGCTCGAAACTGACGTCATCCACCGCCCGCACCACATCCACCTGGCGACGCATTAGGCCCTTCAGCACCGGGAAGTGCACCTGCAGGCCGGACACCTGCAACAGCGCTTCGCGCCCCGCGCCCGGCACCGGCGGCAGCGGTGGCAGGTTCTCCGGCAGCGCCTGGATCAGCTTGCGGGTGTAGGCGTCCTGCGGAGCGCGCAACAGCGGCAGGCACTCCCCCTGCTCCACCAGGCGCCCCTGGCGCATCACCGCCACGCGATCAGCCACCGAGGCCACCACGCCGAAGTCGTGGGTGATCAGCAGGACCGCCATGCCGTTCTTCTCGCGCAGGTGGTCGATCAGCTTCAGGATCTCGGCCTGAATGGTTACGTCCAGCGCGGTGGTCGGCTCGTCCGCGATCAGCAGATCCGGTTCGGCGACCAGGGCCATGGCAATCATCACCCGCTGGCGCTGGCCGCCGGAGAGCTTGTGCGGGTACTCGTCGCGGCGCTGTTCGGGGTTCGGCAACTGCACCTCGCTCAAGACCTCGAGGGTGCGCGCCGCGCGCTGCTCCGGACTCATCTGCGGGCGATGCAGGCGCAGCACCTCCTCGATCTGATCGCCCACCTTCAGCACCGGGTTCAGGGAGGTCATCGGCTCCTGGAAGATCATGCCGACGCGGTCGCCGCGCACATGCTGCATCACCGCGCTGGGAAGCCCCAGCAACTCCTGGCGGCCTTCGCGTCCGGCCAGCCAGGCCTCGCCCGAGGGCCTTTCGAAGCCCGCATCCAGCAGACGCATGATGGCCAGCGCCGTGATCGACTTGCCGGAGCCCGACTCCCCGACCAGGGCAAACAGCTCGCCCTCGCGGATGGCGAAGCTCACATCCTCCACCAGCGCCGCCTCGCCGTCGCGGTGGCGAATCTGCAGATTGCGCACCTCCAGCATGGTCAACGCACCCCGCCACTGGTGGCGCTGGTGGCACCGGCCGCCGGGCGTGCACCATCATCGCGATTGGCGGTGCGCGCCGCGGAGCGGGCATGCGGGTCCACTGCGTCACGCAGGGCCTCGCCGATGAGGTTGTAGGCGAACACGGTCAGGAAGATCGCGCCCCCGGGGAAGGCCGCCATCCACCAGTTGAAGGTGGAGCTCTGCACCGCCTGGTTCAGCATCTGGCCCCAGGAGGGGTCATCCACCAGTCCGAGGCCGAGGAACGACAGGGTCGCCTCGGCGAGGATCGCGGAGGCGACGCCAAAACTGGCCGCGACCAGGATCGGGGCGATGCCGTTCGGCAGCATGTGCCGGAACAGGATGGACGGCAGCGACAGCCCCGAGGCGATGGCCCCCTGCACGAAGTCCTGCTGGCGCAGGCGCAGGAACTCGGCACGCACATAACGGGCGTAGCCGGACCATGAGGTCAGGCCGATGATCAGCATCATCAGGTACAGCGAACGGCCGAAGAAGGCGACGAAGGTCAACAGCAGGAACAGCGTCGGGATGGCCTCGAAGATCTCCACCAGGCGCATCCCGATCATGTCCACGATCCCCGAGAAATAGCCCATCAGCCCACCCAGGATCACCCCGATCCCCAGCGCAATCCCGGTCGCGATGAAGCCTATGGACAGCGCGATGCGCGTGGCGTGGATCATGCGCGAGAGCACGTCGGCGCCGGTATCGTCCGTACCGAACCAGTGCACCCGATCCGGGGACTCGCGCGGGGCCTCCAGCCCGGTATCGGCGTAATCGCGCAGGTAGTCGCGCGGCGAGTACGGGATCGGCGCACGGATTACCCGCTGATACTCGCCCATCACCTCGGCCTCGCGGTACTGCTCGTGAATCACCAGCGACGGCGGCGACACCGTCTGCCAGGCCACCACGCCCAGCACCGCGCCCAGCACCGCCCAGAGACCGAAGCGCCGCCACGGCCGCCCAGGCAGACGCCAGAAGATCAGAGCCAGCACCAGCAAACCAAACAGGGTGACGTCCGCCGCCGTCAGGTAGCGCAGAAACGGCAGCGCCCACGTGCCGTCGGCGGTCTGCACCAGCAGCGGGTGGGAATTCGCCAGCACTGGCGCAAGGACCGCGACCAGGGTCAGCAGCGCGATCCAGCCAATCCCGAGGCGGGCACCCCAGCGCAGCAGGATCTCGCCCACCACGCGCCGGGCCCAGGAACGGCTGCGGCGATCCGCCTGCTGCGCGTTGTGCGCGGTCTCAGTCATAGCTCACCCGCGGATCGACGATGGCGTAGGCCAGATCCGCCAGCAGATAGCCCACCAGGGTCAGCACGCCCGAGATCAGGGTAATCGACAGCACCAGCTCGCGGTCGCGCGTCTGCACGGCCTCCACCGCCAGCTTGCCCATGCCATCAATGGAGAAGATCGCCTCCACGATCACCGAGCCGGCCAGCAGCGAGGGCAGCAGCGTGGCCGACACGGTGATCAGGGGCAGCAGGGAATTGCGGAACACGTGACGCCACAGCACGTCGTGCTCGGCCACCCCCTTGGCGCGCGCCGTACGCGCGTAATCCGAGGTCAGGTTCTCCAGCACCGCCGAACGCGAAAGCTTGGCCAGGAATGCCAGCCCGCCGTAGGACAGGCACAGCACTGGCAACACCAGGTGCCAGGCCCGGTCCAGCAGGAAGCCCGGCACCATATGGCCCGGCGCCAGGCCCAGCGCCAGCGCCAGCCCGGCACCCAGCCCCAGGGTGCCCAGATAAAACCCGCGCAGGACGCCCCAATCACTGTGCGCCATCATCCAGCCCACTCCGCCCCCGAGAAGCACGGCCACTGCGGTACTGACCATCCCGGCCGGTGCCAGATCGCGGAACATCAGCCAGCCGCAGACGGCCCCGAGTGCTGCCCCGACCCCGCCGCGGATACGGGCGGGCAGGTAGCGCGCAAGGTAGATCCCCAGCGCCACCCCCAGAAACGGCAGTATCAGCAACAACGGCAACGCCCAGACCACCTCCACCGTGGGCAGGAAAGTCATGTCCAGCGCCGCGCGCTGGCTGAGCCCCCCGGTGGGGAACCACTGCCAGAACTGGTCGGAGGCAAAGAAGCCGATCAGCAACACGCCGGCCAGCATGGTCGGCACCGACCACAGGGCCAGCAGCACGACGCCAGACTGCGAATCGAAGGCCTGGCCATGCTGGGTGGCCGCGCGCACCCCCACCGCAACCGCGACGATGTAGATCAGCGGGATGGAGAGCACGTTCAGCAGCAACGTGATCGGCAAGCGTTCGGCCACCAGATCGATCACCGGCCGGCCATAGCGGAAACTGGTGCCCAGATTGGGGACCTTGAAGTGTGGCCAGCCGGTGAGCGAGCCGTCCGCGTCCTGGGCAAATCCGATCGGCGAGATGTTGTTCAGCCAGCGCCCGAACTGCACCGGGGCCGGCTGATCCAGCCCGTAGAGCTGGTTGTAGTAGTCCTCCATCGCCTTCTGTGCCTGGGGCTCCAGGCCCTGGCCTTCGACCAGCGTCAGGGCGCTGATCCCACCGGGTGCGGCCGCCATCACCGCAAACACGACCACGGTGATCCCGAACAGGGTCGGCACCATCAGCAGCATGCGGCGCAGGATGTAGGTCAGCATCGCGTGCGGCGCTCCCCTGCCGCTTCAGCTTCCATGGGCATCGCCGGCTACTGCCCGTACCGTTGCGATTCGAACGGGACGTAGATCTCCAGCGGCACCGCCCCCAGGTTGAGCCCCAGCGCGGTCTGCTCCAGGTTCTGGATGCGTCGGTCGATGAAGGCCAGGGTCTGGCGCCGCATCAGGAAGGTATACGGCTGGTCCTCGTGCAGGATGCGCTCGGCCTCGCGCCAAAGCTCCATGCGCGCGGGCTCGTCCACCTCGCCACGCGCCGCCTCGATCACCGCATCCAGCTCGGGATTCTGGTAGTGGATGAAGTTGTCGCCACCGGAAACCACCTGACTGGAGTGGAACATCTGGTAGATATCCACCTCCACACCGCTGGTCCAGCCCAGGGTGATGGCATCGAAATCCTGGCGGGTGAGTTGTTCCAGCATCACCGACCACTCGGTCGGCGACGGGCGCATCTCGATCCCGGCCCGCGCAAAGAGGTCGCGCAGGAACAGCGCGATGCGGCGGGTGTCCTCGTTGTCCTGGAAATACGACAACTCGAAGGAGAACGGCTCGCCGTCCTCGTTGACCAGAACGCCATCGCGATTGCGTTCGCGGAAGCCGGCCTCGGCCAGCAGCTCCAGGGCGCGCTCGACATCATAGGGGATCGGATCGAGATCCGGATTGTGCTGATCGCTGCGCGGTGAAAACGGGGAGATCGCGCGCTCCGCATACCCCAGCATGACCTCCTCGATCAGCCGGTCAACGTCGGTCAGGTAGCTCATCGCCTGGCGCACCCGCGGATCGGCGAAACGCGTCGGCTCGCCATCGCGCTGCTGGTTCCAGGCAATGTACGAATAGCCGGCCGTGGGGCTCATGTACTCGTGGGTATCCGCGCGCTCGCGCAGGGCCTCGTCGTCGCGCAACCGGGCATACTCGCGCGGGCGCGCCCCGTAGACGTCGATATCCCGATTGCGGAAGGTGGTCAGACGCGCACTGTCATTCTGAATGACCCGCCACACCAAACGATCCAGCGGCGGCTCCACCGGCCCCCAGTAACGCGGGTTGCGCTCCAGTTCGATACGGCCGGCATCCGGGGTCCAGCCGGTCGGATCCTCCATGCGGTAGGGTCCGGACCCCAGCAGGATGCCGCGCGACTCGTTGAAGGTCTCCGGATCCTCCAGGTAGCGCCCATAGAAGTGTTCCGGCAGGACATCCAGGCCACCCGCCACCCGCATGGCGTCGAAGTATGGCTCCTCGAACACGAACCGCACCGTGCGCTCGTCGACGGCCTCGACCGCCTCGATCTTCTCCAGGAAGGCCCTCGCCCTCGGCACCGCGATGGCGTCGGTCATCAGGAAATCGAAGGTGAAGCGGATATCCTCGGCCGTCAGCGGCTCCCCATCGGAGAACTGCAGCCCCGGGCGCAGGCGGAAGGTCAGCTCGGTACCGGTATCGTCGAACTCCCAGGATTCGGCCAGCAACCCCTGCCACTCCAGCGTCTCCGGGTCGCGCACCACCAGCGACTCCAGCACGTAGTTCTGCACCTCGGAGGCATAGGCATCGGAGGAGACATACGGCGTGATGGTCGCCAGGCCCGTGCCAAAGGCCTGCACCAGCCAGTCACCCTCGGCGTAGTCCTCCTGCTCGGCCGCCCGCGCCGCTCGCCGGAACGCCGAGGGGACATCGTCCGCCCGCGCGGCACGCTCGCCATCCATCCCGGCGAAGCGCCCGGAGGCAAGGTCGGATTCCAGGCCCTGCAGGCTGCGCCGCAATGCACGGAGATCCCGGGCCTGCTCGGTCATGGTGCTCTGCATGGAGGCCATGCGTTGCCACTGGCGGTCGATCTGGACCATCACCAGCAACAGCAGGATACCCAGCACGATCAGGGTCACGATCCAACCAAAATGACGACTCACAAGGCCTCCGGGTTGCTGCGGTGGCAGTCCGGCAGGCCCGATTCCGGGGCGCCGGGTGGGCGGCCCTGAAGACCGCAAGTGTTCGCACTATAGCAAGCCGCTCCCTCCGGCTCATCGGGTGCTGGCCGCACTTGCGGCACATCGGTATGATCCCGAAGACAGTCGCGTCCGTCCCCGGTTCCGCTCGCGGTCGGGCGCCGTCGAGACGACCCGCCCGGGTGCGTCGGCACGGATCAGAATCAAGGAGTTTTACATGGGTTTTCTCAAGGGCAAACGCGCACTGATCGTCGGCGTGGCCAGCAACCGTTCCATCGCCTACGGCATTGCCGCGGCCATGCATCGCGAGGGCGCCGAACTCGCCTTCACCTACCAGAACGAACGCCTGCGCGATCGCGTCGAGAAGCTGGTTGCGGATTTCGATTCCGACATCCTCGTGCCCTGTAACGTCGAGGACGATCGCGAGATCGAACAGGTCTTCGAGCACCTGGACAATTACTGGGACGGCGTCGACATCCTGGTGCACTCGGTCGCTTTCGCGCCCAAGGAGCAGCTGGAGGGGGACTTCCTCGACAACATGACCCGCGACGGCTTCCGCATCGCGCACGATGTCAGCTCGTACAGCCTGGCCGCGCTGGCCAAGGCCGGGCGCGGCATGATGAAGGACCGCGACGCCTCCATCCTCACCCTCAGCTATCTGGGTGCCGAGCGCTCGATGCCCAACTACAACGTGATGGGCCTGGCCAAGGCGAGCCTGGAGGCCAATGTGCGTTACCTGGCCTACACCCTGGGGCCGGAAAGCACCCGGGTGAACGCGATCTCCGCGGGTCCGATCCGCACCCTGGCGGCCTCCGGCATCGGCGACTTCAAGCGCATCCTGGATCACGTCCAGGCCAACGCGCCGCTGCGCCGTAACGTCACCACGGATCAGGTCGGCAACGCCGGCGCCTTCCTCTGCTCCGACCTTGCCTCCGGGATCACCGGCGAAGTGATGTACGTCGACTCCGGCTACAACACGGTCGGCCTGGGCGCCGCCGAGATCGGCCTCGAAACATAAGGCGACCCTGCGGTACCCGGGCGATCCCGGGTACCAGAAAAAAGCCCGGCACCGCGCAAGCGGGCCGGGCTTTTTCGTGGTCGGGAGCGCACCAAGCGCCCCCTCACGGTTCTGCGGCGACTAGTCCAGCGCGTCGGGGAAGCGCTTGATCTCCGCCTGCTCTTCCAGCCATGCGAGATAGGACCGGAATTCGGCACTCCCGTAGGCGTTGCCAATCTGGTCGCGCGCCTGCTGGCGCGCCGCGGCATCCACTGCGTCCTCGCCCATGCGTACGGCTTCCAGCACGGTCACCGCGAAGTCACCATCCCCGACCCGGGCGCCGGCAATCTCCACCGCGCCCTCGCCTGGCGCCGGCAGCCGGAACAGGTGGTCCTGCAACCCGGTTGGCAGATCGCCCGTCCGTTCACGGGTGATCTCGACCGACCGACTCCATTCTCCGTTCTCCACGGCCTCGGCGGTCCAGTCATCGGCTTCGCGCAGTTGCTCGATCAGGGCCTCTCCCGCCTCACGCGCGGCATCCGCGGCGGCCTGACGCTGCAGGCGCTCGCGGATCTCGTCCTCCACCTCCGCCAGCGGGCGCACCTCGGCCGGCTCGTGCTCATCGACACGCAGGATCACGGTGGAACGGTCCTGCAGGTCGATCGCCTCGCTGTTGTTGCCGTCTTCCAGTACCCGCGGGTCAAACGCCGCATCGCGGATGGAACGATGGCGGGCGATGCCATCGCCCGAGCCGCGGGAGAACCAGTCGCTGGTCTGGACCTCCAGGCCCGTTGCGTCGGCGGCCGGCTCCAGAGTGTCCGGAAACTCGATTGCCAGTGCCATCAGGTCGTCCAGAGCGTCGATCTGCAGCTGTTCGGCCGTCCGGTCGCGCAGATCCTGCTCGACCTCCTCGCGCACCTCTTCGAACGGCTGCGCCCGGGATTCCTGGATCGCGGTCACCTCAAGGATGAACCAGCCACGATCCGTTCGTACCGGCTGACTGATGAGGTCCTTCGGCAGGGTGAAAATGACGGTCTCCAGGGTGGAATCCAGATCGCCCCGGGCGACCTCGCCCAGGCTGCCACCACGGTCGGCCGTCAGGCTGTCTTCGGAGTATTCCTCCGCCAGGTCGCCGAAGTCCTCGCCATCATCCAGGCGACTACGCAGTTCACGGATACGCGCCTCGCCATCCTCGTCGGTATCCTGGATGCGGATCTGGCGCACCTCGCGCAGTTCCGGCTCTTCGTAGCGACTGCGATTGACCCGGTAGTGTTCGCGCACCTGATCCTCGGTGACATCGACCCCGGCCTCCAGGCCTTCCGGGTCCAGGCGCAGATAGCTCACCCGCACCCGTTCCGTGGTCGTGAAGTCTTCCGGATTGGCGTCGTAGTAGTCGCGGATCGCGTCGTCATCCACCACATCCGGACGATCAAAGTCGTCTGCGGCGAAGACCTTCCAGCTCGCAACCCGCGTCTGGTTGCGCAGGCGGCTGTAATCCTCCACCAGGGCTTCCGGCACCACGCCCGTGGCCTGGATGCCACGCTGAATTTGCGACATCACAATACTGCGGGCGATGTCCTGCTCGAAGTCGGCCGGGCTGATGCGCTGGGCATTCAACAACTGGCTGTAGCGTTCGCGGCTGAAGCGGCCCTCCTCCTGAAACACCGGCATGCCGCGGATCTCGCGCAACACGCTGTCGCCCGCCGCCTTGAAGCCGGCGGAATCGGCCGCCTGGCGCAGCAGTTCCTGGCGGATCAGGGTCTCCATCGCCTGCAGGCGGATGCCCTGCTCGTCCAGGACGTCATCCGGGATCTCGCCGCCAAACATGCGCGCCATCTCGTCGCGCTGGGCGCGGGCCTCCTGGTGCACGTCGCGCACCGCGATATCCGTGCCGTTCACCTCGGCGGCGACCAGCGGGCCCGCCCCGCCGAAATACTCGCCCAGGCCCCACAGGGCAAAGGGGATGGTGATCAGGCCAATGATCACATAGGCGAGCCAGCCGCTCGCCCGGTCACGAATCGCTTGCAACATGATGGTCTCTGCTCACTCCGGCAATTAGGAGGAAAACGGGAATCAGCGGCCGATGGTAGCAGGCACGCCCGCGCGCGTCTGCGCCTGGGCTCGGGTGTCTGCCACGCAGCGCGCGCTGGCAAGAAGAAGGGCCCGACCAAGAGCGTCTACCGGAAGATCAGAAGACTCGATGGGAGGCGGGGCGAAACTGGACTGGTCTCCTCGCATGAAGCCTTGCGCACTCTCGTGCCGGCGCCGATCGCTGGGGACATACCTCGGAGCCGTCGGCCCGGAGGATCGGACCTCGCATTCGATGCGCTCGCGCGATGACAGTGCCCGGCCCCGGACTCCCGGAAATGCCTCTCGGGCTTTGTTCCGCCCTTCCCACGTTCCGATCGACTACTGTGGACCTTGGTCTGGCCCAAAGACGTGGCTTCGAGCGCTCCGTGGTAGCCAACAAAGAAAAAGGCGCCACAAGGGCGCCTTTCTCAAAGATGGCGGAGCGGACGGGACTCGAACCCGCGACCCCCGGCGTGACAGGCCGGTATTCTAACCAGCTGAACTACCGCTCCGTATTCGTGCAGCGCAACCAGGGTCAGGGTTGCACTTGGTGGGTGCTGACGGGTTCGAACCGCCGACATTCGCCGTGTAAAGGCGACGCTCTACCAACTGAGCTAAGCACCCCATAAAGCGCGCTAGTTTACTCGATCCTTGAGCGCTTTACCAGCCTTGAACGAAGGCGTTTTCGACGCGGCAATCTGAATGCTCTCACCGGTACGCGGGTTACGGCCGGTGCGGGCTTCGCGCTCGCGCACCAGGAAGGTACCAAAGCCCACGAGGGAGACCTGGTCACCCTTGGCGAGGGTATCGCCGACCACACTCACCAAGGCATCCACGATGTTGCCGGCCTGGGCCTTGGGAACATCGGCTTCCGCCGCGATCGCGTCGATCAATTCGGATTTATTCATGAAGCGCTTCCTTATCTCAGTGGTGACTCAGGCTTTCTGCCGGACGGGGCCTAGCTTACACCAGCCGGGGACCTTTTCTCCATGGCCCCGCGACTGCCCTCGGCACGAAATCAGATGATGCGCATGGGGTTATAGCAAGCCCCCCGAAAAAGTGTCAAACGCCCGCCCGGCGGGGCCCTCGGGCCGGCTTGAACCAACACACAAAAAACCGCGGGCGCCGATGAATCCAGCGGCCGCGGTTTCGCACCAATTACAGATGCTTAGTGATGCCGGACCCGACGGCGACCGGATTCCTTGGCCGGCTTGACGACTTCCTCGACCTTCTCCGGCGTTTCCCCGGCCTTGCCTTCCGGCATGTGGGTCAGCGCGAGCTCGAGGACCTCGTCGATCCAGCGCACCGGACGAATATCCAGCTTCTGCTTGATGTTCTTCGGGATGTCGACCAGATCCTTCTCGTTCTCTTCCGGGATCAGGACGGTGCGAATCCCTCCGCGGTGGGCGGCCAGCAACTTCTCCTTCAGGCCCCCGATCGGAAGAACCTGGCCACGCAGCGTGATCTCGCCGGTCATCGCGACATCCGCACGCACCGGGATACCGGTCAGTGCCGAGACGATCGCGGTGCACATGCCGATGCCCGCGGACGGGCCATCCTTCGGCGTCGCGCCCTCCGGCACGTGGATGTGCAGGTCCTTCTTCTCGTGGAAGTTCTCCTCCAGGCCCAGGGCCTCGGCGCGCGAGCGAACCACGGTCAGGGCGGCGTGGATGGACTCCTGCATTACATCGCCGAGCTTGCCGGTCTGCTGGGTCTTACCCTTGCCCGGGACCACGCTGGCTTCGATGGTCAGCAGCTCGCCGCCGACCTCGGTCCAGGCGAGGCCCGTGACCTGACCGACCTGATCGTTTTCCTCGGCCAGGCCGAAGCGGAAGCGACGCACGCCGAGATATTTCTCCAGCGTCTTGGGTGTGACCGAGGTGGTGCGTGCCCGCTCCTTGTCGCTGGCCAGCAGACGCTGCTTGGCCACCTTGCGGCAGACCTTGGCAATCTCGCGCTCCAGCGAGCGCACGCCCGCCTCGCGGGTGTAGTAACGCACCATGTCGCGCACCGCCGAATCGGAGATCTGGATCTCGGCCGGCTTCAGGCCGTTGGCCTTGATCTGCTTGGTCAGCAGGTAATTGTGCGCGATGTGGACCTTCTCGTCCTCGGTGTAGCCGGACAGGCGGATGACCTCCATGCGGTCCAGCAACGGCCCGGGGATGTGCATGCTGTTGGCCGTGGCCACGAACATCACGTCCGACAGGTCGAAATCGACCTCCAGGTAGTGGTCGCTAAACGTGTGGTTCTGTTCCGGATCCAGCACCTCGAGCATCGCCGAGGCCGGGTCACCGCGGAAGTCCATCGCCATCTTGTCGATTTCGTCCAGCAGGAACAGCGGGTTGCGCACACCGACCTTGGCCAGGTTCTGGATGATCTTGCCCGGCAGCGAGCCAATGTAGGTCCGGCGATGGCCGCGGATCTCGGCCTCGTCGCGCACGCCGCCCAGCGCCATGCGCATGAACTTGCGATTGGTCGCACGCGCGATGGACTGCCCCAGCGAGGTCTTGCCAACCCCGGGCGGGCCGACCAGGCACAGGATCGGGCCCTTCAGCTTGCGCACGCGGGACTGCACCGCGAGATACTCGAGGATGCGTTCCTTGACCTCTTCCAGGCCGTAGTGGTCCTCGTTGAGGATCTTCTCGGCGCGCGTCAGGTCCTTGCTGACGCGGGTCTTTTTCTTCCACGGGACGTTGACCAGCCAGTCGATGTAACTGCGCACGACGGTGGCCTCGGCCGACATCGGAGACATCATCTTCAGCTTGTTCAGCTCGGCGGTGGCCTTCTTCTTGGCCTCCTCCGGCATCCCCGCCTTCTCGATCTTGTCGGCCAGGTCTTCCTGCTCGTTCGGCGCGTCCTCGAGATCCCCCAGCTCCTTCTGAATGGCCTTCATCTGCTCATTCAGGTAGTACTCGCGCTGGGATTTCTCCATCTGCTGCTTCACGCGGCCACGGATCTTCTTCTCGATCTGCAGCACATCCATCTCGCCCTCGATCTTGGCGACCAGGTGCTCCAGACGCGCGCGCACATTGGCGATCTCGAGGACTTCCTGCTTTTCCTCCAGCTTCAGCGACATGTGCGCGGCAATGGTGTCGGCCAGGCGCGAGGTGTCGTCGATCCCGGCCAGCGAGGTCAGGATCTCCGGCGGGACCTTCTTGTTCAGCTTGATGTACTGCTCGAACTGATTCAGCGCGGAGCGGCCGAGGATCTCCAGCTCCTTGTCCTCGGTGTCGTATTCCTCGTCGATCAGCCGGATGTCGGAGACGAAGTAGTCCTCTTCCTTCTCGACATTGCCGGTAGTGGAGATATCCATCACATGGGCGCGCTGGGCGCCCTCCACCAGCACCTTGATGGTGCCGTCGGGCAGGCGCAGCAGCTGCAGGATATTGCCCAGGGTGCCAATCTGATGCAGATCGCCGGCCTCTGGCTCGTCGACCTCCGCGCTCTTCTGCGCGACCAGCAGCACCTGCTTGTTCTCGGCCATGGCCGAATCCAGCGCCCGGATCGACTTCTCGCGACCCACGAACAGCGGGATGACCATGTGGGGATAGACCACGACATCGCGCAGCGGCAGCACCGCGACGCGCTTGACGGGGGAGTCCACCTCGTTCTGGGAGGAGTGGGTATCGGTCATGTTGCCCCCTAAGGGCTGGACGAATGTACAGGAGGAAGTGGGGGCGGCGGCGCCCGTTTCAAGGGCGCCGCGACACTTCCGCTCAGGAATCCGCGGCAGCCTGCTTCTTGGCGAACGAGTCGTTCTCGTAGACCAGGTACGGCTCGGCATCGCCACGGATCACCGCCTCGTCGATCACCACCTTGCTGACCCCCTCCATGGAAGGCAGCTCGTACATGGTGTCGAGCAGGATGTTCTCCATGATGGTGCGCAGACCGCGCGCACCGGTCTTGCGGGCCATCGCCTTGTGGGCGATCGCGGACAGGGCATCGTCGCGGAACTCGAGCTCCACGCCCTCCATCTCGAACAGACGCGCATACTGCTTGATCAGGGCGTTCTTCGGCTGGGTCAGGATCGTGATCAGTGCGTCCTCGTCCAGCTCGTCCAGCGTCGCCTGCACCGGCAGACGGCCGACGAACTCGGGGATCAGGCCATAGCGCACCAGGTCATCGGCCTCCAGCTGCTTCAACCACTGGCCACCGGACTTGGCCGCCTCGGTGGTGCGCAGCTCGGCGCCAAAGCCGATCCCGCCCTTCTCGGCGCGCTGCTGGATCACCTTCTCCAGCCCGGAGAAAGCACCGCCACAGATGAACAGGATATTGCTGGTATCGACCTGCAGGAATTCCTGCTGCGGGTGCTTGCGCCCGCCCTGCGGCGGCACCGAGGCGGTGGTGCCCTCGATCAGCTTCAGCAGGGCCTGCTGCACGCCCTCGCCCGAGACGTCACGGGTGATGGACGGGTTGTCCGACTTGCGCGAGACCTTGTCGATCTCGTCGATGTAGACAATGCCGTTCTCGGCCTTCTCGACGTCGTAGTCGCACTTCTGCAACAGCTTCTGGATGATGTTCTCGACATCCTCGCCCACGTAGCCGGCCTCGGTCAGCGTGGTGGCATCGGCGATGGTGAACGGGACATTCAGCACCCGCGCCAGGGTCTCGGCCAGCAGCGTCTTGCCGGAGCCGGTCGGTCCGATGAGCATGATGTTCGACTTGGACAGCTCGACATCGTCCTTGCCGGCCCGGGCCTGCAGGCGCTTGTAATGGTTGTAAACCGCGACCGAGAGGATCTTCTTCGCGGAGTTCTGGCCGATCACGTAGTCGTCGAGGATCGCGCGGATCTCGTGCGGGGTCGGCAGGGAATCACGCTCGGCGTGACCCACTTCCTGCATCTCCTCACGGATGATGTCGTTGCACAGCTCGACGCACTCGTCGCAGATGAATACGGATGGCCCGGCGATCAGCTTGCGCACCTCGTGCTGGCTCTTTCCGCAGAAAGAACAGTACAGGAGCTTGCCGTCGGCGGGGGGGGTGGTTTCGTCGCTCATCCGTTTGCCTCGGTTGCGATTTCAGTGTTCTTCAGAACATGCCCCGTTTGCCTGGCAGTTGCAAACGAGCCAAGCGGAAGTCCGGTATTGACGCCCCCGCCCCGAAACGGTGCTCGGGGGCGGGCTTGCGAACAACGCGGACTCAATCGCTCGCGGAGTCGCGATGGGTCAGCACGTGGTCGATCAGGCCATATTCCTTCGCGTCGACCGCGGTCAGGAAACGGTCACGATCGGTGTCCTCCGCGATCTTGTCGATCGACTGGCCGGTATGATGGGCCAGCACGCGGTTCAGCTCATCGCGGATCTTCAGGATCTCGCGAGCGTGGATGTCGATATCCGAGGCCTGGCCCTGGAAGCCGCCCAGCGGCTGATGGATCATCACGCGCGAATGCGGCAGGGCATGCCGCTTGCCGGCGGCACCGCCCGCCAGCAGCAACGCGCCCATGCTGGCCGCCTGGCCGACACACAGGGTGCTGACCTCGGGCTTGATGAACTGCATGGTGTCGTAGATCGCCATGCCGGCGGTCACCGCGCCACCCGGAGAGTTGATGTACAGGCTGATTTCCTTGTCCGGGTTTTCCGACTCGAGGAACAGCAGCTGGGCCACGATCACGTTGGCCATATAGTCCTCGACCGGACCCACGCAGAAGATCACTCGATCCTTCAGCAGGCGGGAGTAGATGTCGTAGGCGCGCTCGCCGCGGGCGGTCTGCTCGACCACCATCGGTACCAGGTTCAGCCCCTGGGCGTGTTGTGCGCCCTGGTCGGCCATATCGTGGCTCATTCAGTCGACTCCTTGTTCGGATTCATCACGTCCTGGAAGCTGGTTTCCTTCTCGGTGACCTTGCCCTGCTCGAGCACCCAGTCAACCACCTGATCTTCCAGCACCAGTGACTCCAGGTTGCTCTTCGCCTGGGGATTGGAGCGGTAATACTGCTTCACCTCTTCCGGATCCTCGTAGGTCGCCGCCATCTCCTCGAGATCGCGTTCGACCCGCTCGGCGTCCACCTCGAACCCCTTCTGTTCGATGATGGCACGCAGCGCCAGACCCAGACGCACGCGACGCTTCGCCTCTTCCTCGAACAGGCTGTCCGGCAGCGGCTGCGTCTGCTCGGCGCCGCCGAAGCGCTTCTCGGCCTCTTCGCGCAGGCGGTTGACCTCCGACTTCACCAGGGCATCCGGAAGATCGAAGTCGTGCTTGTCGACCACGGCCTCCAGTACCTGCTGCTTGACCCGGCCCTTCAGGGCCTGGCGCAGTTCCCGCTCCATATTGGACCGCACATCGGCGCGAAGTTTCTCGACCGAGCCGTCCTCGATCCCGAATTTCTTGGCGAACTCCTCATCCACCTCCGGCAGCTTCGGCCCCTCGACCTGCTTGATGGTCAGCGCGAACTGCGCGGTCTGGCCCTTCAGGTTCTCCGCCGGGTAGTCATCGGGGAAGGTCACATCAATGGTCGGCTCCTCGCCGGCCTTCACGCCCGTGAGCTGCTTCTCGAAGCCCTCGATCAGGCGCCCGGCGCCGAGCTCGATCTGGAAGTCTTCGGCCTTGCCGCCCTCGAACTCCTCGCCGTTCAGGCTGCCGACGAAGTCCAGCGTCACCCGGTCGCCTTTCTTGGCCTTGCGCTTGACCTCGGCCCACTCCTTGTTCTGCTCGCGCAGGGAGTCGATCACGCGATCGATGTCCTCGTCCCCGACCTCGGCCACCGGGCGTTCGATCTCGACGCCGCTGAAGTCAGCCACGGCCACTTCCGGGAACACCTGAAAGCTGGCGGTGAACTCGATCGCGTCGTCGCCTTCCAGATTGGTCGGCTCGATGCTCGGGTTACCGGCCGGCTCCAGGCCCTCCTGCTGCACCGCCTCGCGGTAGCTTTCCTGCAGGACCTCGCTCATCACCTCCTGGTACACCCCGGAGCCGTAGCGCTGGCGCACGACCTTCAGCGGGACCTTGCCCGGGCGGAAGCCGTCCAGCTTGACCCTTTTGGCGAGGGACTTCAGGCGATTGTCGACCTCGGTATCGATCCGCTCGGAGGGGACCTGGATGGTCATCTTGCGTTCCAGGTTGCCGGTGGCTTCAACAGAAACTTGCATGGAGGGCCTCGTCATAGTTCGGTAATCGGTCATCCCTGCCGATCGCAGTGGTAACCTTCATGGCTGGTCGGAATGCAGACAGTGGTGCGAAAGGAGAGACTCGAACTCTCACGGGTTTTACCCCACTGGGACCTAAACCCAGCGCGTCTACCAGTTCCGCCACTTTCGCGATCTTGCAGAAAACTCTTGTTGCGTTCGCGCGTTAGCCGCGCATTCTAGCGTGTTCCCCACCCACAAACACAAAGAGCCCGTATAGACGGGCCCTTGTGCCGGTGCGGGGACCGGAGAAAATGGTGGGTCGTGTAGGATTCGAACCTACGACCAATTGGTTAAAAGCCAACTGCTCTACCAACTGAGCTAACGACCCTTTTCGGTTCGGCCCGGAGCGAACATCTGGATCACCCTGGCCGTTGCAAAGTCGAAGGCCCGGGATCGCCGGGCCTCCAGTGCCGCGTAGTTTACGGCGCGACGGGGAAAACGCAAGACGCGCCCCCGTCGCTATGCCATCAGATGGCTTCCAGCTTGCGCATGCCGCCCGGCAGCAGCTTCATGTCCACCAGCGAGGTGATCAGCGCCTTGCCGAAGCTGGCCTCGTCTTCGTAGACCATCTTGTAGTACTGGATCTTCATGGTCAGCGCCGCGCCGAAGACGATCATGACGAACGTCAGGAAGCCGCCCAGGGCCAGCGTGGAGATCCCGGTGATGCCCTGGCCGATGGTGCAGCCCATCGCCAGAACGCCGCCGAAGCCCATCAGGATCCCGCCGATGAAGTGGTTCACGAAGTCGCGCACCGAAGCGAACCACTCGAAGCGGAAGGCACGCGTGACCAGGGCCCAGAAGAAGGAACCCAGGATCACGCCGGCCAGCGCCATCACGCCGAAGTACAGGACGGTGCTGTCGAAGCCGGTCGACACGTAGCGCAAGCTCTGTCCCATCGGGTTAATGAAGGTGAACGACTGGTTGGCCCAGGGGGCACTCTCGGCCGGGCGCTCACCCGCGTCGGCATCCGCCACGAAGTCCCAGTCCGAGACATAGGCTTGCGGGGTGTAGGTGTCCATGCCGTCGTCGACCTGGATGTTGCTGGTCAGCCACCAGGCGCCCAGCACCACCAGACCGATCACCAGCCCCCCCAGGATATTGTCAAAGCTGCGACGGAAGTCCGCGGCCTTGAAGATCAGGGCCAGCAGCAGCACGCCGATCACGAGACCCAGCACCAGGCGCGCGGTCAGGCCGTTCTCTTCACCGGCCACCAGCGTGCCCAGATCCTGGCCCGCCGGGGTGGAGATCGCCAGCGCGGTGGTCCAGTCCATGAACAGCAGGGAGTACAGGGTGTCGGAGGTACCCGGCAGCGGGCGAACCATGTAGAAGGCGATGATCGCGATCACGATCAGTACCATCAGCGACTTGATGTTGCCGCCGCCCACGCGCACCAGGGTCTTGTTACCGCAGCCGGAGGCATAGGTCATGCCGATCCCGAACAGGAAGCCGCCCAAGGCGTGCTCGACCCACTGGAATTCGGTCATGCGATAGTTGGGGAAGGAGCCATCCGCGCTCAGCACGCCGAAGAACTCGAGGATCGCCACGCCCAGCATGGCCACGGCAATCGCCAGCAACCAGGAACGCATGCGTCCGGTATCGCCCATGTTCACCCAGTCGGACACGGCGCCCATGGTGCAGAAGTTGGTCTTGTTCGCCACGGCTCCCATGATGAAGGCGAGGATGAACGCCCCACCCAGGAACGCCATTGCGGCAGTCGAAAAACTGGAGAATTCCATCACGTATCCTCTCGATGAAAGATTTCAGGGCACGCCTGCACCCATGGGGTGCGCAGCATACATCGGACGCTAGACGAGATCGAGCCCGCTTTCATTCCTGCCCGAGGCATTCCGGGGCCGCGGCTCAGTCGGGGACATAGCGAGTCGGGTCGGGGACACCGGCGGCCGCGAAGCCCTCGCGGCGGATGCGGCAGCTGTCGCAGCGCCCGCATGCGCGGCCGTCGGCGTCGGCCTGGTAGCAGCTGACCGTCTGGCTGTAGTCGACCCCGAGGCGGACCCCGGCCTGGATGATCTCGGCCTTGGACCAGTGCATCAGCGGCGCCCGCACCTCCCAGGGCGTGCCCTCCACCCCGCTGCGGGTCGCCACCCGGGCGAGGTCGCGGAAGGCCTCGATGAAGGCCGGACGACAATCCGGGTAGCCGGAGTAGTCCACCGCATTGGCCCCCACATACAGCAGGCGCGCGTCCAGGGTCTCGGCAAACCCCAGGGCGAGCGCCAGAAACACCGTGTTGCGTGCCGGCACGTAGGTCACGGGGATGCCCTCGGTCGGTGCCGTGGGCACGGCGATCGCGGCGTCCGTCAGTGCGGACCCACCAATCGCGCTCAGATCCACCGCCACTACGCGGTGATCCGTCACGCCCTGGGCGGCGGCTACGCGCCGCGCAGCGTCCAGCTCCGTGTGATGGCGTTGACCGTAGTCGATCGACAGGGCGTGACAGTCCAGCCCCTCGGCGCGGGCCATGGCCAGGCAAGTCGCCGAGTCAAGCCCGCCCGAGAGCAGCACCACGGCCTTCTCCGCGCGCTCACTCATGTCAGCGCCCCGGCTGGTCGCCCCAGAGGAGCTTGTGCAGCTGCATCTGAAAGCGAACCGGGAGACGTTCCGCGATGATCCAGTCGGCCAGGGCCCTCGGTTCCAGTTCGCCGTACACCGGCGAGAACAGGACCTCGACCTCCGGGGCCAGCCCCAGACGCTCCAGCTCGGCTCGCGCCCAGTCAAAGTCCTCGCGCCCGGCCAGCACGAACTTCAGCTGGTCGCCGGCCCTCAGTCGAGGGATGTTCTCGGGGTGGTTGCGAGCGGATTCCTGCGACGCTGGCGCCTTCCAGTCCATCACGATGGCCACCCGCGGATCGACACCCGCGATCGCCATCGCCCCGCTGGTCTCCAGCGAAACGCTGAAACCGGCATCGCACAGGCCCTCCAGCAGCGGCAGGCAGCCCGGCTGCGCGAGCGGCTCGCCGCCCGTCACGCAGACATGCCGAACCCCGGCGCGCCCGACCCAGTCGAGGATCGTCGCCAGCATCAGGGCCTCGCCACCCTCGAAGGCGTATTCGCTGTCACACCAGCGACAGCGCAGCGGGCAACCGGTCAGGCGCACGAAGGCGGTGGGCCAGCCCACCTGCGCCGCCTCCCCCTGCAGGGAGACGAACATCTCGGTGATCCTCAGCCGCACCGCGGCCGGATCGATCACCCCGGCGCCCCGGGCATCGCGCAGCGTGTCCGTGGTCATTGGCTGTCTTCGATCCGCCGCAGGCGCTCACGGGCCAGGCGATCCAGGGTGGTCCCGCCGTAGTCGGCCCGTACCGCCTCCAGCGCCTCGCGCGCCGCGTCGAAGTTCTGCAGTTCGTAGTGGGCGTAGCCAATCTTCAGCAGGGCATCGCCACCCTTGTCGCTTTCGGGGAAATCCTCGCGCAGCCGCTCGAAATCCTCCAGCGCTGCTTCGAACTCGCCGCTGGCGTATTTCGCCTCGGCCAGCCAGTACCAGGCATTGGCGGTGAAGTTGCCCTCGGGGTAGTCCTCGATGAACTGTTCCAGCTTGCGCATGGCCGTGGTGTAATCCCCGGCCATCAGGTCGTCAAACGCCGACTGATAGGCGGCCTGCTCGTCCGCTTCCGGCAGGTCCAGTTCAACCACCTCCTCCCGCGGCGCGGCATCCGTGGCTACCGCCCCGCTCTCGAACGCGCCCACCCGCTCATCCAGGTGACGGAACTGATCACGCTGGCGGGTGCTGAGACGGTTCACCTCGTGGCGCAGGGTTTCCACCTCGCCGCGCAGTTCGCGCAGATCCCGACTCAGCGACTCGGAGACCTGCAACAATTCGTTCATCGCACTGGAATCCAGCACCCGCTCGACGCGCTCGAGGCGGCGTTCGAGCTGGCGGATCTGCGACTGGGTGGCGAACACCGTACCGTCCTGGGCCCCGGCCGTGCCCGGCACCAGGGCCAGCGGGGCCAGGGCAAAGGTTACGGCCAGAATGGCGCCAAGAAGAAGGCCCGGACGTCCCGGGCACCGAAACAGAAATGCCCCCGAGGGGGCATTTCCGCAAGACTTGTCGAGCTTTGATTGCATCTGGCTTCCCGTCGCTTAGCGCCGGGATTCGTAGACCAGCTCGACCCGGCGATTCTTGGCCCAGGCCTCCTCGTTCTGCTGGAAGGCCACCGGCATCTCTTCACCATAACTGATGACCTCGAGCTGGTCATCCGAGGCGCCGTTCAGATTCAGCACCCGGCGCACCGACTGCGCCCGGCGTTCGCCCAGAGCCAGGTTGTACTCGCGCGTACCGCGCTCGTCGGTATGCCCTTCCAGACGCAGGCGCGCACCCGAATTCTGCGAGAGGTAGGCGGCATGCGCCTCCAGCATCGGCATGTATTCGGACTTGACCTCGTCGCGGTCGAACTCGAAATACACCAGGCGTTCGGCCAGCGGGCTTTCCGGGTCGTCCAGGGCCGCCGCGTCGAAATCGCGATCTCGACCCAGGCCGCGGGCCTCGGCGGCCTCGCGTTCGGCACGCGCCTGTTCGGCGGCCGCCTCGCGCTCGGCGGCTCGTTCGGCATCCTCGGCATCGCGCGTTGGTGTGGCACAGGCCGACAGGGCCGCAATGACGACAGCCGCAAGGGCCAGGCGAAACAGGTTATTCATGGCTTTCGTTTCCTCGAAAAAGGGACAGTAAATAGGTCCGGGGACATCAGTTCAGGGGCGACCAGGCAGGTTCGCGCACCTCGCCTTCGCGGGCGGCCAACCGCTGGTGCACCTGGCCGTCGCGACTGACCGAGCCGAGCACGCCTCGCCCCCCATCCGTCATGGCATACAGGATCATGCTGCCATTGGGTGCAAAGCTTGGCGACTCTGCATCGCGCCCGTCCGTGAGGCGCGTCACACGGCGATCATCCAGATCGAGACGCGCCAGCTGAAATCCGCCATCGCCCCCATGGACGTACACCAATGAGCGGCCATCCGGGGAAATCGTGGCCGCCGCCGCGTAGCCGCTCTCGAAGGTGAGACGGCGCGCATTGCCACCGCTGGCCGGCTGGGCATAGATTTGCGGCGCGCCCGCACGATCCGAGGTGAAGTAGATGGTGTCGCCGTCGGGCGACCAGACCGGCTCGGTCTCGATCGCGCTGGAGCGCGTCAGTTGACGCAGATCGCCTGAGGCCAGATCCATCACGTAGATATTCGGCGAGCCGTCGCGCGAAAGGCTCAGCGCCAGCTGGCGGCCGTCCGGGGACCAGGCCGGGGCGCTGTTAATGCCGGTAAAACTCGCGATCCGGTTGCGCTCGCCGGTCTCCACATTCTGACGGAACACCTCGGAGCGGCGATTCTCAAAGGAGACGTAGACCAGCTCACGACCGTCCGGCGACCAGTCCGGCGACATGATCGGATCCTCAGACCGGAACAGGGTACGCGGATTGGCGCCGTCGGAGTCCGCGACCTCCAGGCGAAACTCGCGCGAGTCGTTGCGGCGCTCGACGCTGACAAACGCGATACGCGCACTGAAGGCACCCGGGTCTCCGGTGATCTGCTCGTAGACGATATCCGACACGCGATGCGCGCCGCGGCGCAGCATGTCCGCCGGCACCGGGATACGCCAGCCGCCCAGGCGTTCCTCGGCCAGCACGTCGAACACGTGGAACTCGACCATCACGTTGTCGCCGTCGGGGCGCATCGAGCCGACCACCAGATACTCCAGACCCGCCTCGGCCCAGGGCTGAGCAAGGAAGTCGGCTGGGCCCGAGGGTGCTTGGGGCAAACCGTCGCGTTCGACGTCAAACAGCCCGCTCCGGGTCAGGTTCGCGGCCAGGATCTGGTCCACATCCTCGCCCGGACGCCCGTCGCCATCCCAGGTGAACGGAGCCACGGCCACCGGGATCGCACCCGTCACCCCCTCGGTTACCGTCACTTCCAGTACCGCCTGGGCCTGCGCCGACCAAAGCAGCGCCAACCCCAGCAGCATCGTATGAATCATTCGTTGCATGTGTTTCCTCGTGGACCGGCTTGCGCCGGCCCGGTCAGTCGGGCTCGAAGCGGATGAGCACCCCGCCGCGCACGGCATCCGCATCCGGTGGGCGCGGCAGCGACGACAGGCGATCCATGGTCTGACGGACCGAGTCGCAGAAGGCGGGCCCGCCGGAGCAGCTCTCGATGTCGAAATTGATGATACGCCCGGTCTCGTTGACGCGCACGAGAACGATGGCACGATCCGAGGCATCCAGCCCCGATGGCTGGCGCCAGCGTCGCTGCACCACTGACTGCACCTGCGCGCGCCATTCGTTCAGCTCGCGATCCGCCTGTGCCTGGCGTTCCGCGGCCTCGCGCCGGGCCTGCGCCTCGGCCATGCGCTCCTGCTCGCGCTCCATCGCCTCGCGGCGGCGCTGCTCTTCCAGTTCGCGCTCCTGCTCGGCGCGACGCTCGGCCTCTTCCCGTTCGCGGCGTTCGGCCGCCTCGCGCTCGCGGCGCTCCGCCTCTTCCTGCGCCTGACGCTCCGCTTCCTCGCGCTCCCGCCGTTCCGCCGCCTCACGCTCGCGCGCCTCCTCGGCCTCACGCCGGGCCTGTTCCGCAGCCTCGCGCTCCTGGCGGATACGCTCGCGTTCGGCCTCGGCCTCCTCGCGCGCCTGGCGCCGCTCCTCCTCGGCCTCGCGGCGGGCCTGTTCGGCATCCTCCAGGGCCTGCTGGCGCGCGCGCTCCTGTTCCTCGCGGCGGCGTTGCTCCTCGGCCTGGCGGCGCTCTTCCTCGCGCCGGGCCTGTTCCTCGGCGCGGCGGCGTTCCTCTTCGGCGCGCAGCTGTTCGGCGACCTGCTCCTGCTCGGCGACTTCGCGCTGGTGTTCGATACGATCGAAGGTCTCGGCATCCACCGCGACCGCGTCGATCACCTCGATATCCTCCTGCACCGCGATCTCGACAGCGGCACGGGTGGAGGTCGGCGAGACGAGGCTGACATTCAGCAACAACGCCGCGAACAACACGCCATGCAGAAGCAGGACGAGGACCAGGCTCAAGGGATGACGGCGCAGGAGCTCGAACACGGCGGGGCGGCTCAGTCCTGGTTGTCGCGCGGCGGCTCGGTGATCAGCCCGACCCGGCCGCCTCCGGCACGCTGCAGGGCAACCATGGCATCGATCACGCGGCCGTAATCGACATTGCGGTCACCGCGCACGAAGGTCTGGGTACCCGGATTCTCGGCGAGGAACTCGCGCACGATCTCGGTCATCTCCTGCGGCGCCAGCGGCTCGTTCACATAGGGCCCCTGGTTCAGGCTCATGGCGCCGCCGGCATCCACCGTGACCACCAGCGGCTCGGCCGCCTGCGGGTCCTCTTCCATGGCCTCGGCATCGGCCTCCGGGAGGTCGACCTCCACGCCCTGCTGCAGCATGGGCGCGGTGATCATGAAGATGATCAGCAGAACGAGCATCACGTCGATGAACGGCACGACGTTGATCTGCGACATGGGCCGCCGCAGGCGGCGACTGTTGCGACGCGACTCGGCCATGGCTTAGGCCGGCGCCCCGGCGGCACCCTCGGCAGGCTTGCCCGCCCCCTGGCGATTCAGCAGGGCTACGAACTCGTCGCCGAAGTTCTCCAGGCGCGAGGCCACGCGGTCAACATCCCCGGCGAAGCGATTGTAGGCGATCACCGCCGGGATGGCGGCGAACAGGCCAAGCGCGGTCGCGATCAGGGCCTCGGCAATCCCGGGGGCCACCATCGCCAGTGTGGCCTGCTGCACCCCGGACAGCCCCAGGAAGGCATGCATGATGCCCCACACCGTCCCGAACAGGCCGATGTACGGGCTGGTCGAACCGACCGTGGCGAGGAACTGCAGGTAGCGCTCCATCTCGTCGGTCTCGCGCGCGATGGCCACACGCATCGCGCGGTGCGCGGGCTCGCCGGGCGCCATGCCGTGCTGGCGGGCCCGCAGGAATTCCTTGAAGCCCGAGGAGAAGACATGCTCCATGCCGGACATCTCCGACTTGCGCCGCACCCCCTCGTACAGATGCGACAGATCGGCGCCGGACCAGAAGCGCTCCTCGAATTCATCGCTGGCGCGGTGGGCCGCGTTGAGGGAACGCGCCTTGATGATAATCACCAGCCAGGAGAGCACCGAGGCGACCACCAGGATCACCATGACCAGCTGCACGATCAGACTCGCGTCCATGATCAGCTGGTACATTGAAAAGTCGACTGTCACTTGTCCATCTCCCGTTATGCCTTTGTTCCATCCGCCGCACGCAGCGCGTGCGTCACTTCATCGGGGATTGCCACCGGCGCCTGCCGGGCCACGTCCACACAGGCAATGCCGACCTCGCCGGTCACCAGCACCGCCGCGTCACGCTGCACCGCCTGCGCGAATTCGATGCTGGCGCGGCGCAGACGCTGCACCCGGCAGGTCACCGTCAGGGCCTCGTTGAAATGGGCGGGGCGCTGCATCTCCACAGACAGACGCCGCACGGCGAACACAATTCCGTACTCGGCGCGCAGCCGGTCCTGCTCGAAGCCCAGCGCACGCAGCCATTCGGTCCGCGCGCGCTCCATGAATTTCAGATAATTCGCGTGGTAGACCACGCCACCGGCATCGGTGTCCTCGTAATACACCCGCACCGGCCATGCGAAATCCGTCGTCATGGCTGGCGCGCGCCCTCGGCCATCGGCGTCAGCAGGTCACCCTCCTCCGTGCGCGCCAGACCAAACATGGCCAGCGTGCGGCGAGTCGCCTGGCGCCCGCGCGGGGTGCGCTGCAGATAGCCCTGCTGGATCAGGAACGGCTCGACCACATCCTCCAGCGTGCCGCGGTCCTCGTTCATCGCGGTGGCCAGACTCTCGACCCCGACCGGGCCGCCATCAAACTTCTCCACCAGCACCTCCAGCAGACGGCGATCCTGGGCATCCAGCCCCGAGGCATCGATCGCCAGCAGGTCCAGCGCCTGCGCGGCCACATCGAGCGTCACCACGCCATCGGCCCGCACCTGGGCGAAATCGCGCACCCGCCGCAACAGACGATTGGCCAGACGCGGCGTGCCGCGCCCGCGGCGCGCGATCTCGGTCGCGCCCTCGGCCTCGATCCCCACGCCCAGCAAGCCGGCGGCGCGATTCACGATATGCGCGAGATCGGGGACAGTGTAATGATCGAGGCGCTGGACGATACCGAACCGGTCACGTAACGGGGCCGAGAGCAGCCCGGCGCGGGTGGTGGCCCCCACCAGCGTGAACGGCGGCAGGTCCACCTTGATTGAACGCGCGGCCGGACCCTCGCCGATCACGATATCCAGCTGGCCATCCTCCAGGGCGGGATACAGGATCTCTTCCACCACCGTCGGCAGGCGGTGGATCTCGTCGACGAACAGGACATCGCGCGGCTCCAGCGCGGTGAGGATCGCCGCCAGGTCGCCGGCGCGCTCCAGCACCGGGCCGGAGGTCTGACGCAGGCCCACCCCCAGTTCGTTGGCAATGATATGCGCGAGGGTCGTCTTGCCCAGCCCGGGCGGGCCGGCGACCAGCGTATGGTCCAGGGCCTCGTCACGCCCGCGGGCGGCCTCGATGAACAGCCCCAGCTGCTCGACCACGCGCGGCTGACCGGTGTAGTCCGCGAGCCGTTTCGGGCGCAGGCTGACCTCCGCCCGCTCTTCCTCGGACCGACTCTGCATATCCACCAGACGTGATTCCATAGCCTCGCAGTATGCATCGCCACCGGCGCCGTTTACAGGGCCTGCTGCCGGGTTTTCGGACCGGGGTCCGGGCGCGGGTCGGCGTGGTCAGGCGCTGGCGGGCAAGTCGCGGGCGTAGACCAGGAACACGCCATGCCCGCCGGCCTCGAACTCCAGCCAGATCATTGGCAGGTCCGGGAAGGCCGCCTCCACCGCGGCCTGGCTGTTGCCGACCTCCACGATCAGCGCGCCGTCCTCGGTCAGGTGCTCGCGGGCCCCGTCCAGGATGCGGCGCACGATATCCAGCCCGTCGCCCCCGGCAGCCAGTCCCAATGCCGGCTCGTGGCGGTACTCCTCCGGCAAGGCCGCCATGTCCTCGGCATCCACGTACGGCGGATTGGACACGATCAGGTCATAGCGGTCACCGGCTTGCAGCCCATCGAACACGTCGGACTGCAATGCGCGGACTTGTTCGCTCATCTGGTGGCGCTCGATGTTGATCCGAGCCACCGCCAGCGCATCCGGCGAGACATCCGCCAGGTCCACCTGCGCCTGCGGCAGGGCCAGCGCCATCGCGATACCGATGCAGCCACCCCCGGTGCAAAGATCCAGGGCCCGAGTCACCCCATCGGGATCCAGCCACGGCTCGAAGCCCGCGGCGATCAACTCCGCCAGGGGCGAGCGCGGCACCAGCACGCGCTCGTCGACATAGAACGGCAACCCGGCAAACCAGGCCTCGCGGGTCAGGTACGCCGCCGGCTTGCGGGTGGCGATGCGCTCGCGCAACACCGCCACGACCCGCGTGCGCTCGGCCTCGCTCAGGCGCGAATCCCACCACGACTCGGGTAGATCCAGCGGCAGGTGGAGGGTGTGCAGCACCAGCCAGGCCGCCTCGTCAAAGGCGTTGTCGGTGCCATGGCCGAAGGTCAGCCCGGCGCCGCGAAACTGGCTGGCGCCGAAGCGAATGAAGTCGCGCAAGGTGCGCAATCCGGTGGTTGAATCCATGCCCGGTCTTTCCGTTGCGTGCGGGGGCGGTCATCATACCGCCTCGATGTCACTGTGTACGCCCGAACGAGATCCCGCATGAGCAAGATCGACCCCTGGCTGGCGCGCCTGTCGCACCTGCTGCCACAGCACGCCCTGTCGCGCGTGGTGCATCGTCTGGCGCGCATCGAGTCGCCGCAGCTGCAACCGCTGCTGCGCGCCTTCGTGCGCCGCTTCGGCCTGAACATGGACGAGGCCGCGGAACCGGACCTGACCACCTACCCCAGCTTCAACGCGCTGTTCACCCGCGCCCTGCGCGAGGACGCACGGCCACTGGAGGGGGACGCAAATACCCTGGTCAGCCCGGCCGATTCCCGGGTCAGCGCCGCCGGGCGCATCGAGGGCGGGCAGATCTTCCAGGCCAAGGGACATCACTACACGGTCCGGGAACTGCTGGGCGGGGAGGACGAGCTCGCGGAGGCCTTCCGTCACGGGCACTTCGTGACCCTGTATCTGTCACCGCGTCACTACCACCGACTGCACATGCCGCTGACCGGCACCCTGACCCACATGATCCATGTGCCCGGACGGCTGTTCTCGGTCGCCCCGCGCATCGTGCGTCACGTGCCGCGGCTGTACGCGCGCAACGAACGGGTGATCGCCTTTTTCGACACCCCGGTGGGGCCGATGGCCATGGCCTTGATCGGCGCCCAGAACGTCGGTTCCATCGAGACCGTATGGGCTGGCGAGGTTACCCCGCCCCATGGTCGCGAGATCAGCGTCAGCGAGTATCCGGACCGTGCCGTCACCCTGGAGCGCGGCGCGGAGATGGGTCGCTTCAACCTGGGCTCATCGGTCGTGCTGCTACTGCCCGATCACCCACTAAAACTCGCGGAACACCTGACGCCCGAGACCGAAGTCCAGGTCCGCGCGGCGCTCGGCCAGTTCTACTGAGTTTTCAGTACGAAGCACACGCAGACAGGAAGAAGTTCAAGGGCGATTCACAGGAAGACG
The DNA here is from genome assembly GCF_000381225.1 of Thioalkalivibrio sp. ALMg3. Classification (NCBI taxonomy): domain Bacteria; kingdom Pseudomonadati; phylum Pseudomonadota; class Gammaproteobacteria; order Chromatiales; family Ectothiorhodospiraceae; genus Thioalkalivibrio; species Thioalkalivibrio sp. ALMg3. The sequence goes on along the minus strand of NZ_KB906219.1, from coordinate 263,528 downwards.
GGAAATCAGAAGAGTTCTTGAACGCTCACACCCAGCCCCAGTGCCTGGCGCGACGCTGTCGTCCGCAGTTCTCCTCAATGCCCCCGGAGCAAAAACGCCCCGCCTTCCCGCCGACCTGGAAAGGCTTTTCGCTTTGGACCTGGCCCTTCTTCATGTCTTCGTGCGCGTGGTGGTGAACAAGGCACCTCAGGCCTGGGCGTGGGCCCCGCCCTGCTGATTGAAGTAGGCGGCCTTCCAGCTTTCGTAGTCGGCGACGAGCCGCTCGACATCGGCGGCATCGAACGCGCGCAGCCCGCTCAGCACGAGGTGCTTGCTGCCGTCGGCAACCACCGACTGGTCGATGACCAGTTCGTAGTCCAGGCGAATCTCTCCGCGCTTGCCATTGACCGTCATCACCGCATCCTTCAGACGGGGCTCCGGCACCCCGGCGCTGGCTGCCAGCGGCTCGGGCAGATGAAAACCCATGCGCTCATACATCACCAGTGGGCGCTTGGGGTTCACCATCACGCCGTGCTCCTCCATCAGCGGCACCAGCACGTGCGGGAAATTCTGCCCGGAAAAGCCGACATAGCTGCGGATCAGGGATCCGATCGCACTGGGCTCGTCGATCACCGCCCCCGAACGCTCGACCTCGATTACGCTCTTGCCACTCTCGTCGGTAATGGCAAAGGCCGCGCCCGGGTTTTCCGGAAAGATCAGGGGCACATTGCCTCCCACCATGCCGGTGAAACGGAAGAGCATGTCCGCGCTCGCGCCGTAGGTGTCCAGCACCAGGGCAAACAGTAGATCCCCCGGGACACAGAAGCGCCGGTTGTCGGCATCGTGGATCGGATTGAAGTCGCCCGCGAGGGTCTTGGCGAAGTCGCTGCCCTGCTCCGGGGTTACGACCAGCTGACCGTCGCGAAGGCGGTAGAAATCCTCAAGGAAGCGGGTATCGGTCACGCGGTCTCCCCGAACGCATCATTTGGTGTGGTTTTTCGCACCACTATAGCCCGAAATGCCCCTCGATGGCCTTGATAAAGGCATCGCCGTAGCGTTCCAGCTTGTGCTGCCCGACCCCGGAGATCCCGGCCATCTCGTCATGGGTGCGCGGCGCGGCCGCCACCATCTCCAGCAATGTGGCATCGCTGAAGATCACGTAGGGCGGCACCCCCTGATCCCGCGCCAGCTCGGTACGCAGGCCCCTCAGCGCCTCCCACAGGGAGCGATCCTCGGTGTCCATCGCCGCGACTGTACGGGCCGTATCACGCCGTGCCGGGCTGGCGCTACGTGCCCCCTTCTCCGGACGGGCCGCCTCCTCGCGCAGGTGAATCCCCTCCTCGCCGCGCAGAACCGGGCGGCAGGCCGGATCCAGCTTCAGTCCGCCGTAGCCCTCGTCATCCAGGCGCAGCAGCCCACGCGCCAGCAACTGCCGGACCACGCCGCGCCACTGCGCCTTGTCGAGTTCCTTGCCAATGCCGAAGGTGCTCAGACGATCGTGCCCCAGACGGGTCAGGCGCTCACTGGCCGAGCCGCGCAGCACGTCGATCACATGCCCGGCGCCGAAGCGCTCGCCGGTTCGATAGATGCAGGACAGGAGCTTTTGCACCGGCACGCTGGCATCCCAGGTCGCCGGCGGCTCCAGACAGTTGTCGCAGGCCCCGCAGGGTTCCGGCATGTGCTCGTCGAAATATCCCAGCAGGGCCTGGCGGCGGCAGCTGGTGATCTCGCAGAAGCCCAGCATGGCCTCCAGCTTTTGCTGTTCGACGCGCTGACGCTCGGCCCCGGCCTGCGACCCCTCCAGCATCTGGCGCAAGGTCACGACATCCTGCAACCCAAAGACCATCCAGGCATTGGCCGGCAGGCCATCGCGGCCGGCGCGGCCGGTCTCCTGATAGTAGCCCTCCAGACTCTTCGGCAGGTTCAGGTGGGCGACAAAGCGCACATTCGGCTTGTCGATGCCCATGCCGAAGGCGATGGTGGCGACCATCACCACCCCCTCCTCGCGCAGGAAGCGGGTCTGGTTCGCCGCGCGGGTCGCGGCCGGCAGGCCGGCGTGATACGGCAGGGCGGTGACACCCTGCTCCGCCAGCCATTCGGCCACGGCGTCCACCTTCTTGCGTGACAGGCAATACACGATCCCCGCCTCCCCGGCGTGTTCCTCGCGGATGAAGCGCAGCAGCCGATCACGTGCCGAGCCGCCCCGGCCGCCGTCTGCCTGGGCGATGCGGTAGCGGATATTGGGGCGGTCGAAGGAACTGACGAAGGCGCGCGCCTGATCGAGGCACAGCCGTTCGCGGATCTCCTGGCGGGTCGGGCCGTCGGCGGTCGCGGTCAGGGCCAGGCGCGGCACCTGTGGAAAACGCTCGGCCAGCACCGCCAGTTGACTGTATTCGGGGCGGAAGTCATGCCCCCACTGCGAGACGCAGTGCGCCTCGTCAATCGCGAACAGGGCAAGGTCGATGCCTTCCAGGCGTTCCAGCATGCCCGAGGCAAACAGCCGCTCTGGCGACATGTACAGGAGGTCCAGTTCGCCGGCGTGCAGGGCCGCCAGCACGGAACGCGCCTCGTCCGCCTTCTGGCCGGAGTCGAGACTGGCCGCGGCCACGCCGTTCTGGCGCAGGGCGGCGACCTGGTCCTGCATCAACGCGATCAGGGGCGAGATCACGATGCCGCAGCCGGGCCGTGCCAGCGCCGGGATCTGGTAGCAGAGCGACTTGCCGCCGCCGGTGGGCATCAGCACCACCGCGTCGCCACCACCGGTCACGTGTTCGACGATCGCCTGCTGCTGGCCGCGAAATTCCGTATAGCCGAAGGTCTCGCGCAGGATCTCCAGTAGCGCCGCCGCCGGAGCGCTTCCCTGCGCTTCTCCAGCTGCAAGACCCGAGGGTTCCAATGGATACACTCCAAACAATATGACAGGCGGGCAAGACTGCCGAATGCCCGGCACCGCTGCAAGCGACAGGCGTCGGAATCACCCTGCGCCGCCCGCAACCGACACCTGCAAGAAGACGCTGATTCGGGCTTTTGCGCCTTTCCGCGATAACACTCGCCACGCTAAACTGCCGATCCAGCCCTCCTTTTCCGGAATCCCAATGCCGACATCCACCCGCCTCCTGCCCGTTGTCTGTCTCGCGCTCCTGACGCTCGCCGCCTGCTCCGAGGCCCCGGATTCGGACACCGGGGACGCGGCCGCGCAGGCACCCGCCAGCGAGTCGAACGCGGCCTCGGGCTCCACGGCCCAGCTCGACTACAGCCTGCCGCCGGAGGGTTTCGCCGCTGACCCCGAAGCCGGGCGCTCGCTGTTCCGGTCCAACTGCATGGAGTGCCACGGCGAGGATGCCCGCGGCACCGACCAGGGGCCGCCGCTGATCCACCGCATCTACGAGCCCTCGCACCACCCGGACATCACCTTCCATCGCGCGGTGGCCCTGGGCGTGCACCAGCATCACTGGGAGTTCGGCGACATGCCGCCGGTGGCGGGCGTCACCGGCGAGGAGACCGCCCACATCATCGCCTGGATCCGCCAGGAACAGCGCGCCGTCGGCATCGACTGAGCGGAGCCGGCACATGCATCCCCTCGCTCGGATGCGGTCCGCCAGACGGTGCGCGCCTGCCTGGACGCCAGGCTGCGCCACCACGACCTCGAGCAGGACCGGGGCGGGTTACCGTATCCATCGCTGATAGTTCCGGCGACGTAGCAGATCCCGCCGGGGCCGGAAGCCGCTACCGAACGCGCGCCCACGTGCGAAGCCAGCGGCAAGCCTCTAAGGTAGGCGACCTACCCAGCCCCGGATTCCCCCATGCGCGGTCATTCCAGCGTGCACGATGCGCCCGACGAGGCGATTAACTGGCGCATCGTTCGCTCCCTGTTCCCCTATCTCGCGGAGTTCCGCGGGCGGCTGTTCCTCGCCCTCGGGCTGATGGGCCTGGCCAAGCTGGCGACCGTGCTGGTCCCGCTGGCACTGAAATACATCGTCGATCACTTCGAGGATTCCGGCACCGACGCGCTGGTGGCAGTACCGGTGGCACTGGTGGTGGCCTATGGCCTGTTGCGCTTTGGCGGCACCCTGTTCGGGGAGTTGCGCGACGCGGTCTTCGTGCGGGTGGCCGAGCGCGCCATGCGGCGCGCGGCCCTGCGCGTGTTCGAACATCTGCATCGGCTGGAGCTGAGCTTTCATCTGGCGCGCGAGACCGGCGGCCTGGCCCGGGACATCGAGCGCGGCACCAGCGGTATCAGCTTCCTGCTGCGCTTCATGGTGTTCAACATCCTGCCGACGATCATCGAGATCGCGATGGTCGCGGTCATCCTGCTGATCGCGGTGGGCCCGGTATTCACCCTGACGGTGATCATCGCGGTGGCGGCCTACATTGCCTGGTCGGTGTGGATTACCGAGTGGCGCACCCGCTTCGTGCGCGAGGCGAATCAACGCGACAACGAGTCCAACACCCGCGCGATCGACAGCCTGCTGAACTACGAGACGGTCAAGTACTTCGGCAACGAGGGCTTCGAGGCCCGGCGCTACGACGAGGGCCTGGCCACCTGGGAACAGGCGCGCACCAAGAACGTGCTGTCGCTGGTGCTGCTGAACTCGGGGCAGGCCCTGATCATCGCCGGCGCGATCACCGTGATGATGCTGCTGGCCGCCAGCCGCGTGGCCTCGGGGCAGATGTCGCTGGGCGACCTGGTCATGGTCAACGCCTACATGATCCAGCTGTTCATGCCGTTGAACTTCCTCGGCTTCGTCTATCGCGAGATCCGCCAGTCGCTGGCGAACATCGAGCGCCTGTTCGGGCTGCTGGAGAAGCCCGTGCAGGTCGAGGACCGCCCGGACGCACCGGATCTCGAGGTCACCAGCGGGCAGGTGCGCTTCGAACAGGTCGCCTTCCACTACCAGCCGGAGCGCCCGATCCTCGCGGACGTCTCGCTCGAGATCCCCGCCGGGCACAAGCTCGCGGTGGTCGGGCCCAGCGGGGCCGGCAAGTCGACGCTCGCCCGGCTGCTGTTCCGCTTCTTTGACGTGACCGACGGGCGCATCACCATCGACGGACAGGACATCCGCGAGGTGACCCAGCAGAGCCTGCGCCGCGCGATCGGTGTGGTCCCGCAGGACACCGTGCTGTTCAACTCCAGCATTCGCTACAACATCGCCTACGGGGACCCGGAAGCGTCCGAAGAGGCGATCTTGCGCGCGGCCCACCTGGCGCACCTGGACGACTTCATCGAGCGCCTGCCGGACGGCCTGGACACGGTGGTCGGCGAACGCGGGCTCAAGGTCTCCGGCGGCGAGAAACAGCGCATCGCCATCGCCCGCATGCTGCTGAAGGACCCGCCGATCCTAGTGTTCGACGAGGCCACCTCGTCACTGGATTCGGGCTCAGAAAAGGCCATCCTGCAGGCCCTGAACGAGGTCTCGGCGCGGCGCACCACGCTGGTCATTGCCCACCGCCTGTCCACCGTGAAGGACGCCGAGCAGATCGTGGTGCTGGACCAGGGCCGCGTGGTCGAACGTGGCACCCATCGCGAACTCCTCGCCAGGAACGGCGCCTACGCCCGCCTGTGGCAACACCAGCAGGAACACGAACCCACCACCGCCAACGCAAGCCCGAACGCCGGGGACTAAACCCTTGTTCACCACGGAGGGGGCAGAGAAAACAGGGAAGTGGGAGTGAGATACGGGTATTGATTGCAGCCTGGGTTACTGCCGGTTAACCGCCGCTGCTTCGTGCGCTTGGCGGCACCCCGCACCCTTGACGGATCGTTCACATCAGAGCCTTTCGAATTTCTCCGTGTCCTCCGTGCTGAATACGCCCTTGAATTCCGTCATTTCTTCGTGCGCTTCGTGGTAAACCGAAAAGTGAATCAGTCCGGGTCGACGCGGCCGCGCAGGGCCTTCTTGCGGCCGCGCTGGGTCTTGCCCTCCAGGCGGCGCAGCTTGGAGGCGCGGGTCGGCCGCGTGGCCTTGCGCGCCTTGATCGGGCGGCCGGCCTCGCGCAGCAGCTCCGCCAGGCGTTCGAGCGCGTCCTCGCGATTGGCCTCCTGGGTACGGTACTGCTGCGCCTTGATGACGATCACGCCCTCCTTGCTGATGCGCTGATCGCGGCGGCGCAGCAGGCGTTCCTTGTAGACATCGGGCAGGCCGGAGGCGCGGATATCGAAGCGCAGGTGAATGGCCGAGGCGACCTTGTTGACGTTCTGGCCGCCAGCCCCCTGGGCACGGATCGGAATCAGCTCGATCTCGTGCTCGGGGACGCTCACGCTGTTGGAGATTTGCAGCATCGCGGGATCAGCGAAACTCGCCGCCACGGATACGATTTTCGTCGTCCAGATCGGCGAAGAACCGGCTGTGATCGGTGCGGTATTCCTGGGTCACGATGTCGCCGGGCAGCACCAGCATCACGTCGGGGTAGACGCGCCCGAATTCCGCGGGTGTCGGGCGGCTCTCGAGAAAATGCAGGAACGGGTTCATCTGCTCGACCGTGCCCGGACGCGGCTCGGGCCCATCACCCCGGGTCTCGGTCTTGTGCACCGAACAGGCACCAACGCCCAGCGCCAGCACTACAACCACCAGGGCCGGGGTCCATCGGAAATTCAACGCCATGCAAACCTCCTGCGCAGGCCAGATGCAACGTCATTGCGAGGCGCCGAAGGCGCCGCGGCACCCTCCAGAAGCTCGCACCCCAGCTAGATCCGATAGCCCACGGGAGATTGCTTCGTCGCTTCGCTCCGCGCAATGACGGGCCAATGTCCCGCGCGCCGAGGGAGTAGTTAGGAGTAGTCAGGAGCGCAGAGGTTACTCCGTCGGTTGGCCGTGCTCGCGGGTCGACTGGAAGCGGATCTCCGGCCACTTCTCCTGCGCCATCTGCAGGTTCACCCGGGTCGGGGCGATATAGACCAGATCGCCGCCGTGGTCGATGGCCAGGTTGGTCGCCGCCTTCTCCTTGAACTCGTCGAATTTCTTCGGATCATCGCTTTCGACCCAGCGCGCCGTTTGGACGTTCACGTTCTCGAACTGTGCCTCCACCTTGTACTCGGTGCGCAGGCGTTCGGCGACCACCTCGAACTGCAGCACGCCGACCGCCCCCAGGATCAGGTCGTTGTTGGTCAACGGGCGATAGAGCTGGGTTGCGCCCTCCTCGCACAGCTCCTGCAGCCCCTTGGCGAGCTGCTTCATCTTCAGCGGGTCCTTCAACTGCGCGCGGCGGAACAGCTCCGGGGCGAAGTTCGGCACGCCAGTGAAGGTGAGGTCCTCGCCCTGGGTGAAGGTATCCCCGATGCGGATGGTGCCGTGGTTGTGGATGCCGATGATGTCGCCGGGATAGGCGGTCTCCACATGCTCGCGGTCGGAGGCCAGGAAGGTCAGCGCGTCCGGGATCTTCACGTCGCGCCCGATGCGCACGTGGCGCAGCTTGGCGCCCTTGTCGAAGGTGCCCGAGCAGATGCGCATGAACGCGATGCGGTCGCGGTGGTTCGGGTCCATGTTCGCCTGGATCTTGAACACGAAGCCGGTGAACTTCTCCTCGGTCGGCTCTACCTTGCGCGAGTGGGTCGGGCGCGGCAGCGGGCCGGGAGCGTACTCGACGAAGTCGTCCAGCAGCTCCTCGATCCCGAAGTTGTTGATCGCCGAGCCGAAAAACACCGGGGTCTGCGCACCGCTCAGGTAGGCCTCCGGGTCAAATGCGTGCGAGGCGCCCTGCACCAGCTCCAGTTCCTCGCGCAGCTCCCCGGCCTGCGGCCCCAGCACCTCGTCCAGGCGCGGGTTGTCCAGGCCCTCGATGATCTCGCCGGTGGACTTCTTGCCACCCTCTTCGGGGTCGTAAAGATGCACCGCGTCGCGGCGGAGGTGATAGACGCCACGGAAGCGCTTTCCCGAGCCGATCGGCCAGGTGATCGGGGCGCACTGGATCTTCAGCACTTCCTCGACCTCGTCCAGCAACTCGATCGGATCGCGGCCCTCGCGGTCCATCTTGTTCACAAAGGTCATGATCGGCGTATCGCGCAGCCGGCAGACCTCCATCAGCTTGATGGTCCGTTCCTCGACACCCTTGGCGGCGTCGATCACCATCAGCGCGGAGTCCACTGCGGTCAGCGTGCGATAGGTGTCCTCGGAGAAGTCCGCGTGTCCCGGGGTGTCCAGCAGGTTCACCATGCGGCCCTTGTACGGGTACTGCATGACGGAAGAAGTGACCGAAATGCCACGCGATTTCTCCATCTCCATCCAGTCGGAGGTGGCATGGCGCGCTGACTTGCGCCCCTTGACCGTACCGGCGAGCTGGATCGCGCCGCCGTACAGCAGGAGCTTTTCGGTCATGGTGGTCTTACCGGCGTCCGGGTGCGAAATGATCGCGAAGGTCCGGCGTCGGCGGGTTTCCTCGATAAAGGACATGAATACGGGCCGCTTGAATCAGCCCGTAAGTTTAACGCGAAAGCGCGGGTCCGGTTCATCTTTCCGGGGGCCCAACATGCAAACGGCCCCGAAAAACGGGGCCGTTTGCATGGGTTCCGGCGCTGCCCGATCAGCGCGCCGAGGCCGCCTGAAGCGCGGCGTTCTGTTCCTTGAGGCGCCCCTGGGCAGTCACCAGGTCACGGTTGTTCATGCGGGTCTCCAGCGAGGCCAGGCGTTCCCGGTCGTCCGCCATGCTGTACCAGACATGCGCCTGCACCAGATCACGTTCGACCCCGCGACCGTTCTGGTGCAGGCGACCCAGCCCGATCTGGGCATGCCGGTAGCCCTGCTCCGCTGCAGCGGTATACCAGCGCGCGGCGGCGGCCGGATCACGCGTGGTGCCCTGACCATTCTCGTGCATCAGCCCCACATAATACTGCGCGGCAGGCAGTCCCTGATCTGCCGCCTTGCCCAGCCACTCGAGTGCGGCGGCCGGATCCTGCTCGCCATTGGCCAGATGGCTGCCCAGCCAGTACTGGGCATCGGCATGACCCAGTTCCGCCGCGCGTGAGTAATGTTCGTGACTGCGTTCGGCGTCGGCCGAGGTGCCCTTGCCGGTCGCGAAGAGGTAACCCAGATAGTAATGCGCACTGGCGTGGTCGGCATCCGCAGCGCGAGCAAACCAGCGCAGGGCCTGATCGTAGTCCACCGCCGTGCCGCGCCCGGCGTAGTTCGCCATGCCCACGTCGAACATCGCCGCCGTATTGCCCTTCTGTGCGTTGCTTTCACGGATCTCGTACCAGACTTCCAGCAGCTCCTGCTGGCGCTCGGCCTCGTCGTAGCCGAAGGCCTGCTGGGCATGGGCAAGCCCTCCGGTAGCCAGGAGCGGCAGCGCCAGGGGGAGCGAAACAAACAATGCACGTAGGGATCGGGACATGGGTTACCTCATCCGGAGTCGGGGCCAATACCGAGTTCGATCATAGACCCGGGGGGTGACCGTCACAACGCGGAGGTCCCGGGACGAGAACCCAAGGCGGCAAAACCCGACCGGGTTACGGATTTTGCACCCGACGCTGTGACTGACTTCACACTCCGGCGCTGAACCGACGAGTCAAGACCCGGCGGGCGCGGCGCAGCGACGCGTCAGCACCCAGGCATCCTCGCGGCCGCTGGGGAGCGGGTAATAGCGCGGACGGGTGCCGATATGCTCAAAACCCTCGGAGCGGTAGAGCTGCACCGCCGCCACATTGGATGGGCGCACCTCGAGGAACAACGCCTCTGCGTCCTGACTGCACACATAGTCAAACAGGCGACGGACCATGAAACGGCCAAGCCCGTTGCCCTGCCAGCGCGGGTCCACCGTAAGGTTGAGCAGGTGGGCCTCGCCGGCGGCCACCGTCAGCACACTATGCCCCACCTGGCGACCATCCACCGCCAGCACCCAGCAGTCGTAACCCACCCGCAGGCAGTCCTCGAAGATGCGGGCGGTCCAGGGGTACACATAGGCCTCGCGCTCCACGCGCATCACGCCTTCCACATCGGCCACCTGCATGCGGCGCAACTCGGGCTGGACGCGGGGTTCGGCACTCATGACGCAGGCTTCTCCAGCAGCAGTGAAGGAAAGGACGGGGCGAGGTGTCGTTGGTTCGGAACCCGGCGACTCGGCCAAGGTTCCCAATCCCTCAATCAGTGAGCGGTTCTGACAGACAGGTCCGGGCGCGCTGCAGGTCCTGCCAGGCACGGGCCTTGTCACCCGGCTTTCGCAGCAGGTAGGCCGGATGGTAGGTCACGATCAGAGGAACGCCCTGGTAGCGCTGCTCCGTGCCACGCAGCCGACCGAGAGGCTCGTCCGTCGCCAGCAAGGCGTGGGCCGCTACACGCCCCAGCGCCACAATGACCTCCGGCTGGATCAGTTCGATCTGGCGATCGAGAAACCCGCGGCAGGCCGCGGACTCCTGGGGTTTCGGGTCACGGTTTCCGGGCGGGCGGCACTTCAGCAGATTAGCGATGAAGACATCGCGGCTCCGGTCCAGGCCCAGCGCCAGCAGCATGTTGTCCAGCAGCTGCCCCGCACGACCCACGAAGGGCTCGCCACGGCGGTCCTCTTCCGCACCCGGGGCCTCGCCGACGAACAGCCAGCGCGCGCGCGGGTCGCCCACCCCGAACACGGTCTGCGTGCGTTCGCGGGCCAGCTCGACGCAGGCATGGCAGCCACGCACCCGCGCCTCCAGGGCCTCCCAGTCCAGGGTATCGACCGCGGCGCCCGGCGCCCCGGCATCCACGACCTCGGCGTGCTCGCCCGCCACAAGGGCGGATTCCGCCGGAAGCGCCGCGGCCTCGGTCTTGTCCTCCAGCGCGATGCGCGAGCGCCACACCGGAATGCCCATGTCCGCGAGGATGCGGCGCTGGCGCACCGACAGCAACACGCGGCTACTCCCCCGACGGCGCCCGGCGACGATGCCGGCGCCAGCGCTCCAGGGTCAGCAACGGTCCGGACAGGGCATAGATGACGAAGGCCGCCAGCAGGACCTTGGGCGGATCCAGGGCCAGCAGCATCAGCGCCAGCACCACCCCGACAATCGCCAGGAAAGGCACCCGGTGCTTGAAGTCCATGTCCTTGAAGCTGAAGTAGGTCAGGTTGCTGACCATTGCCGCCCCGGCGAGCACGGTGACCACCAGGATGCCCACCAGATAGGGGTCGGCCAGCTCCGCCGGGATGCCCCAGTCCTCCAGCACCCAGACCATGCCCACCAGGATCGCGGCGCTGGCGGGGCTTGGCAGCCCCTGGAAAAAACGCTTGTCGCTGACCGCGAGCCGGCTGTTGAAGCGCGCCAGCCGTAGCGCCGCGGCGGTGGCAAAGAAGAACGCCGCCACCCAGCCGAAGTTGCCGAGGTCGTGCAGTTGCCAGAGGTAGACCACCAGCGCCGGGGCCACACCGAAGGACACCAGATCCGACAGCGAGTCGTACTGCGCGCCGAACTCGCTCTGGGTATCGGTCATGCGCGCGACGCGGCCATCCAGGGTGTCCAGCACCATGGCCACGAAAATCGCGATGGCGGCGGTGATGTATTCGCCGTTGATCGCGGAGACGATGGCGAAGAACCCGGAGAACAGCACCCCGGTGGTGAACAGGTTGGGCAGCAGATACACCCCGCGCCGGCGCCGGCGATGGGGCGGCTGGTCGTCAGCGACGGTATCCTCGCCCTCGATGTAGTCCGGCTCGGGATCCGTCCGTCGGTCGCCTTCGTCCCCTGCACTCATTGCAGCACCTCCGCCGCGCTCTCGTCGTCCCCGGTCGCCTCGGATTCGGGTAACCCGCCGAGCAAGGCCGAACCCGCCAGGACCCGCTGCCCCGGCTCGACCATCACCTGCGCGCCGACCGGCAGCCAGACCTCGAAGGTACCACCAAAGCCGGCGAAGCCCATGCGCTTGCCGCGTCCCAGGCGGTTGCCAGGGACGTTGTTCTGCATGCGCACCATGCGGGGCCAGTGATCGACGCTGAGTGCCAGGGTCAGCCGGGTGCCCTCGTCGGTCTCCAGCGCATAGGCCAGACGCCCCTCCAACTGGGCATCCGGCGCCTCGTCGGTCTCCTTGCCGGGCCAGACCCGTTCGCGAATTTCGGCCTCCTGCGGGGCGTGCACGTTGTATTCGCCCAGGCGGCGCTGACGCAGGCGGATGCAGACCGCCGGCTTTTTCGTAAACGGATCCCGGGTCTCGGTAATCGACTCGATGGTGCCATCGGCCGGGGCGATCACGCCCAGGGCCGGTGCCGGGGCCTTGCGCCGCACGTTCCGGAACAGCCCCATCAGGGCCACGGTGAGGATCACCATGAACAGGCCCAGCTCCGCCTCCCCGACCAGCAGCGTAATCACCGTCATCCACGCGGCGATGATGACGAACAGACGGCCTTCGGGAGCTAGCGGAAACAGCATCGGGTGCTCGAGAGAGAGGACGCCCTGCGACAGACCGGAATGTCCATCGCAGGGCCTCGCATCAGTTGCGGGACTTGTCGACCAGCTGGTTGGCCGTGATCCACGGCATCATGGACCGCAGACGCTCGCCGACCTGCTCGATCTCGTGGGCGGCGTTCAGGCGTCGGTTGGCGGTCATCGACGGGTAGTTCATCGCGCCTTCCAGGATGAACTGCTTGGCGTACTCGCCGTTCTGGATGTTGCGCAGGGCCTCGCGCATGGCCCAGCGCGACTCTTCGTTGATCACCTTCGGGCCGGTCACGTACTCGCCATATTCGGCATTGTTGGAGATCGAGTAGTTCATGTTGGCGATGCCGCCCTCGTACATCAGGTCGACGATCAGCTTGAGCTCGTGCAGGCACTCGAAGTAGGCCATCTCCGGTGCATACCCCGCCTCGGTCAGGGTCTCGAAGCCCGCCTTGACCAGTTCCACGGCACCCCCACACAGCACGGCCTGCTCGCCGAACAGGTCGGTTTCGGTCTCGTCCTTGAAGCTGGTCTCGATGATGCCAGTACGCCCGCCGCCGATCGCCGAGGCGTAGGACATCGCGATATCGCGCGCCTTGCCGGAGGCGTCCTGCTGGATGGCGATCAGATCGGGGATGCCGCCGCCACGCACGAACTCGGAACGCACGGTGTGGCCCGGGGCCTTGGGCGCGATCATGATCACGTCCAGGTCCTTGCGCGGCTCGATCTGGTTGTAGTGGATCGCGAAGCCGTGGGCGAAGGCCAGGGTCGCGCCCTGCTTCAGGTTCGGCTCCAGCACATCGCGGTACAGCGCGGCCTGGTACTCGTCCGGGGCCAGCACCATGATTAGGTCGGCGCCGGCGGTCGCGACATCGACATCGGCCACCGTCAGGCCGGCCTCTTCGGCCTTGGCGCGCGAGCTGGAGCCTTCGCGCAGGCCGACGGTCACGTCCACGCCGGAGTCCTTCAGGTTGTTCGCATGGGCGTGGCCCTGCGAACCGTAGCCGATGATGGCCACCTTCATGCCCTTGATGATGGAGAGATCGGCGTCTTTGTCGTAGTAAAGATTCATCGCAATTTCCTTGATATCAGCCCCCAGCGGGGCCCATGGCAAACAAACGGGCCCCGCCCCCGCAACGGGGGCCGGGCCCGGGGATTCAGATTTGCAGGGCGACGTCGCCCCGGGCGATGCCCATCACGCCGGAGCGCACGACCTCCAGGACAGTAAACGCGTCGAGGGCCACGAGGAAGGCGTCCAGCTTGGAGCCCTCGCCGGTGATCTCGATCACGTAGCTGTCATGGGCCACGTCGATGATCCGGCCGCGGAAGATATCCGCCAGGCGCTTGACCTCCTCGCGCTCGGCGGCCTCCGGCACACGCACCTTGACCAGCGCCATCTCGCGCTCGATGTGCGGATAGGCGGTCATGTCCAGCAGCTTGATCACGTCGATCAGCTTGTTCAGCTGCTTGGTGATCTGCTCGACGATCTCGTCGGAACCGCTGGTGACGATGGTCATGCGCGACAGCGACGGGTCGTCGGTCGGCGCGACAGTCAGTGATTCGATGTTGTAACCCCGTGCGGAGAACAGCCCGGCCACCCGCGAGAGGGCACCGGATTCGTTTTCCAGCAGGACACTAATGATATGACGCATACGGCTCTTCCCTGTACCCGGCTCAGACCAGGATCATTTCGTTCTGGCCGGCACCGGCCGGGATCATCGGATACACGTTCTCGGACTGGTCGGTAATGAAGTCCATGAACACCAGGCGGTCCTTCTGCGCCAGGGCCTCCTTGATCGCGCCCTCGACGTCGCCCGGCTGGGTGATCTGGATACCGACGTGGCCATAGGCCTCGGCCAGCTTCACGAAGTCCGGCAGCGCATCCATGTAGGACATGGCGTAGCGGCCCTGATAGAAGAACTCCTGCCACTGCCGGACCATGCCCAGGTAGCGGTTGTTCAGGTTCAGGATCTTCAGCGGCAGCTGGTACTGGAAGCAGGTCGACAGCTCCTGGATACACATCTGGATGCTGGCCTCGCCGGTAATGCAGCCCACCGTCGCCTCCGGATGCGCGAACTGCACGCCCATCGCAAACGGCAGACCCACGCCCATCGTGCCCAGGCCACCAGAGTTGATCCAGCGATTGGGCTTGTCGAAGCGATAGAACTGCGCCGCCCACATCTGGTGCTGGCCGACATCGGAGGTCACGTAGGCATCGCCCTCGGTCAGCTCCCAGAACTTCTGCACCACGTACTGCGGCTTGATCAGCCCGGAGGTCTGGTCGTACTTCAGGCAGTCCTGCGCCTGCCATTCCGCGATCTGTTTCCACCAGGTGGCCAGGGCCTCGGCGTCCGGCTTGCTGCCGGCCTCGTTCAGGCCCTTGATCAGTTCGCGCAGCACCGGCTCCACCTCGCCGACGATCGGCACATCCACCTTCACGTTCTTGGAGATGGAGGACGGATCGACGTCCACATGCACGATCTTCGCATGCGGACAGAACTTCTCGATGTTGCCGGTCACGCGGTCATCGAAGCGCGCGCCAATGGCGATCAGCACATCCGCGTGGTGCATGGCCATGTTGGCCTCGTAGGTGCCGTGCATGCCCAGCATGCCCAGGAACTGCTTGTCCGACGCCGGATAGCCACCCAGCCCCATCAGGGTGTTGGTGATCGGATAGCCAAGCTGGCGGGTGAACTCGGTCAGGGCCTCGGAGCCACGCCCCAGGATCACGCCGCCGCCGGTGTAGATCATCGGCTGCTTGGCCGACAGGATCAGGTCCACCGCCTTGCGGATCTGGCCGGTATGCCCCTTCGTGGTCGGGTTGTAGGAGCGCATGTGGATGCTCTCCGGGTACTCGAACACGCAGGTATCGGCCGTCACGTCCTTCGGGATATCGACCACCACCGGGCCGGGGCGCCCGGTGGTCGCCACGTAGAAGGCCTTCTTGATCGTGGTCGCCAAGTCCTTCACGTCCTTGACCAGGAAGTTGTGCTTCACGCAGGGACGCGTGATCCCCACGGTATCCACTTCCTGGAAGGCGTCGTTGCCGATCATGCTGGTCGGCACCTGGCCGGTGAACACCACCAGCGGAACCGAATCCATGTAGGCATCGGCAATCCCGGTAATCGCGTTGGTCGCGCCGGGGCCCGAGGTGACCAGGGCCACGCCCGGCTTGTAGGAGGACTTGGCATAGCCCTCGGCCGCGTGCACCGCACCCTGCTCGTGGCGCACCAGCACGTGGGAGACCTTGTCCTGCCGGTACAGCGCATCATAGATGTGCAGTACCGCACCACCGGGATACCCGAATACGACTTCGACGCCCTCGGCCTGGAGGCTGCGACAGAAGATTTCGGCGCCGGTGATGGCGGTGGCGGAGCTTGCGGACTCGGACATGGTGGTCGACTTCCTTACCGGGGGCTTGTGCACGATCGTCGGGTGATCACGCACCACAAATCAAAATAGCCCACCATCCTAATATGAAATCGCCCCCATTTCACGCCATAAAGCGGATGGGCACGCGGCAGACGTCGCGAGGAGCCAGCGATGTAGCCACCTGCAAACGGGGCTGGCTGACCCCGCCGGCCTGCCGGTCCCGCGAGATTGCCACGGCCCCTGGCGGGGCCTCGCAATGACGGGGTTGCGAGCACCGTCATCGCGAGGAGCGCAGCGACGTGGCGATCTTTTTGGGCGGCCCCGACGTCAAACCGAGCGGGCGCGGCAAGGTCAGCTGTGCTCGCCCCCGGCCTGCGCGGTGGGCAGCTCGGCGAAATGCTCGCGGGCCCGCGCCACCAGCTGCGGTGGCAGGCCGTTCTTCTCGGCGATGGTCAACCCGAAGGAGACCCCCGGCTCGCCGATCAGCAACCGATAGGTGGGCGAGAGGGTCTCCGCGTCGAACTGCATCGAGGCATTCACGATGCCCGCATGCTGCGCCGCGTAGTCCTTCAGCGGTGCCAGGTGGGTATTCACGATCCCGCGCGTACCGCGGGCGCGCAGCTCGTCCAGCATCGCCATGGCGAGGGCTGCACCTTCGTCGGGGTCGGTACCGGTACCCAGCTCGTCCAGCAGGATCAGGCTTTCGGAGCCAGCATGGTCGAGGATCCGCTTGAGCACCTCCACATGCCCGGCGAAGGTCGACAGATGGTGGAACAGGCTCTGGTGGTCACCGACATCGACCATGACCCGATCAAAACGGCCGATGCGGCAGTCCTGCTCGGCCGGGATATGCAGCCCGCACCAGGCCATGGTGACCAGCAGGCCCAGGGTCTTCAGCGCGACCGTCTTGCCGCCGGTGTTCGGCCCGGTAATCAGCAACAGCGGCTGTTCGCCATCCAGCCGGATCGACAGGGGAACCGGCTGCGGGCCGTTCCCCTCGGCGAACTGCAACAGCAGCAGCGGGTGGTAGGCCTCGATCAGCTCCACGCCGGCCTCGGGCTCCAGCCTCGGGGCGTGGGCATTCATCTGCGCCGAAAGCTGTGCGGCGGCCGAGGCCAGATCAATCCAGGTCAGCGCGGTCAGCATCAGGTCCAACGGCTCGCCATGCTGGCGCACCCCATCGGTCAGCTCGCGCAACAGACGCTGCTGTTCGGTGTTGATCTGACTGTTGACCGTATCGAGCTGGTTGTTCAACGGGACCGCCTCGATCGGCTCCACGATCTGGTCGCGCCCACCCATCGCGGTGCCCCGACGCACACCCTTGACCGCCCCGGCCGCGTCGCCGCGCAGCACCATGACTGCGCGCTCCTGGTGCCACTGCACCTTCAGCGCATCCTCGCCCTTCTGCGCAAGATCGGAGTCCGCCAGGCGCTTTTTCACCACCGCCTCGACCTCGTCACGCAGCCGCCCGCGCTGCCCGAAGGCCTCGACCAGCTCGGCGCTGGCGTCTTCGCGCAGCGAGCCGCCGGGGTTCAGGCAGGCAGCCAGGCGCTGTTCCAGCGCCTCGGGTGGGTACAGCTTGTTCAGATCCGCCGGATAGATCTCCGGGGTGTCGGCCAACTGATCCGCCAGTTCACGAGCCTGGCGCATGATGACCTGGAGATTGTGCAGGGCCTGTACCGGCAAGGCCGAACCGGGGTTGGCCGCCTGGCGCAGCGCGGCACGCACATCCGGCAGCTGGCCCAGCCGGGGCAGCGTGCCGGCATCCAGACGCTGGCGTGCGACGGTCACCGCCTTTTGCAGCGCCCGCGCCGCATCCAGATTCGGCGCCGGTTCCAGCCCGCGCGCGGCGTCGGCGCCATAGGGCGTGGCAGTCAGGCGCTCCAGCAGACGCTGGATCGCGGGGAATTCGAGGGCCTTCAGATCAACCTGCATGGCATACCCTTGTACATGAAATCTCTGCCGGAACCTTGTGGGAACCGGCTTTCCGGCGAAGCCCCTGCCCGCATCCGGCTTTGGCAGGGGCTTCGCGTGCAAGCACGCTCCTACAAGGAAGGGCGAGGATCCTGGTTACTCCTCGGCCTTCTTGAACATGCCGAGATAGGCCTTCTTGTCCATCATCGGCTCGCGCATCACCGCCAGCATGTCGTCCAGGTGTTCCGGCGTGCTCATGCCGACCAGCGAGGTGCCCAGACCCGGCGTGGAGCGGTTGAACTGCAACGCGCGCTGCGCCGGGTTGGGCAGGCTCGCCAGTTGCTGCTCGACCACCTCCACCGACTGTTTCGCCAGATGCCCCTTCAGCATGGAATGCGAGGCGATCATGTACACCTCCAGCTGGTGCGCGGCCTGCAGCGGGCTGGCCACATTGCCCTGCCCGGTCGCGGTGTTGAAGCGGGTAAAGCCTTCCAGCATCACCTGGTTGAACGGCAGCATGGCGATCTTGAAGTGGTGCCGCGCATGGTCGTCGCCGGTCACCGTCTGCGCGGCGCGTTCGGCCAGGCCCTGCATGGAGGTGAGCGACTGGAACACCGCCGCGTCGGTCTCCTCGCGGAAGCCCTCGAAGGTGGAGATGCCGTAGGTGCGGATCTTCTTTTCGAGTACCGCCCGCTCCAGCATCTCGAACACGGGCTCCAGCTTGCGGTTGGTCGGCTCCTTGCCGATCTCGTGGATGTGCACCTCGGGCTGGTCGATCAGGAACGCGTCCAGCGTCTCCACCCCCATCAGCGAGCGTGACAGCTCCATCTGGTAGTGGAGGTATTCCGGCGTCAGCAGATGCGCGCCCTTGGCCAGATCATCCTTCGTGCCCATGCCCTGGGCCTCGATCTCGCGCTGGAACCAGGCCTCCATGTCCTCCGGAGGCCCACCGCGCAGGGTCAGGAAGCCGCCCTTGGAGATCAGGAACATCGCCTCGCGCGGAACCCCGGCCTCCAGCGCGGTACGCACGCCAGCCCCCACCGCGGCCAGCGACCGGCCGTAGCGGTAGTGCGCGCCGGTATCGACCACGTTGACGCCCTCGGCCAGGCCACGCGCAACGATCGCGGAGATCTGCGCGTCGACCTCGGCGGTGGCTGCCCCGCCGAAGGTGCCGATCCCGAGGCTCGACAGGCGCATCTTCGCGCGCGAGAACTCGCTGTAATGCCCCTCGGCGGCCTTGCCCTCGGACACGAACTGCTCTGCGTAACGACGCGTCGCCTTGGCATTGGCGTATCCGGGTATCAGTTTCTGCACGGGCTGCATGCGTCTCCTCGATTGGTCGCGGGTCCCTGGTGACGGACTCAGGGAAGCCCCGAACCCTCACCCACCCGATGAGGGGGAGAATCGTACGTCAGCGGACGGGATTTGCGAAAACCCGCAACGCGAGCGGGCCACTACCGGCGGCATTGTACGGCCGCACAAACAGCCGCGCCCTGGCATGTGCCAGGGCGCGGGGCAGAGGCCGACCCGAGCCGGAAGCCAGGGGGCGGCAGAGGAAAGCAGCGGAGGCTACAGGCCCGGGGCCGAATGCCGATAGCGGCGGAAGGCCCCCAGCATCACGAGCCCAAGCCCGATCAACCAGACCGGCCCAGGGAGCGGAACCTCGGTCGTGGTGGCGAACCGACCGCTGAGATAAAGCTCCTCGAAGCCATTGTTCAGGTCGTCCATAAAGAAATCGATCCCGAACAGATAGCCTTCGCCGGAGAACAGGCCGAGATCCATGGTCGGGGCAAACACGATGTAGTCCAGCTTGCCGCTTCCCTTGTTGGCATCGGCCTCGTACACCTCGCCCGAATCGCCAATCACCTCGACCTCGCCGGGCGAGAGAACCGGGCCGCCATTGCCGTCGTCAAAGATCCAGCGAGCCACGCGTTCCCCGGTGACGGGGTCGTAGATAAAGACCTCGGCCTGGACCCACAGATCGGGGGCTGAGCCTGTCTGGTTGTGATCGAAGATGAACGTGGGGATTGTGGCCCCCGGGTTAATCGCATCCAGGTACGCCAGGAGGTTGTCCACCAGCACAGGCCCGTTGGCCTGGGTGCCCAGCCCCCAGTCACCAGTGAAGTCGGTCGTACCGCCACCCGGCAAGGGCATGGGGTCCTCGAAATTGTAGCTGCCGCCGGGCCCGATACCCTGGTTATCCGCGCCACCAGCACCCGTGCCCACAATCAGATCCAGCGTGCCGGTGCCCTGCCCGGTAAACTGGTCATTGGACAGGAAACCCCACTGGTTCAGCAACGAGCCGGAGTAAGAATAGAAATCGTTGTACTGAATGGCGACCGGGATCCCGTCATAGGTCTCGTCGACGTCCGGAAGCTCGATAATGGCCGCGTTCGCCACCGAGCCTGCGAGCATTACGCCCGCTAGCACCACCACCTGTTTACTCCACCACTTGCGCATCACACTCACCTCCGGCTCCCGGCCTGTTGACCGCTCAGGGCGCCTTTCGCCCTCTCGAGCAACTACGAAGCAAGACACGCGCCAAAGCCGCTAAAGACCTGTTTGATCGCGAGTTTTTCGCAAACCCGATTCGCCGCGAAGGACCTCGTGTAAACCATTCCGACATTTTTCGGGAAACCGGCCCGAAACCCCGTCGGAAAGCTTTACACCCGATGGGCGCCCCAGGAGACGCGGAGCCACAATCCAGGCTCGGTATCGTCTGTGCCCGCAGTCACGGGCCGGTGATGGGTCAGCGTCTCTTCACTACCCGCGCAACAGCGGGTGTGTATGGAAAAGCCGCTCCAGGCGGTCCTCGAGTTCGGGGCGCACGGGGCCGGAACGGTCGGCGTCCAGGCGGGAGACGAACAGGTTCGCGTACCACGCCTCTTCCTCGTCCATGTCCCAGTCGACCTCGCGCAGCAAGGCCTGGCCGGCCGCGGGGATCGCGGCGGGGAGGTCGCGACCGGTCAGCAGGGCCCAGACGCCGGTCCAGCAGCGGGCGAGCGCGAGGGGGTGATAGCCGCCACCGCCGAGGACCAGCAGCTTCGGCGTGCCATCGGCGTGGCGCGGGCTGGTTTCGATCACGTCGTCGATACAGGCAAGGAAGCACTGGGTGGAGATCCCGAACTTGCCGAGCGGATCCGGCAGCAGGGCATCGGTGCCCGCCTGGACGACGATCACGTCCGGCTGCCAGCGATCACGTACCGCGTCCCAGACCCGGGTGAAGGCAGCGCGGAACTCCGTGTCGTTGGTCTCCTTCGGCAGTGGCACATTCACCGCATTGCCGAGCGGGCCCGTGTCCTCGATGCGCCCGCCCTGGAAGGGGTAGCCGTATTCGGTGTCCATGTGCAGGGAGACGGTGAGGACATCCGGGTCGTCGGTGAACGCGGCCTCGACGCCATCACCGTGGTGGGCGTCGATGTCGAGATAGAGCACCCGCTGGCCGGCCTGGCGCAGGCGCAGGATCGCGAGCGCGGGGTCGTTGAAGTAGCAGAACCCGCGCGCCTGGTCGGGAGCGGCGTGGTGCATGCCGCCAGCCGGATTAAAGGCCATCTGCCCGCCCAGCACGACCTCGGCGCCCTGGATGGAGCCAAAGGTGGCAGTGGCCGGGGTGGCGAAGAAGCCGGCGAAGAACGGGTTCTCGAAGTTGCCGATGTTGTGGCGGTCGCGGTAGCGCTGGAAGACCTTGCCCAGCGCCTCGGCGCGCTGCATCGCGGAGACGTACTCGCGGGTGTGGAACCATTCGAGCTCGGCCGGCTGCGCACGGCGCGTGACGGCCATCTCCCCGGGGGTGATCGCGTCATAGGCCTCGATCAGGTCAATGGTCAGCGAGACACGCGGGATACCGAGGGGATGGTTGTCGCCGTAGCTGTGCCCGCGATAGCGCGGCGCATGCAGCAGGGTCGCGTGGCGACGGGCCGGGGCGCGCTCCGACCCCGGGGCTGTGGCGGCCGGAGCGATGGCTTCGGGGGTGGCATTCACTGGCGCAGCCTCAGGTAGATCTCGGGCAGACGGCGCGGCAGCTCGTCCACGTGGTCGATGATGGTGTAGTGCCCGGGGCCGAAGATGGCCGGCAGGTACTCGGACCCGGACGGGTCCAGGGTGATGCAGAAGGGGTGAATACCGGCATCCACCGCCTCCTTCATCGCCATGCGGGTGTCTTCGTGCAGATAGCGCTGGTCACCGCCATCGTCGTAGTCGGCCGGGCGCCCATCGGTGAGGATCAGCAACAGGCGGCGCTGGCTGGAGTTGCGCTTGAACGCCTCCAGCGAGTGACGGATGCCCGCCCCCATGCGCGAGGCCAGGCGCCCGGACACCCCGGCGATGCGGGCGCGCACGGTGTCGTTCAAGTCCTCGTTGAAATCCTTCAACCAGTAGTAGTTGACCTGGTCGCGCTGCTTGGAGGCAAAGCCGGCGAGCGCGTAGGGGTCGCCGACCTTTTCGATGGCCTCGGCGAACAGCATCATCCCTTCGCGCACACGGTCGACGATCTTGCCCTGCCCGCTTGGGTGGCGCGCCATGATGGAGGTGGACATGTCCGCCAGCATCAGTACCGAAGTGTCGCGATGCTGCACCGCGCGGCGGCGGTAGATGAAGGCCTTGGGCGAGAGCCCGGCCTTCTTGTCGGCGATGTAGTCGATCACCGCTTCGGTATCCAGCTCGTCGCCGTCCAGCTGCTTGCGCTGCGGCGCCAGGCGCATCGGGCGCTGCATCTCCAGGCCGCGGGTCAGACGCTTCAGGGTGTCCGCGTTCTCGGACAGGATGGTCGCCGCCAGCTCCGGGTTCTCGTCGTCCAGCACGCGCTCGTAGAGGTTCACCCACTCGGAGATGTAGCGCTGCTCGCGGTAGTCCCACTCCGGATACGGGATGCCGTCCTTCCGCGGGGTGTAGGGCGCGGCGCGTTTGGCCACCTGGGCCGGCTGCGGGATGCCGGTGCCGATGCGCCCGCCGGTGCCGGAGGTCTCCTGCTGCGGGGTCTGGATATCCGCGTCCGGGTCCTTCTGTGCCTGCTCCGGGGCCTGCTGCGGCTGTTCTTCCTGCTTCTGGTGCTCGAGCTTGTGCTCGTCGTGCGCCTCGTGGTCGCGGAAATCAGCCAGGCTGCCGTCGCGCTTGCGCTGCGGGTAGACGGGCAGCGACTGGTTCAGCGACAGCCCGGGCAGATAGGCCTCGGCGCGCTCCTCGATGGTGATCTCGGGGAAGGCCTCGTCGGCGAACAGCTCCTCGCCCACGGACCAGGCAGTGACGATATCGGCGTCCGGCTCCAGCATCCGCGCCAGGCGCGGGTCCTGCGGCTCGCCCCGTAGCAGGGCCTGGTGGGCGCGCAGGGCGAAATCGTAGTAGCTGCCGGCCGCACCCTCCGGACGCTCGTGGGCCCGGGCAAGCTCCACCAGGCGCGGCAGGAAATTCGGGATGCGCGGGGCCAGGCGCGCGTTCACGCGCAGGTCTTCGGCCAGGTCGAACAGCACCTGGAAGCGGAACATGCGCGCCTCGAATGGCGCGAACAGCGGGCGCCAGGTGATGCGCGACTTGTCGTCCAGCGGCGGATGCTCGGCGCCCGCGCGCTCGAACAGCCGTTCGACGTCGGTGTGCGCATAGGTGTCGAAGGCCAGATGCGCGGCCGCGTGCTGGGTGGCGACGA
The DNA here is from genome assembly GCF_000381225.1 of Thioalkalivibrio sp. ALMg3. Lineage (NCBI taxonomy): Bacteria > Pseudomonadati > Pseudomonadota > Gammaproteobacteria > Chromatiales > Ectothiorhodospiraceae > Thioalkalivibrio > Thioalkalivibrio sp. ALMg3. Next base: position 240,300 of record NZ_KB906219.1, on the reverse strand, counting down.
TGGCCTCCTCGCGGGAATCCATCACCGCCGGCATGAACAGGCGCCGGCCATCGGTCTCCAGCATCGGGCGGCCCTCGCCCGGCTTCCAGCTGGAGTCCGCCAGCGGGATGTCGGCGTCCAGCCAGGCCATCAGCACCAGGCGCAGGAAGCGCCCGTGCATGCGCGGGCGAAAGCCCGGCAACGCCTCCAGCAGCAGCTTCAGGCTCTCGTCGCTCTCCAGGCGAAAGTACGCCTCGCCGCGCGAGCGCCCGGCCTTCAGCAGGTCCGCGCCGCGCCGCGCCCACGACAGCAGGCCCTGGTCGCCGACCAGGTTGCGGGCGATCGGGGCGCCCTCGAGGTAGGCGTCCAGAGTCAGGCCGCGTTCGTCGAACAGGGTCTCGGCCGGCTCGATCAGCGCGCGCAGGCCGTCGATGCCACGCCCGCCGGCGAGCTTCTCGAAGTCGGTCTCGAAATAGGCCCGGGCATCGGGCAGGCTGCGTGCGCACCAGCGCAGGCCGATCTCGGCCCACTCGCGTTCGCCGGCCTCGCCCCAGGCGCCGTACACGCGATCGGCCTGGGCCATGAAGCCTTCCAGCGCATAGTTGGAATTGACCCACTCCTTGAAGCGGGCCGCCTGCTCCAGCCACAGCTCCACCGTCTGCATGTGCTCGGCGAGTCGCGCCGAGTGGCGCATAAAACTCTTGCCCGACTCGCGGTCATGGAAGAACAGGTCGCGCGCGGTCTCGATCCAGCGCCGCGCGATGGTGGCACCGAACGGCCGGATGGTCGGCAGGGCCTCCTTGGTGTCGCGATGGGCGACGAAGCTGATGTCCTCCAGGTGCTGGAGGATCTCCTCGATCTCGACGAGCTCTTCCGCCTCCGGTTTCGCGCCGCCGTTGGTTGCGGTATCGCTCACGCGGCTTCGGACTCGGGGAAGTGGGCGTCGAAGATCTCCTCCAGTGCCTGGATCAGCTCGGGGTCATCGGTGATGGGGGCGATCATCGCGGCGCGGCAGGCGACACGCGGGCTCAAGCCCGCCTGCATCAGTTCGCCGGCGTAGGCCAGCGCACGGGTGGAGGTGGCCTCTTCCAGACCGTGATCCTTCAGCGCGCGCGCCTTGCGCCCGGCGGCGACCAGCTTCTCCACGCGATCGGCGTCCAGCCCACCGGATTCCTTGGCCACGATCTCGCGCTCGACGTCCTCCTCCGGGTAGTCGAAGTGGATACCGACGAAGCGCTGCTTGGTCGAGGGCTTCAGGTCCTTCAGTACGGTCTGATAGCCCGGGTTGTAGGAGATCACCAGCATGAAGTCTTCGTGCGCATCGATGATCTGCGACTTCTTGTCCAGCGGGAGCTGGCGGCGGTGGTCAGTCAGCGGGTGGATCACCACGGTGGTGTCGGTGCGCGCCTCGACGATTTCGTCGAGGTAGCAGATCGCACCCTCCTTGACCGAGCGCGTCAGCGGGCCGTCCTGCCAGACGGTTTCCTCGCCCTCCAGCAGGAAGCGCCCGACCAGGTCGGAGCTGGTCAGGTCCTCGTGGCAGGACACCGTCACCAGCGGCTGGCCCAGGACGTGGGCGATGTGCTCCAGGAAGCGGGTCTTGCCGCAACCGGTCGGCCCCTTGAGCATCACCGGCAGGCGCTTCGAGTAGGCCGCCTTGAAGATCTCGATCTCGTCGCGCTGGGGCTTGTAGAACGGGGCGTCACCCGCGTCCCCCGGTTTCTCGATGACGTCGCGTTCCACACCGCGGATGCGGTTGATCAGGTTCTTCATGGGATCTCCGATGTCGACCGCGGGGTCGGGACTGACCGCGGGGCCGGGACTGGTGTATGCGCGGGGGCGGCGTTACCCTGCTGCGCGTTGGGCGGGCCGCCAATCGTGTTCCCGCAGGCTTTGTTGTATCATTCTCTGTTTCTATTCTATCGAACCTGCGCACTTGCATGAACCAAACGCCCCACGGCAGCGGGGTTGGTCTTGCGGATGCGCCCGTCACTCGGATTCAGCGCTTCAATAGAGGACCCGGTATGAAACTTGTCAAGCTCGTCAAGCTGAACAACCTGCAGTACAACCCGAACCGCGACCCGAACTTCTACCGCCGTCCGGTCAACGAGGAATTCCGGCTGCAGGCCGTGCTGAACGGCTCCGGCAGCGCCCAGTGCTCGTTCTCCGTGGAAGGCGAGACCCTGTGCGAGGGCAGCGTGTCCCTGCCGGGCACCTTCGACTGCAAGTTCAGCTACGACACCGCCGGCACCCGCATTGGCGACCTGGTGATCGAGGGCAATGGCGAGACCTTCCACGAGAAGGTCCGCATCGACGTGCTGGAACACGCCTGGATCGGCTGATCCAGTCCGGCCAGCGCGGCCCCGCTCCATCGGGGACGGCAACAGCGAAAGGCCCCGCGGCAACCTGCCCGGGGCCTTTCGCGTTTCGGGTCCAGCCACAACCGTCCATTGCCATCTCCTGCCGCACGCCCCCGTCATCCCCGGCCGCACGCCCCTCGTCATCCCCGGCCGCATACCCCCTCGTCATCCCGGCCGCAGCGAAGCGGAGAGCCGGGATCTCCCGGGCGAGCCCCGGACGTCCGGGTGATCTCCAGCAGTGGCGATCCCGGATAACCGCTGCGCGGTTTCCGGGATGCCGAGGGAGGGGCGTCTTCATGGTGACCGGAGAATGCCGACAAGGTGTTCCGATCGACCCGTCGCTCGCCCCCGAATCGGGCTTCTGCGTACTGTTTGTGTCCTCCGTGGTGCAACCGCCTTGGCCCTTCTTCGTATCTTCGTGCGCTTCGTGGTTAACAATGGAGTCGGGGCCCCAGACGAAGAAAGCCCCGCCGGAGCGGGGCTTTCGGGCATGGCCATGGCCTGCGGTGATCAGTCGATCACACCGGTCACCCAGTACTGCACGTACTTCGGGTTGTCCTCGATAAAGCGATCCACGGCCTCCGCGTAGGAGTTTTCCTGGGCGTAAAACATCGCGTCTTCCAGGACCTCGAGATCCAGGTGCATACGCGAGATCATCATCGCCACGTCGTGGTACTCCTCGGCGAAGCCTTCACGAGCCAGGGCATGGATCCGTTCGAAGCTGCCCAGGGCACCTTCCGGGTCTTCGAGGTAACGCAGATCATGGGCGCCGAATTTCCAGTGCGGGCTCCAGCCGGTCACCACGATCCACTCGTCACGACGGATGGCGCGTTCCAGCGCGGAGGTCATACCCGCCCCGGAGGAGATCTGCAGGTTGTAGCCATCCAGGCCGTAGGTCTCCATGGCCTCTTCCGACAACCGCGTCAGGCCCGCGCCCGGGTCGATCCCGGTGATGCGGCCATTCAGCTTGTCCCGTACGGAGTCCTTCTTCAGGTCCTCGATGGAGCCAAGCTCGTCCTCGGGGATATAGTCCGGCACCACCCAGCCGAGGCGGGCGTTGCCATACAGCGGCCCCAGGTTCACCACGTCCTGACCCACACGATCCATGTAGTCGGCGTGGGTCCCTGGCAGCCAGGCCATCAGCATCATGTCGATGTCGCCGGAGGCCAGACCCTGGTACTGCGGGGCGATATCGGTCTGGATCAGCTCCACCGAGTAACCCATCTCGTCCTCGATGACGCGCTCGGCCAGCCGGGTCACGAATTCGGCATCGGACCATGCAGTCCAGCCAATCTGGATATCGTCGGCCTGGGCCGTGGAGAGGCCCATGGAGGCGGCCAGCACGCCGCCCAGCAGGGTTGAAGTCAGTGTCTTGTTCATCGTGCTACTCCTTCCTTCGAGTGAAACGGATAGCGCGACGCGAGGGCCGGTCAACTGCTCGCCTTGCGCCGCAGTCCTACGCTCTGAGTGATCCGGTCGAGCAGGATGGCGAGGATCACGACCCCCAGGCCGCCCTCGAACCCCAGCCCGACATCGAGCCGCTGGATACCGGTGAGCACGGTGTTGCCAAGCCCGCCGGCACCGATCATCGACGCGATCACCACCATGGAGAGCGCCAGCATGATGGTCTGGTTGATGCCGGCCATGATCGACGGCATCGCCAGAGGCAACTGAATCTTGGTCAGGAGTTGGCGCCGATTGCAACCGAAGGCCAGCCCGGCCTCGATCTGCTCGCGGTTTACCTGGCGGATGCCGAGATTGGTCAGACGCACCACCGGCGGCATACAGAACACCACCGTGGCGATCGCGCCGGGCACCGTGCCCAGCCCGAAGAAGATTGCGGCGGGGATCAAGTAGACAAACGGAGGCATGGTCTGCATCAGATCCAGCACCGGACGAATCGAGGCCTCGAGCCAGTCGCTGCGCGCCATCGCGACCCCGACCGGCATGCCGATCGCCAGCGCCACGGCGGTGGCCGCCAGCACCAGCGACAACGTCTTGATGGTGGGCTCCCACAGGTCCATCCCGAGGATCAGGCCCAGCGCCACGATAGCGAAGATGCCGAAGCGCCAGCTGACCCGCCACCAGCTAAGCCCCACCAGCACCAGCACCAGCAGCCAGGCGGGGATCGCGAGCAAGGCCCCCTCGAAGGAATTGGTCAGTAGCCCCAGGAACCAGGCAATACCGTCCAGCGCCGGCTCCAGGTTATCGAGGATCCAGTCGACTCCGCTCTCGATCCAGTCGCCCACCGGGATATTGATGCGCCCTTCCATGTCAGTAATCTCCGTTCGCGGCGGCCGCGTTGCGGCTGCGGTCCAGGGCCTCGACCAGGCGCTGCAGGGTCACCAGGCCGCGGAACCGGCCCTCGCCATCCACCACCGGGATGGATACCGGGCTCTGCGCGGCCCGCCGCGGCAGGTCGGCCAGCGCCGTATCCTCGGGGACCGGCTCCACCTCCACCGCGACCTCGCTGGCGGCGCGATCCAAGGTAAGCTCGCCCAGACGCTTGGCCTGGACGACGGACTGGAAGCGCCCGCCGGCATCGACGATCACGGCCTCGTTACCCGGCACGTGGGCAATGCGGTTGCGCGCCTCACCGGCCGTGGTATCGGCATCCAGTACCGGGATGTTCTCGCTGTCCATGATGTCGCAGGCCTGGAATACCTGGGTGATGTCCACGCCGTGGAAGAACGAGCGCACGTATTCGTTGGCTGGGTGCGTGATGATTTCCTTCGGCGTACCGACCTGCACTACCTCGCCACCCTGCATGATGGCGATGCGATCCCCGATCCGGATCGCCTCGTCGAGATCGTGGGAGATGAACACGACCGTACGTCGGTGTTCGCGCTGCAGGTCCAGCAGGCGGTCCTGCATCTCGGTGCGGATCAACGGGTCCAGCGCCGAGAAGGCCTCGTCCATCAGCATGATCGAGGGGTCGGTGGCCAGCGCACGGGCCAGGCCCACACGCTGCTGCATGCCGCCGGAAAGTTCATCCGGATAGCTGCGGGCATGGGCCTTGAGACCCACCTGGTCCAGCGCCTCCTGGGCACGTTCACGGCGCCGGGTGCGGCCGACCCCGGCGATCTCCAGACCCAGCGCGGCGTTGTCGATCACGGTCTTGTGCGGCATCAGGGCGAAAGACTGGAACACCATCGCCAGGTCCTCGCTGCGCAACCGGATCAGATCGCGCTGGCTCATACGCGTGACGTCACGCCCACGGACCTCCACGGTGCCGGCAGTGGGCTCGATCAGGCGGTTAAGCAGACGCACCAGGGTGGACTTGCCCGATCCGGACAGCCCCATCACCACGAAGATCTCACCCTCGGCGATATCGAGGTTGCAGTCCTTCACGCCCACCGTGTTGCCGGTGCGCTCGAAGATGGTGTCCTTGTCCAGGCCGTCCTCGATCAGGCGCAGGCCTTCCTGCGGGTTCGGCCCGAAGACCTTGTACAGCTCGCGCACCCGGATGATGGGTTCCATGCCACGATCTCCCTGTAACGCTGCGTCCGACCCTCGGGCCGGACCGGGGTCCGTTACCAGTCGTACTGGCGAATGAACTCGGGAAGCTTGTCGATCATTTCGTCGCGCCCGAAGAAACGATCGGCGCGAGCCAGGCGCATCTCGTCCTGGATGTCCTGATCCCCGCCGAAGCAGAATACCGGAAGATTGATCTGGTATTCCATGCGCAGCATCCGGATCACGTCCAGCGGGTCGAAGGCCTCGATCTCGTCGAGATCCAGCAGCAGGAAGCGATACAGCAGGATCTCGTTCCACGGACCGAGCTCATCCAGGTCGGTCACCCGGTGCAACTGCCAGCCCTGCGGCAGTTGGGCCTGCATGCGCTCGGTCAAGCCGGCATCCTGCGTCATCAGGATGACGCGTTTCTCCAGGCGGCGTTCGATCGTCGGTTCGGACATACGGCATCTCCGGCGTTCGTGGGTAACGAAATGGGCGGGTCAGGCCGCCGCGATTCCGCGATAGAGCCCGTCGATGCGGGCACTGATCTCGTCGACCATGCGGGCATCGAGCTGGCCGTTCAGGCGCGAGCGCACGCGCAGGCGCTCCGGGGACTCGCCAATCAGGTGCTCCTCGAGGATGGCGGTGGTCGCCGGGTCCTCGCACCAGACCCGTGCGATGTGCGAGCCCTCGACGTGCAGACGCAGGCGCCCACAGGCCCCGCGGGTCTCGAACACGTGGTTGTCGCGGTTCACGCGGATCCCGTCGCGCACCGCAGGCGCCCCCTGCCCGTCGGCCAGATCCTCGAGCTCCTCGCGCCCGGCCGCCAGCCACTGTTCGATGGTGTCTCTGTCCGGCTCGATCACCCGCACCGGCACGCCGAAACGGCGCTCCAGGACCGCGCGCAGGGCGGCCTCGACCTGCGCGGGCTCGGGCGGCTCCGGGCACTGACGGGCGCAATCCGTCATGCCGGTCTCCAGCGCCGGGCGCAGCCAGTCGCGGTAGCCCTCGCTAGGGGCATGGACACAGGCGAGAAAACGCTCGACCGGGAAGTGCCGCAGGAAGCTGGCCCCGAACACGCAGCCCTCGTCGAGCGTGGCCGCGCCGGTGCCCATGATCTTGCGCCCCTGGACCCAGACATCCTGACCCCGCGCCTCCACGCCCTCCAGCCCAACCTCACGCAGGACATCCATCGCAATGCCCAGGCCCATGGCGAACAAGTGGCGATGCCCCCGAGCGAGGACATGACGCGGCTGGATCAGGAAGAAACAGGCCTGATCGGCATCCACCCAGACCGAGCCACCGCCCAGCGGGCGTCGCACCACCGGGACGCCCTGCTCCGCACAGGCCGCAAGGTCCAGATCGGACGCGGCATCCTGGCTGGCGCCGACCGATATATGTGGCTCGCGGGCGTGCGTCCAGAGTACGCGCGGGGGGGCGTCCGGCGAGGTCATGCTCGCCAGCCCCGCATACAGCGCGTGGAGTTCCTCGGCGGAGCGAGCCCCGGCGTCGATCCACTCCGGGGTCACCGTCGATGCGACCAAGTGTCAGCCCTCGGTCTTGTCCTGGCCGGCAGCGGGATCGTCCGCCTTGTCCTCCTGGCCGGGCTGGTAGAAGTAACGGAAATAGAAGTCGCTGCGCGAGAGATCCTCGTACAGCTTGGCACGTTCCTCGACCCCACTGCGCATGATCTCGACCATGGCCATGGCCTGCTCGCCGTCGATGATATGGATGCCGCCGGACAGCTCCTGGTCGGTGTCGAGAAAGTGCGCGGCCAGCTCTTCCGGCTCCTGGATGTAGACCAGGAAGGACTTGCACTCGGCATCCTCCAGATCCAGCGGCTGCATCACGATCTTGCCGAGCCAGGCCAGGCGCGCGACCTGGTTGAACTGATGGATATCGAGCTTCTTGCCCTTCTTGTACTTGTTGAGTTCGTTGCGGATCTCGCCAATATTGGCGATCTTCATCGATTTCATGGATGTGCATCCTGCCGCGAGTGTTGCGGGAGCATAAAACAACTGCGTGCCCGGGCCGTAAAAAAACCCCGGCAGACCGGGGTTCTTGAGTGGGGTACGCGGGAATTCCGCCACCCCTTGCGCCATTCCATGGCGCGAACGGATTATAGCGGGGTTACCACTCGAATCCGCTATCTTCCTGCTCCTGGTGGCCGGCGACCGCCTTCAGGGTCTCCTCCAGCGCGCCGGGCGAGCTGCGCAGACGCATGAAGCTGTTGTCCCCCAGCATCCGCAGATCCGGGAAATGCAGCGCCTTGCGGAAGCGCATGTGCAGCGCCTCCACCTCGCCCCCGCGGACCATGATCTCCAGCGGCACGGTCGCGGTATGGCGGAACTCGCCCACATCCACGATGCCGAGCTGGTGCAGGTCGGCCGAGTCCTGGTCGGCCCCGTCGGCCTCGCGCACGGCCACGCCGATCACGGTGACGTCCTGCCCCGGGATGTCCACCCGGTAGACCTCGCTGACCCCGGCGACACGGGATGCGAGATTGCCATCCAGCTCGTTCAGCGCCGCCCGCCGGGAGCCATGACTCGCCAGCTCGTACGGGGCATCAAAGCGCTCCATGCCAAAGGTATAGCGATAACGGCTGAGATCACGTTCGCTCAGCCCGTCCTCGGAACCGTACTCGCGTTCGGCACCCAGAGTGCTGGACAGGCGGTTGGCAACACCCGTTACCGGACGATCCAGGCGATAGGCGTGACGGAAGTACTCCAGGTTGTTGTAGCTCACCTGCAGCTCGCCATCGACCGCGGTTACGGCCACGCGGATCGGGGCGATATAACCACCCCGCTCCTCCGAGCCGGCGACGGACAGCAGGTCATCGTGGGTGACCACGACCACGTGTCGGTCATTGCTGACGGGGTATTCGCCCAGAAACCGGAAATCGGCCCCCTCCAGGCGTTCCCGCACACTGGCAGCCTCGCCGGAGACATCGGTCCCCGATTCGGTGTAGGCCAGTACAAACGGGCGATAGGTATCGGCCGCCACGGTCTGGCTCGCCGCGAACAGCGCAACCGCCGCGACCATGCCGACCGCACGGACGCTCCCGCGCAAGGCGTGGATTGCTCGCATGGCATCCTCCTTTGAATTCACTAATAGGTTCGAGCGGAATGCTCGGCAGGAAGAAGGGCCCGGAATGCACCCCCCGGTGCGTCACGAACTCCAGAATCACCCGCCCTCCCTGGCGGATCCGGCCTTCCCCTCAAGACCGGCGCGCCCCTCCCAGGCGCGCAATACCAAAGCCCCGCGGCGGTCAGGCGACCGCCCCGGGCCTCCCGATCAGAACCGGTACGCGTACCCGATCTCGAGCTCGTACTGCTTCATCTCGATCTTGATGTCCTGCGCCGGGTTCATCATGTTCGGGCCAGTCACACTCTGGCTTGGGGCGTACATGGCTGCAAAACTCAGCTCATGCTGCTCGCCAAAGGCCTTGGTAAAGCCAAGCGTATAGTGGTGTTTCATAACGGCTGGCGCAATCACGTTAAAAGTCACGTCGCTCGATCGAATCGGATTCTGACCTCGGTTGTAGCCCACACGCCAGGTCCAGTCATTGCCTGTTTCAAACTGCGCACCGAGCTTAAAGACATTGATGTCGCGCCAGCCGAAACCTGCCCCATTGCTTGCACCAAGTGCACCCTCTGGCCCCAAGGAGAGGTTGGATCCCGGATTTGAAATAGCATCGACATCAGAGTAATTGATGCGCTGGTAATCGGCCGATACGGTGATGGCGGGAGTCACATCTACCGAAACGCCCAGCCCGTAGGTAGAGGGGATATCGAACTCTCCACCATTGGCGAAAAGCCCTCGATAGTCGTCAAAATCGCCATTACGGATCTTGGAACGATAGTTCGCCCCGACGGTAACACCGTCCGCAACGTCCGCCTGGAAGCCGACCTGACCTCCATATCCCCAAGTCGAATCCGTACCGTTGTCGCTAACGTACTCCGGTGCAACGCTGAAGCCAGCGAAATCACCCAGTCCCTCAGCTTTGAAACGTTGATAACTGATGATCGGGCTCACCCCGACTCGAACGCGCCCCTCGGCAAAACTCTGGGCGTAGGTCGGAATGATGGCGAGCTGCTCAAGATTGACACCGGTCGTTGCCCCCGGCGGGTTACCGCTCTGGTTGAAGATCGGCTGGGGATAGTCGGTATTCATCCCCCCATTGCCCAACAACGTGATGCCCCAAGACCGGGTCTCATCAATCTGCTGAACATAACCGAGGGACGGGATGAAGAAATTCTTGCTCCCACTGTCGATCGTCGGTTGACCTTCGAAAGTCACAGAACGCTCGGGACGGAAGTAGGTGAGGGAGCCGTCGATGCGGGTCTCCATGCCGGCGATGCCGGCGGGGTTGATGCCCGGGGCGTAGGAATCCTGGGAGATCGCCATGCCGACGCCCCCCATGCCCTTGGCCTTGGTGCCGTAGCCGTGGGCGAAGTAGCCGTTGGTGGCGTGCGCGACGCCGGCGGAGCCCATGGCCAGGCCGACCGCGATCGTCACCAGGCTGCGGCGAATGAAGCGTGCTTCCATCTTTTATCTCCTTTGGTGGTCTTCTTGTTGTGTTGTGCGAACACCCCGGTTCCGCGCGGCCCCCTTGTATCGCCGCCGGTCCGGTCTTGGTGGTGTTCCCACGGCCCGCGCCACGGTGACCGACTGTGGCGCGAGTTTTTCGGCAGGTGTGTTCAAGGGCACTCGGGCGAATGGCCTTGATAACCCTGCTCGAAACCTGAATATTCAAAAAGTCTTATTGATCCCCTGACGTGCGAAAGCCCCGGGGGTGCCGGGGCTTTCGCTGGATACTACCACTATCGTTTTCAGGCTGTCTTCTCGTCTTCTGTCTCGTCGGCGTCGAAGTCGAAGGTGCCGACATCCTCCCCGGCCATTTGCCGCTGGACGAACCCGACATCGGTCGAGTTGAGAGCAAACGGGAAGGACAGGATGTCCGTCGGGCTGGAATCGCCGTACGGGCGGTTACAGGCCGAGACCTCCTCGTCCGACTTGCCGGGGCAGCCGGAGGTCTGGAACGGCTTGCCGGAGGCGATCAGTTCCTCGACCTCCGACTGCGGCAGACCGAAGTCCACCACCTGGCCATCATTGTTGAACTTCATGTCGTCGATACGGCCACCGGCGTAGTCGATCACGAAGCGGCCCAGCTGCACGCGGCGCCACTGGTCGCGCGGGACCGGGTTCCAGTCTTCCATCAGCGAGCCCTCTTCCGGGAAGAAGGCGAACATGTGGTTGTGGCCGCCCAGGTCGCGGATACGCTGGCAGACCTGCAGGATCTCTTCCTCGGTCTCGCCCATGCCGCAGATCAGGTGCGCGCCGAACTTTTCCGGCCCGAAGATCTCGGCGGCCCACTCGATGGACTGCCAGTACTTGTCCCAGGTGTGCGGGCTCTCCACCGACTTGCCGCGGGTGCGCTCGAAGATCTCCGGGGTCACCGCGTCCAGCGCGACGGTGAAGATGTCCGCGCCCTTGTCGCGCAGGAGCTGGAGGTCTTCATAGCTCATGGTGGTCGGATTGGACAGGATCGACACCGGGATATGGTTGACCTCGGCGACCCAGCGCTCCAGCAGCTCGACGGTGTCGGCGTCGGAGTTCGGGTGGGTGATCATGGAGATGCACATGCGCTCGAACTGGCCGGCGTCGGCATGGTTCTTCACGCGCTCGATCACCTCGTCGTACTTGGCGGTGGGCCAGTCGACGCGGATGAAGTTGCGGTCGGCGTAGTCGCGCGATTCCTCGCGGTGGCGGGCCAGGCCGCAGTAGGAACAGTTGGCGCGGCAGCCTTCCGGGTAGGTCACCAGGAGGTTCAGGCAGTGCGTGCAGGACGTGCGATGCATGGTGCCCGGCACTAGGCCCAGCGTGATCGCGGCCGCGGTGGACATCTGCACGTACTCCGGCGAACGCATGTCCGGGGTCTTGATGTGATAGTCGGGCCGGTAAAAGTTGATCGGCGCGACCATCTCCTCTGCACTTGCACTCATGGAATTCCTCCAGCGTTGTCTCGGGGATGCCAGGCATCCGTCGACCGGGTCCGATTACGCGGCCCGGTCACCATCGTTGAAATACTCGGAAAATGCAATCCATCCGCGGCGCTGAGTGGCATCTTCCTGCGCCCGCGGGGTTCGCCAGTGTTCGTTGAGGAAGGCGCGCCGCTCGCAGGCGCGATCCAGCGCCGGCCCGTACTGGTCGCGCATGTCCTCGTCGTAGTCGGCCAAGGCCTCGGCGTCGCCTTCCAGGTGGCCGATCGCGGCCTCGCCGGCGGCCTCGCCCGAAACCACCGCTGCGGCAATACCGGCCCCGGTAATCGGGTGCGTCAGGCCACCCGCGTCGCCGACGAACAGCACGTCGCCGGCCACCAGCGACTCCCGAAGGCCGCCGACCGGGATCGCCCCACCGGTGCGGTAGCGGATCTCCTCGCCCAGCAGGCCCTGATCGACCAGCTGGGCATGCAGGGACTCCAGCGGCGCCTTGAGATCACCGGCAATGCGCTTGTCCGCGCCCAGGCCAAGATTGGCCCATTGGCCCTTGGGGAACAGCCAGGCGTAACCGCCCGGGTAGTCATCGGACAACCAGACATCGGTGGCGGTGTAGGGCTTGTTCAGCGGCACGGTGTACTGGCGGGTCTGCACCGTCGGCAGGGCCGGCAGGCCCAGCGATTCGGCGACCGGCGAATGCGGCCCATCGGCCGCGATCAGCACGCGGTAGCCGATCTCGTGTTCGTCACCGGCGTGTTTCACCCGGGCGGTATGACGTTCCGCGTCCACCGCCACCAGCGGAGTCGAGGTCACCAGCTGCGCCCCGTTCGCCTCGGCGGCACGGATGATGGCGCGATCAAACTCGCCGCGATCCACCATCAGGCCCGGGAAGTCGGAATGTTCCACCGCGCCGGAGGGCAGGAAGCTCTGCATCGCGTCGATCCGCTGCAGCAACACGCCGTCGGGCTGCGCGTACGCGCCCATCGGGTTGGGAATGAACTCGGCGCACTGCACCGGCTCGCCGAAGGCCTTGTTACGCTCGACCGCGAGCACCGACAGCCCGGCCTCGGCACACACACGCGCGGCCGAGGCCCCGCCCGGGCCCAGACCAACGACCAGCACATCCACCGCGGCGGGCAGCATTAGCGAAAACCTCGCGTTCCGTTCATCATTCCGCGACCGCTTCGACCTCGGCCTGCGCCAGCGCCGACTGGATAGCGGCGATGAAGTCATCCGCGCTCAGCTGGAGCATCTCGACGTCGCGCTCGGCGAAGAAGGCGCGCACGCGCTCTTCCATCTCCGCCTGCGGCGTATCCCGCAGGGCTGCCTCGAGATCGGCGATCGTGCGGGCCGGTTTCACGAAGATGTCCCCGGTAATCCACAGCTGCTTCAGACGCTTGCGCTCCGGGTCCAGCGCCACGCCCACCCGCATCAGCCCGCCATCGGACTTGGAGATACTCTCGAACATCGGGGCATCGGTCGCCGGACGGTTGCGCTGATACACCCACTCTTCGGTATCGATGTCCGCCAGCGCCTCGTCGAAGGCGCGGCGCTCTTCCGGGAGTACGTCGGCGGCTTCGGTGCGCACCCCGAACTCCTCGGCGAAGGCGCGCGCAATGGCCTCCTTGACCACGTCCAGTGCGGGCATCTCGTCGAGCAGCGTGGCGAGGTTCACCACCCGGTCGCGCGCGGACTCGATGGCCTTGTTGGAAAGCTTCTCCGCCGGTATGCGCAGGATGCGCAGCATGTCCTCGACATCGAACTCGATCAGCAACGTGCCCTGGTACATGATCGAATCGCCGTCAAAGGCGCCGCCGGTACCGGAGATCTTGCGACCATCCACTTCGATATCGTTGCGCGGGCGGAACTGCGCGTCCACGCCCAACGAACGCATGCCGGCCGCCGCTGCGTTACAGATGCGCGCGGCAATCTGACCCATGTCGGCCGAACCGAGAAAGCGTTTGTCCAGATACAGTTCCCAACCGAGCTGGGTGGCATCGAAATAGATCGCACCACCGCCGGTGATCCGGCGCTGGATGGCGATGCCGTTCTCCTGGCAGTACTCGGTGTTGATCTCCTGGTCCACGTTCTGGTGGAACCCCACCAGGGCACAGGGCTGGAACTGCAAAAAGCGCAGGGTATGCGGCGATGCACCTTCCTGATGACATTCCAGCAGGGCGCGGTTGAACGCCATGTTCTCGGCGGCCGGGCGCAGCCCGGTATCGAGGATGCGCAGGGTCGTCTGGTCGCGCTCAGGCATGACAACCACCTCCGGCTGCAACCTCGCCCCCCTCGGTGACGATGCGAATGCCGCCCAGCCCCTGGCGCGCCTTGCGCTCCTGCTCGCGACGGCGGGCTTCCTCGGCCACGATGGTGTCCAGGTCCAGTTCGACGCCACTGGCGGCGCCGGCGTCTTCGGCCATCACCTCGTCCCCGACAGCGATCGAGCAACAGGCCGGAGTCACGCGCACCTTCTTGCCCAGGCGCGCGGCGAGTTCCACCACCCCTTCCGCCGGGTGGGCGATCCCGGACAGGCCCGCCATCACGGCGTAGCTGTCGATCTGGCTCTTGGCCTCGCCCGGTGGACGGGCGCAGCCCAGCAGCAGCGAGGTATCACCCAGGCGCGCGCGGGCGTCGTGGAAGAAGCGTCCCACCGCATGCACATCCGGGGTCTCGAACGGGCGACTGGCCGGCGCGTAGAACGGCATGACCACCACCAGCACCACGGCATCCGGCAGGTGGCGCGCCAGCATCTCGAGCGCATTCCATTCGCCCAGCAGCTTGCCGTAGTGCAAGCCGATCACGATATGCGGGACCACCTTCATGTTGGTGTTCACCAGGCTCTCGAGCGTGCGCTCGAAGTCGTCCACGCTGCGCCGCAGGTGATAGACCTGCGTGATGGTGTCCTGGGCACCGATGACGTCCATCATCGCCGCATCGATTCCCGCCTGCTCCATGGACAGCGCAATGTCGTCGTCCACCAGTGCGGTATGCATGGCAATGCGGAATTCGGGGAACTCGTCCTTGATGCGCCGGATGGTGGAGTAATACGGGTCGTATTCGACCTCGTTGCGATGATTCGAGCCACCGGTCAGGAGCATGCCCTGGGCGCCGGACTCGATCACACCATTCACCTGGCGCCAGAGATCCTCCGGGGTGCGGACGGGGATCATCGGGTCCAGGATCTTCGCCTTGCAGTGGTCACAGGCCAGCTTGCAATCACCACCGGTGATGGACATCGCAGGCCATGCACTCTTGCCACAATCGGCCAGCTCGCTGGACTGGTAGGACTTGAAGGTCGGGGTATAAAAGTGCACCGAACCCGGATCCCCGGCGTGTTGCAGGCTATGCTGGAGGTCATCAACCAGCAACGGATCGACGGGGACGTCCTCGAGGGGCTCTACCCGCTGGATTACATCGTTCCAGCTTGTCATCGGCGGTCTCCGGGTCGGCGCATTTCTTGAAGGTTTTACTCGGGTATTACCGAAAAAAAGAGGCCGCCAACCGCAACGGGTCAGCGGCCCGGACCGGATCGGGGCTTAGCAGCCGCCGAAACCGTCCGCTTCCATCTTGGCTTCGAAGGCCGCATGGGCGTCGGAACCGGTCTTCAGATCGCCGATTTCGCCATCCCAGTCTTCCGGCTTCAGCTTGATCAGCCAGCCTTCCCCGTAGGGATCTTCGTTGATCAGGCCCGGGTTACCCGCAACCTTGTCGTTGGTCTCGGTGACTTCACCGGTGACCGGGGTCTTGGCCGGACCCACCCACTTGCCGGATTCGACGGTGGTGCAGGACTTGTCCTTCTTGACCGTCTTGCCGACCTTCTTCGGGGTGTAGGACACAATCGTGCCCGCCAGCGAACAGGCGTAGGACGTCAGACCGACGGTGGCGGTACCGTCGCTTTCCTTGCGCACCCAAACGTTGTTTTCAACGTTGTACATCAGATCTTCCGGAATATCACAACCCCGAACTGCACCCATGTCTTCCTCCAGGAATATTCAAATAAAGCGGGAAAATTAAAACGTTATCGTTTTATCACTGCGTAGTATCAGGTCGGCTAACTCGCTCGCCCGATTCACTTCATCGACATCGTCGATGAGATCCGAAGACGCGTCGATTCTATACCCCGGCAGAGCGGGCTGGCAAACGTGCAAGCGCACGCCTGCGCGTTTTGCGTCCTGGATAAAGTCCTTGATCAACTTGCCGTCTTCCATGGCCCGCAGATCATCCGCTACACCCTGCTCCATCAAGCGCACGCCCTCCATGGTGAAGAAGATGTGCACGTCCACATCCATCGAGGCCATGACCGCGCCGAGATAGAACGGCGTGGCGCAACGGCCGGGCGTCGACGGGCCCGAGGTCATGATGATCACGACCGTCTGCTCGTCGTTGTCCAGGTAATAATCGTCGTCGATATCAGCCATGGTCCCGCTCACCGCAGCTTTCGCTGGCACTGGATGTCATCGTCCTTGGCCCGCTTGCAGTAGCCTTCCTCGGCCTTGTCCCCGGTCAGGAACACCTCCAGCGCGGACTCGATCCCGTTGGTGGGCTCGACTCGGGCAATCCAGGCATTGTAGGGATCCGAATTCAGCAGCACCGGGTTCTCCAGCACCTCCTCGTTCCCCTCCACGATCTTGCAGTCGATGAAGTTGGGGATCGGACCCGCCCACTTTCCACTTTCGATCGTGGCAACCGGCTTGCCCGGCGGTCGCCGCGTACCCGGCCGCCGCACCCGCACGTGGATGATCTTGCCCGCAATCGTCTGCGACAGGTCGGTCATGCCCACGGTCAGGGTGTCGTCGTCCTCGCGCCGAAGCCAGATCTGGAATTCGTCGTCGTAGAACAGTTCAGGGTGAAACTCGCAGCCGTTGCAATCCATGTTTCGCCTCATTCCCGGGACCGCGGGGACCCGTGCCTACACAAAAAAACGGGCGCCAGGCGCCCGTCTTCCAAAGTCTTCGATGGGCCATGCCGGGCATGGGTCCAGGGATCAAATGACCCCCTTCTCCTTCAGCAGGCCAATCGAGTCACTCACGTTCTCGTGAATGCCCAGTTTCCGCGCGGACAGGCCCATGGCCAGACCCAGCAACTGGGTGAAGTACAGCACCTTCACATCGGTCTTGATGCCGAACTCGGTCTCGGCACGAACCTGGTGCATCTCCAGACCGGAGTGACAGGTCGGGCACTCGGTGGCGATCACTTCCGCACCGGAGTCTTCCGCCGACTGCAGCAGGTTCAGCACCAGCTGGGTCGAGGTATCGGAATCGGACAACGTGTGCGCACCACCGCAGCAGGACGTCTTCAACGGATATTCGACGTTCACGGCACCCGCGGCGCCCAGAAGGTCATCCATGAAGTGCGGCTGATAGCTGGAGTCGGAGCCCGGGCCATTGTCCTTCTCCGGGAAGATCTGGCGCGGACGGGTGTACATGCAGCCGTAGTAGTTCGCGACCTTGATGCCGTTCAGGCTCTTGGTCATCTTCTGCTTGATGCCTTCCGGACCGAGTTCTTCCATCAGCCACTCGAGCAGATGCAGGGTGCGAACGTCGCCGCTGTAGACCGGGTCATCCGACTGACGCGCAAGATCCTGCACGGTGTTCATCGCGTCTTCCGACGTGGCAGTTTCGAACTCGGCTTTCTTCAGGTTGTGATAGCAGCCGTTACAGGGGGCCATCACGGTGTCCATGCCCATCTGCTCGGAGGCGATCGCCATGTTCCGTGCGGACAGGTAGGTCTGCAGCATGGGGTGAACGTTCTTCACCTCCATCGCGCCACAGCAGTTCCAGTCGCGCAGGTTCTCCATCTCGAGCCCCAGCGCCTTCACCAGCACGCGGGTGGAGCGATCGTACGGCCCACCGGAGCCCTCAAGTGCGCAACCCGGATAGTAAGCAACCTTAGCCATGAGCGGCCTCCTTCTGTTCGCGCACGTAACTCTTCAGCACGTCCCCGGTCTTGCCCCAGGACTTGGTGCGCGGCGTATGAATCGTGTTGAAGCCCATCGCCATCAGGTGTTTCACCGGGAGGTGCTTCATCATGCGGAAGACGAACACCTTCAGCCATTCCTGCAGAAGCGGCTGGCCGGTCTTCTTGAAGAAGTTCTGCATGACCTTGCCGTCTTCGATGCGGCCGGTCTTGTAGATCTGATCGGCGAACTCTTCATCGAAGATGCTGGACGGGGTCTTTTCGGTGATCCCTTCCTCTTCCATCCAGTGCGCCAGCGCCTTCATCACGCCTTCCGGCTTCACGTCCTTCGGGCAGATGTTCGTGCATTTGTTGCAAGAAACGCACTGCCAGATGATGTCCTTGTCCTTGACCAGCTCTTCCTTCATGCCAAGCCGGGTCAGGTAGATCCAGTAGCGCGGATTGAACTGCACATTCTGCGCGTACATCGTGCAGGAGTTGGTGCAGGACCCGCACTGCCAGCAGCGGTGCACGTTCTCCGCACCCGTGTAGGTCTGGATCTTCGCCTCGAAATCGTCGTCGTAATCGCGAACCGTGCGCGGGGCAATCATGGTGTTCCAGTGACCGGAAACATCCACCCCGTCGACCACCAGCTCGTCGTGCTGCTGGAGTCGTTCGTCCTCGATCAGTGCTTTTTCATGTATTGCCATGACGTCTCTCCGAAAACCTGTCTTGCCAGGCTCAAGTTCGTTCCGTTATTCAATGCAGCGACGCATCGGTTCCTTTCAGGCGACCTTCCGGGGAATCGATCCCCAGCATCTTCACCGCCAGCTCGAGCGGATCCTGCTTGCCACCAAACTGGTTGTCGATCATCCCTAAACTCATCGACAGCGATCGGGCGTAGTCCGAATAGGCCTGGACCCAGACCAGATCCGTTACAAACGGCAGGTCACGGTAAAAGCCCTCTTCCGCCAGCGCCTCGTAAAACCAGCGCCGTGCCCCCTCGATCGCACCGACTGACTCCCCGATCGGGATTGACCGAAGCGTGTCGTTGGCGCGAATGAACTCGCGCAACGACCCAGTCGTGGTCGACGTATCCCAGACCCAGCGGCAAGCCAGTGGCACAGCCTCGGGATCTGCAAAATGCAGGATCTCGGCACCGAAGTCCCAGATCGCCCGGCGCAGTTTCTTGTCATCTGCCGCCAGGTCCGCGAATGCGGCGAGGCGGTCGTTGACATCAACATCCGGGTGGACCAGGGCACGCACCCCGTCCACCAGGGCCCCTTGCCGTTCCGCCATCAGGGTGACCAGCTTCCGGCGAACCGAAAAGACCAGCCCCCCAAGGGCCCGAACATCCTCTGCATCGATCTCGTCGCCCTTGGCCACGATCGCCGCAAAGACTTCGTGCTTCGAACGCAAGGCCTCGATGAACGTCTCCAACCCATCGACACCGCCCGCTTCGGCGATAGCCCCTTTCAGGGTGGAGAGCTTGGACGCGAGGATCTCCTTGTCAAAGGTAACCTCAAGCGGCTCCGGGGCGAGCCCCGAAGCCGCCTCGTCGCTGACGACCTCAGCCGGCTTTCTGAACCAGCGCATGCAGATCCGCAACCGCGCGGCCACCGGCGGCGGCACCCTGGGCGATCGAGTCGTCGATCGTCTCGGGACCGTAGGCCGCACCGCAGGAGTAGATTCCCTTGCGGGTGGTGCCACAGGTGTTGGTGTACTGCTCGGCCTTCTCGATGAAGCCGTGCTTCTCGAGGCCGATACCGAACACCTGGGAAAGCTCGGGGTTATCGGCGTTCGGATCCATGCCAATGGCATGCACGACGATATCGAACGGGATGATGATCGGGCGCTTGACCAGGGTATCTTCACCCTTGACCAGCAGGCGACCATCGCCCGAGGCCGTCACTTCCGCGATACGGGCCTTGACGAACTTGGTTTTGAACTCTTCCTGGGACTTCCAGTAGAACTTGTCTTCGTACAGGCCGAAGGTCCGGATGTCCATGTAGTAGATGAACACGTCGGTTTCCGGTGAGATCTCCTTGATCTCCATCGCCAGGTTGGCGGAGACGGTGCAGCAGATCTTGGAGCACCATTCGCGACCGATCTGACGGTCACGGGAGCCCACGCACAGCAGGATGCAGACACGCTCCGGCACACGGCCGTCGGACGGGCAGGCGATCTTGCCACTGCCCACCATCTGTTCCATCTGGGTGGTGGTCAGCACGTCTTCATACGTGCCAAAACCCCACTCCGGCTTGTTGATGGAGTCAAAATGGGTGAAGCCGGTTGCCAGGACCACGGCGCCCGCCTGGACGGATTCGCCGTTGGTCAGCGTGGCGGTGAAGTTACCCGCCTCGCCTTCCAGCTTCTCGACCTTGGCGCTCTTGTGCACGGTCGAGTTGGCGTCGTCTTCCACGCGCTTGACCATGCGACCAATGGCGTCCTTGGCCCACTCGCCGGAAGGCACCAGCTTGGCGTAACCCGACAGGATCGGGGCGCCGCCGAGGACGTCTTCCTTCTCGACCACCACGGCCTTGTAGCCGGCCGAGTTGACATTGGCGGCAGCGGCCAGACCGGCCGGCCCACCACCCACTACTAGAACGGTATCTTGCTGCATCAGACCTTGCCCCCGTAAGCGAGTTCAGGATTGTAGAGGTATTCGATATTGCCGGCTTCGACTTCCTTCAGGTACTCCTGGAAGGTCTTCTTGGCCTCGGACCAGGACATGCCCATCTTCTCGACCAGGTCCTCGCAGGGCGACGCGTGCCACTGCAGCTGGACGATCTTGAACGGGTCCGCACCGCAGGCCAGGGCCGCGAACTGGACTTCCGCCATGATCGGGATCTGGAAGTTCTGGTTATGTGCCTTGCCGATCCACTGGTTCTTGTCCATGGTCGTGACACAGCCGGTATCGTTGGCCAGCATCACGTCGGCGTTGGCTTCCTCGCGGGCCACGCGGATCTTGCGATCCATCGTGAACGAGCGAGTGAATTCGCGCTCGGAGATGATGTGGCGGAAGCCGAAGCCGCAGCAGTCGTACCAGGTCGAATAGTCAATCACCTGCGCACCCAGAGCCTGGGCGGTGGAGGTAATGATCGCGGTACGGTTGCCGCCCAGCACGGTGGGATCGTACACCGCGTCCTCGTGGACCATCTTGTAGTAATGGCAGGCCACGTGGGCGGTGGTGCGGATGTTGGAGACGTCGATGGTCTGCAGCTCGGAGGCGATACGGTTACGCATCACGTGCACCCACTCGGAGTAGTGGATGATCTCTTCCGGGATGACCAGCTTGCCGTCGACCAGGCGACCCAGCTTGCCGAGGATCTTGGTGACCTTCTCGCGCAGTTCGGCGGACTCGACCAGATACTTGCGGATCTCCTTGTAGTTACCGAAGGAGGTGCCGCAATGGACCAGCGGGTAGAAATGACCCAGCTCGTGGCCGTGCTGCTTGCCGGAGACGTAGGCCTGGTGGAAGTTGCGCAGGAACACCGCAGCGAGCGACTCGACGTTCCCGATACCGGAGCCGTGGTAGTTCCACGCGGTGCAGGAAGTCTGGTCGGTTTCGTCGAGGTAGTCCTTGCCCGGCTCGAAGCCGAACTTGTTCATGAACCACAGCAGCGAGGTCGGGTAGCCAGGAATGTTCCCGCACTGGCCACAGGACTTGTGGTGCCACAGCTGCTTGGTCGGGACCTTCTTGTCCCAGCCGAACAGGGTCTTCACCGACATCGGCTCGTGTTCATCGTTGATGCGATGAATGATGATCTGGCCGTCCTTCTCGAGCTCGTACATGTGCTCGCGGACGTCGTCCATGCGGTCGCCAAGGTCGACGGTGCGGCGGTCGACGTGCTTGCGCACCCAGTCGGTGGCCTTGACTGCGTCTTCCTTCGACAGATCGGTCGACTGGAAGAACGAACCGTGACCGGCGATGCCCTGCCCGTCAGTGTTGTGGGAACCGGGCTTCATGGTGCCGGCGCCAGCGCCTTCACCATTCTGGTTGTGATTGCCTGGGGTCTGTTCACTCATAACGCTTCTCCTGATGTCTTGGATGCGGGAATCGGTGGACGACTTACTCGTCGTCTTCCTCTTCCTGCTCCTCGAGCCAGTCTTCGTAGTCCTCGCGCTTCTCGTCGATGAAGTCTTCGATCACGTCGAAGAGATTCTCGTCCATCAGCTCGAGGGACTTCAGGACTCCGGTCATTTCCCAGATGGTGTACATCTCCACCGAGGTCTTCAGGGACACTTCCCAGGCGGTCTCGACCGTCTGCAGCGTCTTCACCGGAATCGCCTTGCGCAGGATGCGCAGATCACCTTCCACCTTCTGGATGTTGGGGCCCCAGTCAGGGAAGTGATCGGGCTGGATCATATCGGGAGACAGCTGGTTCCCCGTGGTGATCAGCTTGAGCATGACGCGGCCGAACGGACGAAGCACGTCCTTGGCGGACTGCATCTCGTGCTTGATGGCCACTTCGCGCATGATCGCGACCAGGCCACCGGGGGAGTTCTTGAACGGGCAGCGCGCCGCACAGGTCATGCACTGGGCGCAGGCCCAGATCTTTTCCTGCATCGCGTCGTAGATCTGCTCGACGTTCTCGGTCCAGAGCAGCTGCACGATCTCGCGCGGCGAGTAATCGTAGAACTGGGCGGACGGACACGTGGCCGTGCAGATGCCGCAGTTCAGGCAGCCGTTAAGCTCGTGGTCGTAGCGAAAATCTCCACGAATATCGTCGAAGATTTGCTGCATCTCAGCGTATGTCGCCATATCTCACACCTCTTCGCTTTAGGCGATGCAGGTTTCTTGTGAACCTTGCGCAGCCAGCCTAGACCTCGTCCAGGCACCAATCCAGTTACCGCATGGCAACCATCGTTATTCAGGATTCGGGGCGGCAACCCTTGCGAATTGCCGCCCCGAATCAAGCACTTGAAGCGCCTTAGCCCTTCTTGATCAGGAAGTAGAACTTGCCGCCTTCTTCCTTGTGCTCCATCAGCTCGTTGCCGGTCTGCTTGGAAAACGCCTGGAAGTCCTTCACGGCGCCCGGGTCGGTCGCGATGATGTGCAGAACCTGGCCGGCGTCCATCGCGGCCAGCGCCTTCTTGGCGCGCAGGATCGGCAGCGGGCAGTTCAGGCCGGAAGCATCGAGTTCTTGGTCAAAGTTGGCCATCGTTTCTCTCCTTTGAGTGCGTTTTATCAGTCGTGTACTGCGGTTCGGTTGGGCCCCGTGCGCTGCAGCCATTACCGAACGGTAATCAACCGAATTCCCCCTTATAGGCGAATCGGCATCGGAATACAACCGAATTCTAATCCGGGCTTACCACCGGTTTTCCGGTCTGGGCCCACCCGACAATGCCGCCGCGCAGGCTGCTTGCACAGTCCACGCCCTGTTGGGCGAGAAAGGCGCAGGCCTGGGCGGAACGCGCCCCACTCTGACAGTAAATGACCACCGGCGCATCGCTACCGGTGAACTCGTCCTTGCGCAGCGGCAAAGTGGCCAGCGGGACAAGCTCTGCCCCCGGGATAACGCCGCGACCGGTCTCGCCCGGCGAGCGCACATCCAGCAAACGAAAGCTCTTGCCCTCGTTGCGCCACTGCTCCAGTTCGTCCGGGGTGATCTCGGTAAATCCGTACACGCTGCGCTCCGGGTCTTTCACTTGCGGGGGATGCCGTACTCGTCGCGCGAGCTCTGACCGGCGGCCGCTCTACGCAAGGAGTGGGCGCGGAGCATAGCGAAACCGATCGGAAATGCAAACAAGACCAAGCGAGGAGAGGTGGATGGTCGCCCGGGACGAAAAGTTCTGCTATCGTCGCCCACGCTTAAGAAAACGCTGATGCAGAGTCATCAGCTTCATTGCTTCGCGGAGGATATCCCGGTGGACAAGAGCGAATTCCAGGTCGACGGCCACTATGCCGTCACGCTGAAAGACGAGAACGGCAAGCTGCGCCCTGCCAACATCTACGTGCACGACATGCAGGACAACTACATGATCGCGCGGCGCACCTCCGGCGGCGACGTGGGCCTGCTGTTCAAGATGGACTATGACGACGTGATCAAGCTCGTCCGCACCCACAAGGTGCTGGACCGCAAGAAGTTCATGGTGCCTGCGGCGATGCTCAAGCCGAAGCTGTGGGAAACCCGCGACAGCATGCGCACCTATTCGTCGGCCCCGGGGCTTGGCAAGTAACGACCGCCCCCGGCATGCCCACACCAGAGGGCCGGCGCCCGCCGGCCCTCGCGGCATGCCTTCTATTGTCCATTTCCTGCTCGCCGCCCTTCTGGTGGTGGCGAGCCTGGCGGTACCACCCGCCCACTCCAGTGGCGTTTCCCTGCCCGACTTGGGCGAGGCCTCCGGCGGCGTACTGACCCCGGCGGAAGAACGCGAGCTCGGCCGCTCCCTGCTGCGCGAGGTCCGCCGCAGCGCCCCCCTGGTGACCGATCCCGAGATCGTCTTTTATGTCGACTCCCTGGGACGCCAGTTGTTGGCCAACGCACCCAGCGCCGATGGGCCGTTCTACTTCCTGACCATCGACAACAGCCAGGTGAACGCCTTCGCGATGCCCGGGGGCATTATCGGCATCCATGCGGGTCTGATGCTGGAGGTCCGCGACGAGGCCGAACTGGCCGCCGTGGTCGCACACGAAATCGCCCACGTTACCCAACGGCACCTCGCGCGCATGTTCGCGCGCGGGCGCGACGTCAATTTCACCACCGGCCTCGCCATCCTGGCGGGCATCCTTGCCTCGGCGGTGGACCCCACCCTGGGCTCGGCCATCATTACCGGGGGTGTGGCCGGCGGCATCCAGCAACAGATCAATTTCACCCGCGCAAACGAGGCCGAGGCGGATCGTGCCGGGATGCAGATCCTGCAAGGCACCGGCTTCGACCCCAATGCGATGGCCGATTTCTTCGAACGCCTGCAAGAGCTCTCGCGCGGGGTAGGCGACCAGGTGCCGGAGTACCTGCGCACGCACCCGGTCACCCTCGACCGGATCACCGACGCCCGCAACCGCGCAAACCAGATGGCTGCCAGCGACACCCGCAACCGCGGCCCCGAATTCCAGTGGATGCAGGCGCGCATGCAGGCGCTGCAGGATCCACGGCGAACCCTGGAACGCTTCCGCGCAACGGACACCCCCTCGCCCCAGCAGCGCTACGGGGCGGCGGTCGCCTATCTCGAACGTGGAGAACCCGGCCGCGCCCGCGAACAGCTCGAACGCCTCGATGCGGCGGACGCCCCCGGACTGACCCTCGAACTCGCGTTCGCAGCACTGCTGCGCGAGGAAGGCGAACACAGCGCGGCGCTGGAACGGCTGGAAGATCTGGACGCGGTGTATCCCGGCCACCCGGTGATCCGCGAACGCCTGGCCCGGGTCCACCGCGACCTCGGGCAGCCCGACCGCGCCATTCGCATCCTGTCCGACATGATCCGCCGCGAGGCGGCCCCCAATCCGGAGCTCCTGCGCCTGCAGGCGGACATCGCGGACGCGGCCGGGTATATTGCAATCAGCCGCGAGGCCATGGCCGAATACTTCTTTCATCGCGCCCAGTACGAGGAGGCCGTGCGCCAGTTCGAGGCGGGAATGGACGCCTCGGATGCCAGCGAGCGCGACCGTCAACGCATCGAAGACAAGCGCGACACGGCCCGAGAGACCGCACGCGAGGCGCGCGAGGACCGGCGATAGAAACCGCGTACGCGGGGAATGTTCCCGCAGGACCATTCGTCTACCGACAGTCATAAGAACTGCCCGAAAACCCACCACCAATACACCCGGACAAGAGAGGTAGAACTCCTCATGCACATCTCACGCCGAGAATTCATGCAGTTACTGGCCGCCGCCAGCGCCGCCGGTTTCCCCCTGGGCACCGCCGCCTGCAGCAACAACAAGGGCGGCACTGCGGGTGATCCCTACGACACCCTGGATCGCTTCGGCAATGTGCACCTGCTGCACTACACCGACTGCCACGCCCAGCTGAAGCCGGTGTACTTCCGCGAGCCAAACGTCAACCTCGGCGTGGCGGACATGCGTAACCGTCCGCCGCACATCGTAAGCGAGCACTTCCTCAAGCATTACGACATCGAACGCGACAGCATCTACGCCCACGCCTATACCAACCTGAACTTCATGGAAGCGGCCGAACAGTACGGTCGCGTAGGCGGCTTTGCGCATCTGAAGACGCTGATCAACAAGCTACGTGACTCGCGACCGAACGCCCTCCTGCTGGACGGCGGCGACACCTGGGGCGGCGGCTCCGGCTCCGCGCTGTGGACCAACGCGCAGGACATGGTCGATGCACAGAAACTGCTGGGCATCGACGTCATGACCGGTCACTGGGAATTCACCTACGGCGCGGACCGTGTGGAAGAGGTCGTGAACGGCGACTTCGCCGATGCCGGCATCGACTTCGTCGCCCAGAACGTCCGCGACGTGGACTGGGGTGACCGCATCTTCAAGCCCTACGTGATCCGCGAGATGAACGGCGTGAACGTGGCGGTGGTGGGCCAGGCCTTCCCCTACACCCCGATCGCCAACCCGCGCTGGATGGTCGAACAGTGGTCCTTCGGCATCCGTCCGGACGACATGCAGGAGACCGTCAACGACGCGCGTGCCGAAGGCGCCGAGATCGTCGTTGCCCTGTCGCACAACGGCATGGACGTGGACATCAAGATGGCCGGCATGGTCGAGGGTCTGGACGCCATCATGGGCGGCCATACCCATGACGCCGTGCCGCAGCCGATGCCAATCGAGCGCCCCGACGGCGGAACCTGCCTGGTCACCAATGCCGGCTCCAACGCCAAGTTCGTCGGCGTGCTGGACTTCGATTTCCGGGACGGCGCAATCAAGGACTGGGAATACCGCCTGGTGCCGGTGTTCGCCGAGATGCTGCCGGAAGACCCGGCAATGGCGACGTACATCCACAACATGCGCAACAGCGAGGTCACCTGGAAGGGCGAGACCTTCAACATGGAGGAGAAGCTGTCCGAGGAACTGGCGGTCACCGAGGACCTGCTGTTCCGCCGCGGCAACTTCAACGGCACCTTCGACCAGCTGATCTGCGATGGCCTGATTGAATACAACGATGCGCAGATCTCGTTCTCCCCGGGCTTCCGCTGGGGCACCACCGTGCTGCCGGGCATGCCGATCACCTTCGAGCACGTGATGGACCAGACCGGTCTCACCTACCCGGAGATGACCCGCAACGCCTTTACCGGGGCCCAGATCAAGGACATCCTGGAAGACGTGGCCGACAACCTGTACAACGCCGATCCGTTCTACCAGCAGGGTGGCGACATGGTCCGTGTCGGCGGCCTGAAGTACGCCATCGACCCGAGCGCCAGTGCCGGCAACCGGATCTCCGAAATGGAACTGGACGGCAGGAAGCTGGACGCCGACAAGGAATACGTCGTCGCCGGCTGGGCCAGCGTGCAGCAGAGCGTGCCCGGCGGTGTCGGGGTCGACATCTGGGACGGCGTCGCCGACTACCTGCGCAGCCAGGACGGCAATGTGCGCATTAGCGACCTCAACGAACCGAAGGTCAAGGGCATCGGCGAGGACAACCTCGGCTACGTCCCGACCACCGAGGACATGTACCGCAGGTCCTGATCGGTTCGCGCCCCCTTCCGGGGCCAACCCCGGAACGAGAAAGCCCCGCTCATGCGGGGCTTTTTTATGGCCGTCTTCCGGGTGACCCGTCTCGGGACAAGTCGCCCGGGGCACTGGGGCTCTCTCTAAACATCCACCCAGCGCCCGCTGGCATCACGGCAGGCCGTGCCGTTAATCGTTTCGGGGTAGCCGTCCATGGTGGCCTGCACCTGGTACTCGCGGCAGTCCTGCCCCGAGGAGCGGTAGGTCCGGGTCGGTGTGGCGTGGTACTGATGCCCGGTATTCGGGTTGCGCCAGGTCGAGCTCTGGCGATCCGGGACCGTCTCCAGCGTACGCGACACGCGCATCCGGTCCACGTCATCCATGCTCCGCCCCACCGAACCGCCAACCGCCGCACCCGCCAGGGTCCCGGCAATAATCGCCGCAGTACGCCCGCGCCCGCCGCCGATCTGACTGCCGATGACACCGCCGGCCGCACCCCCGATCAGGGCCCCGGTCTGCTGCTTGCTCACCGTCTGGCACCCCGCCAGGAGGGCCACCAAACCCGCCAGCATCAGGATCATTAAAATTCTGCCTGTCATCTTTCCAGCCTCCCGACGGCACAAACCGCACTGATACACGAACACGCAAACAGACTACGCCCGCGCATCTGAACGGAAGGTGAAAGACCTGGAGATATGCCGCCCCATCCTTCGCCACACCGAAAACGGCAAAGGGATCCGCTACACGCCTGCGGCGCTATTTGAGATCAATCGGGAAAAGCGGGAAAGAAAATGGTGGGCCGTGTAGGAATCGAACCTACAACCAATGGATTAAGAGTCCACTGCTCTACCAATTGAGCTAACGGCCCCCGGAACAAAAAAGGGGGTGGGGTGACCGATGGGACTCGAACCCACGACAACCGGAGTCACAATCCGGGACTCTACCAACTGAGCTACGGTCACCACCGTGTCACTGTACAGCTACTTGCGCGAAGGGCGGCCCTGGCGCGCCCGGCAGGACTCGAACCTGCAACCGTCGGCTTAGAAGGCCGATGCTCTATCCGGTTGAGCTACGAGCGCGTTACCGCCGAGCATTGAGGCCATGGCGCCTGATCCGAGCCTGCCGGAAAACCGTGGCCGGGAGCCATGGTCGGGGTAGAGGGATTCGAACCCCCGACATCCTGCTCCCAAAGCAGGCGCGCTACCAGACTGCGCTATACCCCGTCGAGCCGTCCCCGCTAAAGGGCCTACACAGCGAGCGCAGGATGGTAGCCCCGCGAGGGGTTCGCGGTCAACATTCATCAACAGATTCCGCCTGCAATGCCCTCCCCTCGGGCGCGGCCCCGTGCTAACGTCGGCTCGGGACGTTCGCAGGGTCGCGAGCGCGGAGGGGACGGATGCTCGACTGGGTAGCCAACACAGCCATTGTATTGGGGGCAAGCGGCCTCCTGTATGCCCAATGGACACTCGCCCGGCTGCTGCGCGAGCTCCCCGAGAGCCGAGTCCGCACCGGCTGGAAGATGATGTTCTTTCTGGTCCCGGTCTTTATCCTCGGCTATTTCGGCTACATCCCGCTGAACTGGGGGCTCTACGAGGGCCTGCCCGACCTCCTGGTGCCAGCCATCTTCCTCCTCGGGGGCTGTTTCGTCTGCACCGTGGTCGGTCTGACCCATAGCTCGGTGGAGAAGATCCGCCACATTACTCGGCTGGAACACGAATCCATCACCGACCCGCTGACCGGCCTGTTCAACCGCCGGCACATGGATCGCCGGCTGGACGAGGAAGTATCCCGCGCCCGGCGCTACGGCCAGCCATTGTCCGTCGTGATGCTGGATATCGACCAGTTCAAGCCGATCAATGACCGCCTGGGCCACCTGATCGGGGACTACATCCTGACGACCCTGGCCGAACGCATGCAGCAAGTCCTGCGGCGCTCCGACCTTGCCGCGCGCTTCGGCGGGGAGGAGTTCGTCGTCGTCGCCCCGCATACCGACCTCAAGGCAGCCATGGCGCTGGGCGAGAAGCTGCGCGAAGCCATATCCGGCCACCCGATCACCCTGACCGGGCACCAGGCCGCCCCGCCCTGCGCACCGGACACCCTGACGGTCACGGTCAGCGTCGGCATCGCCAGCCTCGACGCGAACCCGAAATCCAGGGACACCGCCGAGACCCTGATTGCCCGTGCCGACGACGCGCTCTATCGCGCCAAACAGGACGGGCGCAACCGCTGCGAGGCCAGCGCGCCCGCAAGCGGCCTCTCGGCGGCCCTGTAGCCAGGCACCTCCGCTGGCCGAGGCATCCGCCTCGCCCCCATGCAGATTCCGCCCGGCAAATCGCTTGAGCCCCCGCGCCCGCCATGGGAAGATCGCGGGCGTTCCCCCGGAGGCGAGACCCCATGACGGCCCAGATCATCGATGGACGCGCGATTGGCCAGACCCACCGCGCAAGAATCGCGACCGAGATCGAATCCATGACCGCCCGCGACCTGCGTCCGCCGGGCCTCGCCGTGGTGCTGGTCGGGACCAACCCGGCCTCCGAGGTCTATGTGCGCAACAAGCGCAAGGCCTGCGAACAGGTGGGTGTGGTCTCGCACTCCTATGACCTGCCCGCGGGCACGCCGCAGACCGATCTGCTGGCGCTGATCGACCAGCTCAATGCCGACCGCACCATCGACGGCATCCTGGTCCAGCTGCCGCTGCCGGATCACATTGACCCCGAGACGGTGATCGAGCGCATCTCCCCGGCCAAGGACGTGGACGGCTTCCACCCGTACAACGTCGGCCGCCTGGTGGCGCGCGTGCCGCGCCTGCGCCCCTGCACCCCCTGGGGCGTCATCCAGCTGCTGCGGCATATCGAGGAACCGTTCAAGGGCCGCACGGCCTGCGTGATCGGCGCCTCCAATATCGTCGGCCGACCCATGGCCCTGGAACTGCTGCTGGCCGGTGCGACCCCGACCATCTGCCATCGCTTCACCCCGGATACCGCCGCCATTGCACGGCACTCCGACATCGTGGTCGCCGCGGTCGGCAAGCCCGGCCTGGTCAAGGGTGACTGGATCAAGCCGGGCGCCACGGTGATCGACATCGGCATCAACCGCCGCGACGACGGCACCCTGACCGGCGACGTGGAGTTCGACGCCGCCGCCGAGAAGGCCGCCTGGATCACGCCCGTGCCGGGCGGGGTCGGCCCGATGACCGTGGCGATGCTGCTGGACAACACCCTGCGCGCCCGCGCCTTCGGGACCCACGAAGCGGCCTGAACGATGGCGCCCGCCGCCCGCCTGCGGGCGGGCGCTTCCTCCTCGCGGATTCAGCCCGCTGCGTGACGACGCGCGGCCTCCAGGCGCAGACGCACGCGCTCGCGCCCCAGATACTCCCAGATACGCGGCAGCTCCGGCCCAAAGGTCTGCCCGGACAACGCCGCCCGCAACGGCATGAACAGCTTGCGCCCCTTGCGTTCGGTGGCCTGCCCCACCGCCTTGGCCAGCGCGGGAAAATCCTCGGCCGCATCCAGCGCCTCCAGCCCCGCGCTAAAGAACTCCGCGCCGGCGGCCGTCAGTTCCTCGCGCGCGGCCGCGCTGTACGGCGCCGGATCGGCGGCGAACGCCGCGACCCACAGGGGCGCCTCATCGGCGCGGGTGATGTTGTCGCGCAGCAGCCGCGCCAACGCCGGGCGCTGCTCGGCGGCCACCGCCTCCAGCACCCCCGCCGCCTCCAGGTAGGCCTGCATCTCGGCATCCGAAAGGCTGCGCAGGGCCTCTGACTGCCAGTGATCCAGCTGCTGCGGATCATGCCGCGCCGCGCTGTGACCAATACGCTCGGGGCTGAATCCGGCCGCCAGCTCCGTGGGCGACAGCAGGGCATCGCTCTCGTAGCGATGCCCAAGACGCGCCAGGTGGTTCAGGATCGCGACCGGCAGATAGCCCTTCGTCCGCAACTCCTCGACGCTCGCGGAACCATTGCGCTTGGACAGCGGCGCCCCGTCCTGCCCCATCACCAGCGGCAGGTGGTGATACGCGGGTGCCGCGAGGCCCAGCGCCTCCAGCAGCAGCATCTGCCGCGGCGTGTTGGCGATATGGTCCTCGCCGCGCACCACGTCGGTCACGCCCATCAGGGCATCATCGATCGCGTTGGAGAAGAAGAAGGCCGGCGTGCCATCGGAGCGGCGAATCACGAAATCACCGATCTCGTCGGTACGGAAGCTGACCGGCCCACGCACCCCGTCCTCGAAGCGGATGGTCCGGCCCAGTGGCACACGAAAACGCAGCGTGGGCTTTTGCCCCTCGGCCTCGCGCCGGCCGACCTCCTCCGCACTCAGATGGGCACAGGTCCCGGGATAGCGCGGCGGCTTGCCCTGGGCACGCATGCGCTTGCGTCCGCGTTCCAGTTCTTCCGGCGAGCAGAAACAGGGATAGGCGAGCCCCTGATCGATCAGCTGGCGGTAATAGCCCGCGTAGAGTTCGCCGCGCTCGGACTGCGCGTAGGGGCCGGCATCGCCTCCGGCACCAAAGCCTTCGTCCCAGTCCAGCCCGAGCCAGCGCAGATCGCGCTGCAGCGCGTCAACGAACTCCGGGCGCGAGCGCTCGGCGTCGGTGTCCTCGATGCGCAGCAGGAAATGCCCTCCGCGCGAACGGGCCCGCAGGGCGCTGAACAGCGCCGTGCGTACATTGCCCAGGTGCAACAGGCCGGTGGGACTGGGGGCGAAGCGGGTTCGGATTATCGAGTTCGTCATCGCGCGCATGGTAGCGGAGCGTCCACCGGCTCACCAGCGCCTCGCCCTCACGCCCACACACACTTCCGGCATGCTGGCAGGCCTTGCCAGTGGCGGGTACCATTGCCGGTCTTATCTTCCGGAGGTCAGTCCAATGCAACGCATCCGCACCCGGCTCGGCGTCGTGCTGGCCACCCTGCTGATCACCCTCTTCACCTCAGGAGCCCTCATGGCCGACACCCATCCGCAGGTCGCAATCGAAACCAACCACGGCCGCATCGTGCTGGAACTCAACGCCGAAGCCGCCCCGGAGACGGTCGCCAACTTCCTCTCCTACGTGGATGATGGCTTCTTCGACGGCACGATCTTTCACCGCGTGATCCCGGGCTTCATGGTCCAGGGCGGCGGCTTCGACAAGGATATGAACCAGAAGTCCGCGGGCGAGCCGATCCGCAACGAAGCGGACAATGGTCTGAAGAACGAGGTCGGTGCGATCTCCATGGCGCGTACCCAGGACCCGCATTCCGCCACCGCCCAGTTCTTCATCAACGTGAACGACAACGACTTCCTGAACCACACGGCCCCGAACGCGCAGGGCTGGGGCTATGCCGTGTTCGGCAAGGTCTCCGAGGGCATGGACGTGGTGCGCAAGATCGAGGCCCTTCCCACCGGCCGCGCCGGCATGCACCAGGACGTACCGCAGGAGCCGGTCGTGATGGAAAGCGTCAAGCGCGTCGAGGACTAACCTCTTCGTGAGTGCCCGCGCGCCGGCCCTGGTCATCTCCGACCTGCATCTGGATCGCGAACCCGGCCCCCTGCTCGAGGCCACGCTCGCCTTCCTCGAAGGGCCGGCGCGCGCGGCATCCTCTCTGTACATCCTCGGCGACCTGTTCGAGTACTGGGTCGGCGACGACGCCGGCTTTCCCGCTGCCGAACGGCTCGCCGCAGGCCTGAAGACCCTGGACATCCCGGTGGCCTTTATCCATGGCAATCGGGATTTTCTCGTGGGCGAGGCCTACGCCGCGCGCGCGGGGATGCAGTTGGCTCCCGACCCCCTGCATGCGGCACTGCCCTGCGGCCCCGCCGTGCTCCTGCACGGTGACTCCCTGTGCACGGACGACACCGAGCACATGGCGTTTCGTCAGCAAGTACGCAGTGGAGAATGGCAACGGGCGTTTCTCGCCCATCCGCTGGAAGAACGCATCCGCCAGGCCGAAGCCATGCGCGCCGCCAGCCGCGACAGCGGCCAGATGAAGGCCGCCGCGATCATGGACGTCAATGCCGAGGCAGTCGCCGACACCTTCCGCGACGCCGACGTCCCGCTGATGATCCACGGCCACACCCATCGCCCGGCGATCCACAAGCTGACCGTCGACGGCCAGCCACGCCAGCGCTGCGTCCTGCCCGCCTGGGACGAACACCCGGGATACCTGGAGATCGACGCGACGGGCCCCGTCCTGCGCCAACTCGACGGCTCGCCCTACCCCGAACACCTCCTCTGCACCTAAGCGAATCCGACACAGCGAGTGTTGTGGGAGCGGGCTTGCCCGCGAACGCCCCCACCAAGCCCTGACAGAAAGCCCGCAGGGTCCCGATGAGCACAGCGAATCGTTTCGACGCATCGATAACCCCGCATATTGAGGCTGGTCCTGGATCGGCATCCGGTGTTTACGTGCCTCCGGTCCGCCGCCTGCCCGGCGCTCTCTCGCGAGCGCACCGCGAGGTACTTCTTTGCTCGTGCAAAGAAGCACCCAAGACACACGCCCGACTGCCGCGACCCCGGCCCGCTGCGCGGGCCGGGGTTTCCCTCGCTCCGAGGCTTTTCGCGGGCGGCGCTGAACTCGCTACGCCTTCGGCTTCGCTCAGACATCCAGCGCCTCTTCTCCCGAGAAAAGCCTCTCCACTCGGCGCGACGACAACGGGGAGGAAGGTCAAGACAACAGCGGTCCCGACCATATTGCTCATGGATGGAGGCTAGGTCTTCGAACATCTCGGGCACGCTCGGCCTTTGGCCATGGCGTGCCGCACCCGCGAAGCGGGTGCCGGGGGGCGTAGGATGTGATGAGCGCAGCGAATCGCATCAGGGTTTCGCACGGCGCGGGGAATGGTGCGTTTCGCTGCGCTCAACGGCACCCTACGGGGTACCGTTTGTTTTGACCTTCTCCCCCGTATGGAGCCCCTCGCGGAGGGCGTGATGGGCCGGGAGAAGGCGCTGGATGTCTGAGCGGAGCCGAAGGCGTAGCGAGTTCAGCGCCGCCGGCCCAGCGCGTCCGGAGCGAGGTTCCCGGGCGAAATCCGGGGGCCCTTCTTTGGGTACTTTCTTGGGCAAGCAAGAAAGTACCTCGCGGCGCGCTCGCGAGAGAGCGCGTGGCAGGCGGCGGACCGAAGGCACCGTAAATACCGGAGGACGAACCAGGGCCAGCCTTAGTGCGCAAGAGAACGCTCGGTATTGATGCGATTCGCTGCGCTCATCGGCATCCTACAGCGAGGTCGGGGCGGCCTGGGCCTCCAGTTGGGCCATCTCGGATTCGGTGAAGCCGGCGGCGCGGCGTGCCGCGTGCGCGAATGGTGGGCGCACGCGGCCGGGCATGTATTCGGCCAGCAGGTCGAGGAACAGCGGCTCGGGATCGAGACCGCGTGCCCGGGCCAGCTCGCGGAACCAGTGCGTACCGATCGCCACGTGCGCGACCTCCTCGCGCTGGATGATCTCCAAAAGACCTACGGTCGCGTGATCGCCCGCCGCGGTCAGGCGCTCGATCATCCCGGGCGTCACGTCCAGCCCGCGCGCCTCCAGCACCCGCGGCACCAACGCCATGCGCACCATCACGTCGTGGCCGGTCGCCAGCGCCGCCTCCCACAAGCCGTTGTGGGCGGGCAGATCGCCATAGTCGGCACCCAGCTCGAGGAGACGCTCCCGCAGCAACCGGAAGTGCCGCGCCTCCTCTGCCGCGACCTGCAGCCAGTCGCTGACGAACGGCGCCGGCATGTCGCGGAAGCGGTACACGGCATCCAGCGCCAGGTTGATCGCATTGAACTCGATATGCGCCACCGCATGCACCAGCGCGACCCGCCCGGCGGTGGTGTGCAGCCCACGCCGCGGCAGCTCCTTCGGATGCACCAGCACGGGCCGCTCAGGCCGCCCCGGCACCTCCATGCGTTGCGGCGCGGGGGCATCCGCGCCCTCCAGCTCATCCGCCCACCAGGCGCGCGCCAGCTCCAGCACACGCTCGCACTTGCGCTCCGGGTCGCGCTCTCGCAGCGCGACCTCGGCCTCACGGTAGACGGCCGGGTGCGGCCGCGGCTTTTCGGTCATGCCGTTCCTTCCCTTGTCATCGCGGCCCGTCAGGCCCGGACGCGCACATTCACCATCATGTTGTTGTCCTCGTGCTCCAGATTGTGACAGTGAAACACGTAGAGCTGATCGCCATCGTAGTGATGGGTGAAGTCGATCGCGATGCGCACGGTCTCGCCCGGCCACAGCAGGACCGTGTCCTTCCAGCCCAGGTCCGTGACGGTCAGGCCTTCATCGTTCACGGCCTGCTGGCGCACGAAGTCCGGACCGCCCGAACGTGACAGCACCTGGAACGAGAAGCCATGGATATGCATCGGGTGCGGCATGCTGCGGTCCGCATTGCGGATGGTCCAGACCTCCCGGGTGTTGGCATCCACCTCGATCGGCACCCGGTCAGGAGCGTACGTCTCTCCGTTGATGCGCCACTGCATCGGCGCCATGTCCAGACGGATATCCCGCTGGCCGGCATCCGTCACGTCGATGGGCTCAATCCGCGACAAACGCTCGGGCACCTCGGCGGTGACCGCCTCGCCCTCGCGGACCACGAATTCGAGCAATGCGAGCGGATCGCCATCGTGCATGCCGCCACCCATCATGCGACCCATGCCACCGCCCATGCCACGCCCCATCATTCCGCCGCCCATGCCGCCACCGGCCATCGGGTCGAATTCCAGGCTGTGCAGCTCGACCCGGTCGCCTCCGGCAAACGCGGCGAAGTCGACCAGGACCTCCAGGCGTTCTCCCGGCGACAGGAAGGCCTCCCGGGCCTCCCGGGGCGAGTCCAGCAGGCCCGCGTCCGTGCCAATCACCCGGAACGGGACCGCCTCGCCGTCCACTCGCAGGGCCAGGCGGTAGATCCTGGCGGTCGATCCGTTCAGCAGGCGCAGGCGATGCAGGCGCCGCGCCACTTCATGGGTCGCCGACGGTGTCATGTTCACCAGCACCTCGTCGCCGAGATAGCCCATCATCCGCTGCATCGGGTTCGGCTGGTACACCAGATGGCCGAGCCGGTCGAAGCGCTTGTCCTGCAGTACCAGCGGCAGGTCGGTCGTGCCGAGTTCCAGCCCCAGCGCCTCGTTCAGCGCGTCGTTGTCGTCATCGCTCACCAGCAGGAAGCTCGCCAGCCCCTGGTGGGCCTGGCGCGCGGTCCGGTGATGGGCATGGGTGTGATACCAGTAGGTACCGCCACGGTTGGTCACTTTAAACCGGTATTCGTACTGCTCACCGGGGTCGACCGTCTGCATCGGATGCCCGTCCACCCGGCCCGGAACATGCAGGCCATGCCAGTGGATGATCGTGCCCTCGTCGAGCTGATTGTCCAGGGTCACGTCCAGTTCATCGCCGGTGCGCAACAAGAGGATCGGATTCTGGTATTCATGGCCGTTCATCTGCGTCCGGTACCAGAGGAACGGGGTCTCCTCGCGCCCCGGCACCGGCAACCACCCCTGCTCCGCGACCAGAGTGAACGGCTCGTTGGGTGCGAGCACCGCAAACGGGCCGTCCGCGCCGGGCAGAAACAGGGCATTGTCGAACCGGGGGGCAGACACCGCGTGGTTGAACAGGCTCCAGCCGCCGAATGTGGTGATCACGGGAAGTGCCACGGCCAGCCCCAGAAACTGACGTCGTTTCATCATTACTTTTCTCCAGTACGGGATGCCGGCATGCTCCGGCGCAGCAGAATGGAATTGCCGATCACCGAGAGCGAGCTGGCGGTCATCGCGACCACACCGATCATCGGGTGCAGCAGCCCGGCCGCGGCGATCGGGATCGCGGCGCTGTTGTAGCCCCAGGCCCAGAACAGGTTCTGCACGATCTTGCGGAACGTCAGCCGCGACAGCTGGACGGCCTCGACGACCTTGGTCAGCTCCCCGCGCACCAGGGTCACGTCCGCGGCCTCGATCGCGACGTCGGCGCCGGCCCCGATCGCGATCCCGACATTCGCCTGCTGCAGGGCCGGGGCGTCGTTGATGCCGTCGCCGACCATCGCCACGTGCTCGCCGTACTCCTTTTGCAACTCGCGGATGGCCTCGACCTTGCCCTCCGGCAGCACCCCGGCACGAACCTCGTCGATCCCCACCTGGGCGGCCACCGCATTCGCGGTGCGCTCGTTGTCGCCGGTGACCATCACGCAGCGGATACCGAGGTCATGCAGTTGTTCGATCGCGGCCTGCGACTCTTCCTTGAGCGTGTCGGCGACCGCGACAATGCCGGCCGCCTGGTCGCCAATGGCCACCAGCATCGCGGTCTTGCCGGCATCCTCCAGTTCCCGCAACGAACCCAGTAGAGACGACGGGTCCAGCCCCTGCTCCTCCAGCAGGCGCTGGCTGCCCACCAGCACCCGCTCGCCGTCCAGGTGGGCCTCCACTCCACGAGCGGTATGCGACTGGAACTGCTCGACCTCGGCGACCTCCAGCTCCCTGTCGCGCGCCCCTTGCACAATGGCATCGGCCAGTGGGTGTGCGGAACCGGCCTCGACGGCCGCCGCCGCCCGCAGCACTCGGGACTCGTCGAAGCCCTCGGCCGGGATGACATCGGTCAGCGCCGGCTTCCCCCGCGTGATAGTGCCGGTCTTGTCGAGCACGATCACCGCAATGTCCTTGAGCGTCTGGATCGCGGAGCCCGAGCGGATCAGCACGCCGCGCTCGGCCCCCATGCCGGAGCCGACCATCAGCGCAGTGGGCGTGGCCAGCCCCAGCGCACAGGGGCAGGCAATGACCAGAACGGCGATCGCCGCCAGGATCGCCAGCACCAGCGGCGGACGTTCGGAATCGACCCAGGGCAGAAAGCCCTCGCCCCAGATCAGGATCGGCTGCAACGCCCCGGAGAACGCCAGCCAGGCCGCGAAAGCGGCCAGCGCGATGACCAGTACGGCCGGCACGAAGCGTGCGGTGATGCGATCCGCCAGTTCCTGCACCGGCACGCGCGAGCCCTGCGCCTCGTTGACCAGGCGGATCACCTGCGACAGGAAGGTATCGGCCCCGACGCGGGTGGCGCGCACCTTCAGCCGGCCCTGCTGGTTCAGGGTGGCGCCAAGCACGGTGTCGCCCTCGCCCTTGTCCACCGGGACCGACTCGCCGGTGGCAATGGACTCGTCCACGGTGCTCTCGCCGGCCACCACCTCGCCATCGGTCGGCACCTTCTCGCCCGGGCGCACGATCATCACGTCGCCCACCTGGAGCGACTTGACCGACACCTCGACCTCCTCGCCATCACGCTCGACCCGGGCGGTCTTCGCACCCAGATCCAGCAGCTTGCGGATCGCCGAAGACGCCTCGCCCTTCGCGCGGTACTCCAGATAGCGCCCAAGCATGTGGAAGGCCATGATGGTCGCGGCCATCTCGATGAACGAGGTCATCGGATAGACGAAACCAACCAGCCCGATCAGGTAGGGCGGCAGCGAGCCCATGGAGATCAGCACGTCCATGTTCAG
Source organism: Thioalkalivibrio sp. ALMg3 (assembly GCF_000381225.1). NCBI lineage: Bacteria > Pseudomonadati > Pseudomonadota > Gammaproteobacteria > Chromatiales > Ectothiorhodospiraceae > Thioalkalivibrio > Thioalkalivibrio sp. ALMg3. The sequence continues at coordinate 201,594 of NZ_KB906219.1, read as the reverse complement.
ATTGCCGCTTTTCAGCGAACGCCAGGCGGAGCGATGCGTGGCCGCGCCCCCCGCCAGGAACACCACCGGGAAGGCCAGCAACGCAATGATCAGCAGATAGCCGGGGATCGGCTGCCAGAACATGTGCGGCATCATCAGGACCATGATCGCGATGGTCGGCACCATCGCGAACCACAGACGGTTCCAGGCCTGCTTCACGTAGGCGGCGTCGATCGCCGCGTCGTCCGCCTCGCTGGCGGCGTCGTCGGTCTCCACCGCCGCCACGTCGTAGCCGGCCCCCTCCACAGCCGCGCGCAGGGCCTCGCCATCGGGCCCGTCCGGCGTCACCTCCACCGTCACCCGGTGGTCCGAGATGTTGGTGCGTATGGATTCGATCCCGGCGAGCTTCTCGATCGCCGCGCGCACGATGCCGGCGCAGTGATCCGAGCCCATGCCCGGCACCACCAGCCGCACCGAACCGGATCCCCCGGCCCCGCCCTCGACCTGCGCGACGTCGTAGCCGGCGCCTTCCACCGCGGCGCGCAGCCCCTGCGGGTCGACCTGGTCGGGGTCATACCCCACCGTCACCCGGTGCCGGGCGATATTGGTCCCCACCGAGGTCACCCCCGGGGTCTTTTCCAGCGCCGCGCGCACGATGCCCCCGCAGTGGTCCGACCCCATGCCGGGGACGATGACCACCGCCTCGCGGGCGGTCGCCGGCTTCGTTTCTGACGTCGTCATCGCGTGACTCCTTACCGGCCACCGAACAAATACTTGATCAACGCGGCGATCGCGAGGATCAGCAGTACCAGGACCAGAAGCCCGATCAGGCCTCCGCCCAGACCCATACCGCCCAGCCAGCCAAAACCTTGTTCATTCATCATGATGGAGTCCTCCCAAGGACTTAAATTCAACGGCGATACGCGGTTTCGCGTATCGAGGGGGCGATCCGCAATCGCCCGGGGCCGGGCGGACGCCCGGCCAGGGAGGACTCAGAGAGGGGGACGCAGATCCGGGCCCGAACGGGCGCCGGGACCCATGGCCACGGCCCCCGGAACGGGGCGGGACAGCGATGCTGTGACCGGCTTGGTCACGGAGGAAGGCAAGGCGGAGACCCCACAGATACCGCAAACCGCGCACGGCATCTCGCAGCCCGAGAAGTCCGCCTGAACCGCGGGGTCCAAAGGCAGGGGGTCCGAGGGCGAGGTGGCGCCTTGATCCGGACAGTGGCCCGGCGTGGCGATTGCCGCCCCGTGATCCCCATGCATCATGCCCGCACCGGCGATCGGCGCCAGCAACAGCGCGGCGGCAATCAGCAGAGTCAGCAGATGGGACAGGGCTCGCGACACGGGCAGGCCTCGAAAGAGCATTCTTTTTACAAGTCTAGCAGCGTCGCGGACCGTTCACATGAGATAGATCAAGCAGGGAAGCACAAGAACATTACAGCACCGGCGCCAGCAGGTAGGCGGCACGCGCGGCCACGCGGCGCCAGAGCGGAAGATCGTTCACGTCCTGCGGAGTCATCTCGCGGGAACGGGCAAAGTCGGCCTCGAACATGCGCGCCGTCTCGCGCGCGAAGGCCGGGTCCAGCACCAGTGCCGTGACCTCGAAGTTCAGCCGGAAGGAACGGTTGTCCAGGTTCACGGTACCCACGGCCGCGCCCATGTCGTCCACCACGAACGCCTTGCCGTGCAGGAAGCCTTCCTCGTAACGATAGATGCGCACGCCGGCGTCCAGCAGCGGCCCCAGGAAGGCGTAGGCCGCATGCGTGGTCAGCGGGTTGTCGGTGACCTCGGGAATCAGCACGCGCACGTCGACGCCGCTCAAGGCGGCCAGCTTGAGCATGCCCTGCACGCCCTCGTCGGGCACGAAGTACGGGCTGGCGATCCAGATGCGCCGGTCCGCCGCGTGGATCGCCTGCTGCATCATCAGGCTGGCGGTCTCGAATTCGTCGGCCGGACCGGAGGGCAGGATCAGCACCGGCACCCCGTCCTCCGCCATGGTCGCCGGCTTCCATTCCAGCTCCGGGACCGCCTCGGTGGCCCAGTGCCAGTCCTCCAGGAACACCGACTGCAACGCGAGGGCGGACGGCCCCGCAATGCGCAGGTGGGTGTCGCGCCAGGCACCGATTGCCGGATCGCGGCCCAGGTACTCGTCGCCCACGTTCAGCCCGCCGACCCACGCCTGTTCGCCATCGGCGACCACGATCTTGCGATGATTACGGAAGTTCAGCTGGAAGCGATTGCCGCGTCCGCGGGTGGAGTGAAAGTGCTGCACATGGACGCCCGCCTCACGCAGGGTGTCCAGGTAGCTCCCGGGCAGGCGGTAGCTCCCGATCTCGTCATACAGGAAATAGACCTCGATACCGGCCTCGGCACGCTCCACCAGCCGGCGCTGGAGTTCGCGCCCGATCGCGTCGTCACGCACGATATAGAACTGCACCAGCAGGTAGCGTTCGGCCTGCTCGATGCCGCGAAAGATGCTGTCGAAGGTCGCCTCGCCGTCCACCAGCAGCTCGACCTCGTTGCCGTGGAGAAACGGCCAGCGGGCGAGCTGCTGTACGCCATCCAGGTGCTTGCTCGGTTCCTGCGCGACGTACTGGTGCGACCACAGCTCCTCGGTCTTCGGCTGCAGCGCGCGGGCCAGGCTGGAGTCCTCGTCGCGGCGCGCCACGACATAGCCGCGAAACTCGCTGGCGCCGAACACCCAATAGGCCGGGACAGCCACATACGGCACGGTGTTGAGTGAAACGATCCAGGCCACCGCGCCCTGCGATGTGCGGGTGGACATCAGCGCATCCAGCGAGGACAGGAAGCCCAGCAGGTGGAACGCAATGACCACAGTCAGCAGGACGCGCCAGCGCGGGCGCCGCCGGCGCGGCTGCGAACGGGCCTCCCCGCTGGAAGCCGACATACCCGTCTCAGCCCAGGGCGTCGAGGCCGCGCGCCAGATCGCGCTGGATATCGGCGACGGCCTCGAGCCCGACCGCGACCCGCACCAGGGCCTCGGTAATGCCCTGGGCCTCGCGCTTCTCCGGGTCCACGCGACCGTGGGTGGTGGTGGCCGGATGGGTAATGGTGGTCTTGGCATCCCCCAGGTTCGCGGTGATCGACAGGAACTGCGTGGCGTCGATCACCGACCAGGCGGCGTCGCGTCCGCCGGCGACCTCGAAACTCAGCACCCCGCCGAAGCCACTTTGTTGCTGCTTCGCGATCGCGTGCTGCGGGTGATCTTCGAGGCCGGGGTAATGCACGGCCGTGACCGCGGGGTGGGATTGGAGCCACTGCGCCAGATTGAGCGCGTTATCGCTATGCGCGCGCATGCGCAGGGGCAGCGTCTCCAGCCCCTTCAGGAACACCCAGGCGTTGAACGGCGACAACGTCGGACCCGCGGTGCGCAGGAAGCCGTAGACCTCCTTGCCCACCCGCTCGGCGTCGCCCACCACGGCACCGCCGAGGCAGCGGCCCTGGCCGTCAAGGAACTTGGTCGCCGAGTGGATAATGATATCGGCGCCCAGATCCAGCGGGCGCTGCAGGATCGGCGTGCAGAAGCAGTTGTCCACCGCGAGTAGCACGTCGTGGCGATGGGCGATGTCGGCCAGCGCACGGATGTCCACCACCTCGCCCAGCGGGTTCGATGGCGTCTCGCAGAAGTACAGCCGCGTGTTCGACTGCGTCGCCTGTTCCCAGGCCTCGAGGTTCGACAGCTCGACGTAGGTCACCTCGACGCCGAAACGCGCCAGGTAGTTGTTGAACAGCACGGTGGTGGTCCCGAACACCGAGCGCGAACAGACCACGTGATCGCCCGCCTTCAGCAGGCCCATCATGGTCGCCAGGATCGCGGACATCCCGGAGGCGGTCGCCACGCAGGCCTCGCCGCCTTCCAGCGCGGCCAGGCGGTCCTGGAACGTGCGCACGGTGGGGTTGGTGAAGCGCGAATAGATATTGCCCGGGACCTCGCCACCGAAGCGCGCGGCGGCCTCCGCGGCCGAGCCGAACACGAAGCTCGAGGTCGGGAAGATCGCCTCGGAGTGCTCGCCCTCGGGCGTGCGCTGGTAGCCATAGCGGATGGCGACGGTCTGCGGGTCGTATTCGCTGGGATCGAAATCGGTCATTGGGGTCTCTCGGGCCACGGATTGCTGACCGGACAGTGTACCCGGCGTTTTCGTCAGTTTCCGGGCTGCAGCCGGTCCGCCACGCGCGTGAGCACGTCGTAGCTGATGGTGCCCGCCGCGCGGGCGACCCGCTCCACCGGCAGGCCCTCGCCCCACAACGTCGCCATGGCACCGACCTGCACCTCCGGCAACCCGGACAGGTCCACCGCCAGCATGTCCATGGAGACACGCCCGATCAACGGGCAGAGCCGGTCCTGCACAAGGATCGGCGTGCCCGACGGGGCATGCCGCGGGTAGCCATCGGCATATCCCATTGCCACGATCCCGGCACGGCCCGGAGCGGCGGCGGTCCAGGTCGCGCCATAGCCCACCGTACTGCCAGGCTCGAGAGGCTGGGTGGCGATGACCGGGGCGCGCACGGTCATCGCCGGGCGCAGATCGCCGTCCGGGCCCTCCGGGAGATGCTCGACGGGGACCGAGGCCGGATGCGCGCCGTAGAGCATGATGCCGGGGCGTGCCCAGTAATCGCCGGGCGCCGCCGACGCCCCGCCCTTGCCCCAGCCGGCGAACAGGGCCGCCGAATTGGCCACGCTACGGAGCCCCGGGAAAGCGGAAACCGTCGCGCCGAATTGTTCCAGCTGGCGGGCATTCTGCGGATGCCCGGGCTCGTCGGCGCACGCCAGGTGCGTCATCCAGTGCAGGCCACCGCACCCGTGTCCGGCGGCCTGCAAACGCGTGGCGACGCGCTTTGCCACCTGCGGTGCGAACCCCAGGCGATTCATGCCGGTGTTGAGTTTGACCCAGACCACGGGAAGCACCACGCCAGCGGCGTCGAGATGGTCAAGCTGCGTCGCGTCGTGCAGCACGGGCTGCAGGTCGAACTCGGTACAGGCACGCGCCTCGGAGACGTCGCGCGGCCCCTGCAACACGAGGAGTGGGCCGCCGAAGCCGGCAGCGCGCAAGGCGCGGGCCTCGCCGATCTGAGAGACCGCCAAACCATCGCTCGTCTGCGCAAGGGCCTCGGCCGCCCACAGCAGACCATGGCCGTAGCCCTCGGCCTTGATGACCGACCACATCGGAACGCCCGGCGCCAAGCGGCGCGCCACACCCAGGTTGTGTCGGAGCGCCTCGGGATGAAGGTGGATGCAGGCCGCGCGTCTCACGTCGTGCCTAGTGGCCGATCTCGCCGTAAACGTCGGGGGCGTAGTTCTCGAAGCGGGTGAACTGCCCGTGGAAGGTCAGGCGCACGGTCCCGATGGGGCCATTACGCTGCTTGGCGATAATGATCTCCGCCGTGCCCTTGTCGGGCGACTCTTCGTTGTAGACCTCGTCGCGATAAACGAAGGCGATGATGTCCGCATCCTGTTCAATGGCCCCGGACTCGCGCAGGTCGGACATCACCGGGCGCTTGTTCGGACGCTGTTCCAGCGAACGGTTGAGCTGCGACAACGCGATCATCGGCACACTCAGCTCCTTCGCCAGGGCCTTCAAGCCACGCGAGATATCCGAGATCTCGTTGGCGCGATTCTCGCTGCTGCCGGGGGATTGCATCAGCTGCAGGTAGTCGACCACGATCAGGCCCAGGCCCTTGTGTTCGCGCATCAACCGCCGGGTCCGTGCTCGCAGCTCGGTGGGCGAGAGCGCCGGGGTATCGTCGATGTACAGCGGGGCCTCGGACAGCATCTGCACCGCGCTGGTCAGGCGCGGCCAGTCGCCATCCTCCAAGCGTCCGGACCGCAGCTTCTGCTGGTTAATCCGCCCCATCGAGGACAGCAGGCGAATGGCCAGCTGCTCACCCGGCATCTCCATGGAGAAAATCGCGACCGGCTCGGAGTTCTTCATCGCCACATACTCGGCAATGTTCATCGCGAACGAGGTCTTCCCCATCGAAGGCCGCCCGGCCACGATCACCAGATCGCCCGGATTCAGCCCCGAGGTCAGCGCATCCAGATCCTGGTAACCGGTGGCAATCCCGGTGATCGGATTCTGGCTTTCGTAGAGATACTCGATCTGGTCCACCGCCGCCGTCAGCAGTGGCTTCATCCCGCGAAAGCCCTGAGCCCCGCGCGCACCCTGCTCGGCGATGCGGAAGACCTTCTGCTCCGCCACGTCCAGCAGTTCCTTGGAACCGCGGCCGTCCGGGGTATAGGCGGAATCGGCGATCTCGGTACCTACCGAGATCAGCGAACGCAGGATAGAGCGCTCGCGGACGATATCCGCATAGGCCACGATGTTGGCGGCACTCGGCGTCTCGGCGGCCAGCCGTCCGAGATAGGCCATGCCCCCGGCCGATTCCAGCTCGGTCGTGCGATCCAGCTGCTCCGACACGGTGACCATGTCGAACGGGGCATTACGATCCGCCAACGCGGACACCGCCCGGAAGATCAGGCGGTGATCATGGCGGTAGAAGTCGTCTGCAGTGATGCGGTCCGCCACCCGGTCCCAGGCAGCGTTATCCAGCATCAACCCTCCGAGGACCGCCTGCTCGGCCTCCTCGGAATGCGGGGGGACCCGCGGATTCGGGATCATGGGCGAGTTCATGCGACGAACCCGCCCATGTGCCGGGTATCAGCGACCCGGTGGGGCCACCCTCCCGACATCCGGCGGATCACTCTTCGCCGATCACGACGACGCGGATGTCGACGTCCACGTCCGAGTGCAGGTGCAGGCCGATTTCGAATTCACCGGTGGTGCGCAGCGGACCTTCCGGCATGCGCACTTCGCGCTTTTCGACTTCGGTACCCTTGGCGGTCAGCGCGTCGGCGATGTCCGCCGGGCCGATGGAGCCGAACAGCTTGCCTTCGCCACCGGACTTCGCGGTGATCTCGAGCACGGTTGCGTCCAGCTTTTCCTTGCGGGCCTCGGCCGCAGCCAGGGCCTCGGCCGCCGCCTTTTCCAGTTCGGCGCGACGCGCCTCGAATTCGGCGATGTTCTCGGCGGTGGCAAACTTGGCCTTGCCCTGCGGCAGCAGGAAGTTGCGCGCAAATCCCGGACGCACGTTGACGCGGTCGCCCAGGGTGCCCAGGTTATCGATCTTTTCCAGCAGAATGACTTCCATCTTTGGTATTCCTGTAACGTTTGATCAGCCCCCGAAGGGGCGCATTCTACACCGGTCTCGGACCGGTCTCACGGATTGTTGTCACTGTCCTGCCCGCCCTGCGCGGAACCGGGGCCCAGTCGCGAGCGGATATCCGCCCAGGCGTCGATCACCCCGATGGTGGCCAGCAGCAGAAACATCTGCGGCATGGCCAGGGCCAGAAGCACGTACATCCCCACCAGCCAGAAGCTGCTCATCCCCTGCCGGAAGGTCAGCGCGTGCATCAGCGCGATCCCCTGCAGGAAGAACAGCACCGCCAGGATGAACGCCAACTCCGTGGCCACCGGGACCGGGCCCAGATGCCCGATACCGGCCAGCAACAGCGTGACGGCACTCAGCATCCGCCCGAACTGCAGCCCCCGGAACTCCTCGCCGAACGCCCCCGGGTTGTACAGCAGTGCCTGCCAGTAGCGACCCAGCAGCACGGCCAGCGTCAGGCTCAGCAGCAGGATCCCGGCCAAGAGCCCGGTCAGGTACGGCGCCGCGCGGCGCAGCCCCGCCTCCAACTCCTGTGGCCCGGTCTCGCTGCCCTCGACCAGAGGCCCCAGCAGGGCCATGCCCGCCTCGGCCCAGGTGGACTCCAGATCCGGCACCAGCAGGTGCACGGCCAGCACGCCGATCCCGGCGACCGCGGCGGCGACCTGCAGCGTCATGCGCCACGAGATCGTGCGCCGCAGCAGCTCGGCGAGCAGCGCCACTGGCGCCCACTGCACCACCCCGGCAACCACCCCCGCGAACAGCGGGGCCTCCGGGATCAGGACAAACATCGCCACCCCGAGCACCACTGCGGAAAGCACCATCACCAGGAGTGCCTGGCGCAGGCCGATGCGCAGCCCCACGAGGGCGATCAGCGCACTGCTGAGTAGCGCCACCGGAGGCAGGAACAGGCCCGCCACGCCAAAGCCGGAAACCGCGCCTACGGCGCGGCTCCGGCTTTTCATCGCAAATTCGGCCAGTACGCGCATGGCGACGGCCCCGGCGAACCGGTGCGGGACTTAGTGGTTATCGCTGTACGGCAGCAGGGCCAGGAAGCGCGCACGCTTCACCGCCGTGGCCAGCTGGCGCTGATACTTCGCGCTGGTGCCGGTGACACGGCTGGGTACGATCTTGCCGGTCTCGGTCACAAACCCCTTCAACAGATTCAGGTCCTTGTAATCGATGTACTCGATGCCTTCGGCGGTGAACTTGCAATACTTGCGGCGACGCGGAAAACGGGCCATGTCAGATCTCCTTCAATGATTCGGTCAACGAACGGGCGGGATTTACTCGGCGGAAGCCGAGTCGTCGGAGGCGCCTTCGCCACCCTCGTCGTCACGCTCGCGGCGACGGCCCTTGCCACTCTCCTCTTCCTGGCCCTTGGCCAGCGGGGAGATCTCGGTCACGGCCTCTTCCATGCGCATTGCCAGGTGGCGCAGCACGGCATCGTTGAACCGGAAGGCACTGGCGAGCTCTTCCATCGCCTCTTCCGAGGCCTCGATGTTCATGAGCACGTAGTGGGCCTTCACCAGCTTCTGGATCGGGTAGGCCAGCTGACGGCGGCCCCAGTCTTCCAGGCGGTGGATCTTGCCTTCATGACCTTCGACCAGACCCTTGTAGCGCTCGATCATCGCCGGGACCTGCTCGCTCTGGTCCGGGTGGACCAGGAATACAACTTCGTAATGACGCATCGGGAACTCCTTGCGGGTATCAGCCTCCCGTCAAATGCGGTGAGGCAAGGGTTCGACCCAGCGGACGCAGCCGCAGGGCAGAAAGGCGCGACACGATAACCGAAGCGGGCGCCAACAACAAGCAGGGAGCCGGCGAAACAGGGGTTTGCACCGCCCATGGGAAGGCTACCAGCTACGCAGAACCAGCCGGCGGACCTTCGCGGCGCTGACGGACCGCCTCGAACATGGTGACGCCGGTGGCGACGGAGACGTTGAGGCTTTCCACCGCGCCCTGCATCGGCAGGGCCGCGAGGTGGTCACAGGCCTCCCGGGTCAGACGCCGCAGGCCCTCGCCCTCGGCCCCCATGACGATCGCGGTCGGCGGGCGCAGGTCCAGGTCATAGAGGCTCTCACCCCCCTCCCCGGCCAGGCCTACGGTCCACATCCCGGCATCCTTCAGGGCTGCCAGCGTCCGCGCGAGATTGCCGACCGTCACCACCGGCACGGTCTCGGCGGCCCCGGACGCCACCTTGATGGCGGCGGGGGTCAATGCGGCGCTGTGATGGCGCGGCATGACCACCGCCCCGGCCCCGGCCGCATCCGCGGTCCGCAGGCAGGCCCCGAGATTGTGCGGGTCGGTCACCCCGTCGAGCACCAGCAGCAGATCCAGGCCATCGCGCACCCGGGTGATCAGGGCCTTTTCGTCCAGCAGCGGACGCGGCGTGCAGTGCACGACCACACCCTGGTTCTGGAACCCCGGAAGCTGCTGATCGAGCCGCTCGCGGCCTACCCGCTCGATCGAGATGCCCCGTGACTGCGCCAGCGCTCGCAGGCGCTCCAGGGCGGGTTCGATGGGGTCGGTCGCCAGCTGCAACCGCTTGACCCGCTCCGGGGCCCGCTGCAACACGGCGGCCACTGCGTGGATGCCACCAAAAGTCTCGGCGCGGCTACCCTTGCCCCCCTTGCTCATCGCGGACCTCCGGCACGGCGATCCCGCCACGGGTCAACGCCCCGGCGGACACCGCCTGAGCGGCCCCCGAGCAAGCGGGGAAACAGACGCGGGTTCACCCGGCGCCTCAGGACGAGGACGGACGTCGACGACGGCTGCGGCCACGTCCGGACCCAGAGGATTCCTTGGCCTTGGCCTTGTCCTTGGCCGGGCGATCCGCACTCGGCTCGACAATGGTATTTCCGTCCTTGTCGGCCTCGGGGCGCGGCGGCGGAACCGCCTCGTTGCCCGGTTCCGGGGCATCGCTGTTGCCTTCATCCGGCGCGTTCCGCGGGCGGCGTGCGTTGCCCCGGCCACGTCCGCTGCCCCGACTACGTTCATTGCCTGGGCTTGCTTCATTGCCCGGGCTTGCTTCATTCCCTGGGCTTGCTTCATTGCCCGGGCTTGCTTCATTCCCTGGGCTTGCTTCATTCCCTGGGCTTGCTTCATCCCTCGGGCTCGCTTCATTCCCTGGGCTCGGCTCTTTCCCCGAGCTCGGTTCTTTCGCCGGGCTCGCCTCATTCCCCGGGCTCGCCTCATTCCCTGGGCTCGCCTCATTCCCTGGGCTCGGCTCTTTCTCCGAGCTCGGTTCTTTCGCCGGGCTCGGCTCGGCAGCAGGGCTCGTGTCGCCACCGGCGGCCCCACGGCGGCGGCCACCACGACGGCGGCGCTTCTTCTTCGGCGCCGGGGCATCATCGTCGGCCGCGGGCGCCTCCGGCCCGGCTGCTGTGGGTTTTGCCTCAGGCTCGGGCGCTGCTGCGGTTGGTTCGGCGGCGGCCTCGACCGGCGCCGCATCGGCATCCTTGCGGCGCTTGCTACGACGGCTGCGCTTTTTCGGCGGCGGAGCGGCGGGACTCGGCTGGCCCGCTTCCTGGGCCAGGGCCAGATCGATCTTGCGATCATCCAGGCTCACCCGGGCCACCTGCACCTGGAGCTCGTCGCCGATACGGAACACCCGGCCACCGCGTTCGCCGGTCAGGCTGTGGCGTGCCGGGTCAAAGTGGTAGAAGTCGTTGTCGAGGCTGGTCACGTGCACCAGACCCTCGATGTAGACGTCCTTGATCTCCACGAACAGACCGAACCCGGTGACTCCGGAGACCACGCCGGGGAAGGTCTCGCCGACCTTGTCCTGCATGTACTCGGCCTTCAGCCAGGCCACCGCGTCGCGGGTCGCGTCGTCGGCGCGTCGCTCGGCCATCGAGCAATGCTCACCCAACTGCTCCATGTCGCCATGCGAGTACGGAAAGGCCTTGCCACTGCCCTTGCGCAGCACATGGCGAATACCGCGATGCACCAGCAGGTCCGGATAGCGGCGGATCGGCGAGGTGAAGTGCGCGTAGTCGTCCAGCGCCAGACCAAAGTGGCCATCGAGCTCCGGGGCATACACCGCCTGGCTCAGCGAACGCAGCAGCACGGTCTGGATCAGCTGCTGGTCGGTGCGCTGGCGCGCTGCCTTCAGGACTTCGGTGTAGTCGGCGGGGCTCGGCTCGTCACCACCGCCCAGGCTCAGACCCGCGCCATTGAGGAAGTCGCGCAGGTCATCGATCTTGTCCGACGGCGGCTGATCATGGATGCGGTACAGCGCCGGCACCTTGTGCTTCTTGAGGAAGCGCGCGGCGGCCACGTTGGCCATGATCATGCACTCCTCGACCAGGCGATGCGCATCATTGCGCACCGTCGGCACGATCTTCTCGATCTTGCGGTCCTCGCCAAAGACGATCTTGGTCTCGGTGGTGTCGAAATCGATCGCGCCCCGGCGATTGCGCGCCGCGTGCAGGGCCTTGAAGGCCTGGTGCAGGGTCTCCAGGTTCGGCATCACATGCGCGTTCTGCTCACGTTGCGCCGCGTCGCCGTCGAGCATCGCGGCCACGTCCTCGTAGATCAGGCGGGCGTGCGAACGGATCAGTCCCTCGTGGAAGCGATAGCTCTTCAGCGCCCCGCGCGCACCGATCTCCATCTCGCAGATCATGCTCAACCGGTCCACGTTCGGATTCAGCGAGCACAGACCGTTGGACAGGGCCTCCGGCAACATCGGGATCACGTTGTTCGGGAAGTACACCGAGGTGCCGCGCGTGCGCGCCTCGCGATCCAGCGCGGCGTCGCGCTGGACGTAGTGCGACACGTCGGCGATCGCAACCCACAGCCGCCAGCCCTTGCCTTCCGGCTCGCAGTACAGGGCGTCGTCGAAGTCGCGGGCGTCATCGCCATCGATCGTGACGAACGGCTTCTCGCGCAGGTCCAGGCGCTCCTTCTTGTCTGCCTCGGCCACCTCGGCGCCCAGCTCGTCAGCCGCCGCGGTGACCTCGTCCGGCCACTCGTGCGGCAGGGCGTGAGCGCGGATCGCGATGTCGATCTCCATACCTGGCGCCATGTGCTCGCCCAGGACTTCCTGCACGTCCCCACGCAGGCGCGCCGTGCGTGACGCGGATTCACGGATGCGCACGACCACAATCTGGTCGTCCTCCGCCTCGCCCAGGCCGTCCGGCGGCACCAGGATGTCGTGGGTGATGCGCTTGTTGTCCGGGGTCAGGATGCCGACACCGTCCTCGATCTTCAGGCGCCCGACCACCTGGGTGGTGTTGTGCTCCAGGACCTCGACAATCCCGCCCTCGCGGCGGCCGCGACGATCCACGCCCATGACCCGGGCCAGAACCCGGTCGCCATGAAATACCCCGCGCATCTGCTTCGGCGACAGGAACAGGTCGTCATCCTGCTCGTCCGGCACCAGGAAACCAAAACCATCCGGGTGACCGATCACGCGCCCACGGATCAGGTCTTCCTGGTTGACCGGCAGATAGGCACCGCGACGGTTGCAAAGGGCCTGCCCATCGCGCTCCATCGCCTTCAGGCGGCGGCGCAGGGCCTCGAGGCGATCGTCGTCGTCGATCTTCAGACGTTCCGCGATCTCGTCGTAGGACAACGGATTGTCGGCTTCCTGCAGAAGCCCGAGGATGAACTCGCGACTGGGGATGGGGTTGTCGTATTTCTGCGCCTCGCGCTCGAAATTGGGATCGGCGGGGGTCTTGCGACGTTGTCTTGGCATTCAGTGAACTCTGTGGATGTTGCAATGGGCAGCCCCTCGCCGGGAATCCGGCTGGGCGCGCAAAGCGCCCATTATGAGGCATGCGGAATTTTGTTGCGCAGGGGACGCGTTTGCGCGCCCCCTGCCGACCACACCGGAGGGAAACATTCCCGCTCCGGGGCGTTGACAGCCCCCCAGCCGCGCACTATATTGCGCGCTCCTGAAGCGCAGGACACACGGTTTCCTCATTGTGTGTCGTCCCTCGTGCCGAGGTGGCGGAATTGGTAGACGCGCTAGCTTCAGGTGCTAGTGGGGGTAACCCCGTGGAGGTTCAAGTCCTCTCCTCGGCACCATTTTTCAGCTGTATTCGAATCCCTGTTATACGCGAAGCGACACCCGTGAGGGTGGCGTGTTTTCTGCGTGGCGAATCCCGCCTGCTCCACCACTCGGCTCGCCGGAGCCCGCACGGTGGTGCGCGCCCCGGCGTGCCCAGGGAGACAGTCAATCAGCTGTCGAACGGGTCGCGCAACACCAGGGTCTCGTCACGATCGGGCCCCGTGGAGACCATGTCGACCGGCACCCCGACCACCTCGCTCAGGCGCTCCAGATAGGCGCGGGCATTAGCCGGCAACTGGTCATACTCGCGGATCCCGACCGTGGATTCCGTCCACCCCGGCATCTCCTCGTAGATCGGCGTGCAGGCCGCATAGGCCTCGGCGCCGGACGGCGGCGCCTCGCGGGTCTCGCCATCGCAGTTGTAGCCCACGCAGATCTGCACGTTCTCCAGGCCATCCAGCACATCCAGCTTGGTCATGCACAATCCGCTGATGCTGTTCACCTTGACTGCTCGCTTCAGCGCGACGGCATCGAACCAGCCGCAGCGCCGTGCGCGCCCCGTGGTGGAACCGAACTCATTGCCCTGCCGCGCCAGGTGTTCACCCATGTTGTCGAACAGCTCGGTCGGGAACGGTCCGGCGCCCACCCGGGTCGTGTAGGCCTTGGTGATCCCCAGCACGTAGTCGAGGTCGCGCGGCCCCACACCCGACCCGGTGGACGCACCACCCGCGGTGGTATTCGACGAGGTCACGAACGGATAGGTGCCGTGGTCGATGTCCAGCAGCGTGCCCTGGGCCCCCTCGAACATGACGTCCTTGCCCTGCTCGCGCAGCTTGTGCAGGCGGCCCGCCACGTCGGTGACCATCGGCTGCAGGCGCTCGGCGTGCGCCAGGCACTGCTCCAAGACCTCTTGCTGGTCGATGGTCGGGGCCTTGAAGTAATGCTTCAGCGCGAAGTTGTGATAGTCCATCACCTCGCCCAGCTTGGCCGCCAGGCGTTCGCGGTGGAACAGGTCGTCCAGGCGCAGGCCCCGGCGCGCAACCTTGTCCTCGTAGGCAGGACCAATGCCGCGCCCGGTGGTCCCGATCGCGGCCTTGCCACGGGCCTTTTCGCGCGCCAGGTCGAGGGCTACATGGTAGGGGAGGATCAGCTGGCAGGCATCCGACAGGCGCAGACGGTCCGCCACCGGCACACCCTTGGCCTCCAGTTCTTCCATCTCGGTGATCAGAGCCTCGGGCGAGAGCACCACGCCATTACCGATCATGCATTCCACGCCCTCCCGCAGGATGCCCGACGGGATCAGGTGGAGCACGGTCTTCTCGCCATCGATCACCAGGGTATGCCCGGCATTGTGCCCGCCCTGGAAGCGCACGACGGCCGCGGCATCCTCGGTCAGACGATCGACAATCTTGCCCTTGCCCTCGTCACCCCACTGGCTGCCCAGTACGACTACAAAACGTCCCATCGCCATCAATGCTCCACTACTGTCCATTCCCCGGCGCGCTGCTCGAGCCGCGCGCCCCCGGGTACCTCGTTGTCCTGGCCTTCCAGCTCGCGCACTACGCGCACGCCGCGGGCACGGAGATCCGCAATGGCCGCCTCCAGCGCCACATCGCCGGTGGCCGGTGCCAGCACCGTCTGACGAGGCGCCATCGGCGCCCCGGCCTCGCGGCGTACGAAGGCGCGCAAATCGGTGCTGAAACCGGTGGCCGCCCGTGCGCGGCCGAAGACGCGACCGATCTCGTTATAACGGCCACCGCGCGCGATCGCCTGACCGGAGCCGGGCACGAAGGCCGCGAACACCAGACCGGTGTGATAGGCATAGCCGCGCAACTCGGCCAGGTCCAGGTGCAGGTCCAGGCCCGGCTCGCTCGCCTCAAGCCGTGCCACCACTGCCTGCAGGTGATCCAGCGCCACCGCCACCTCGGCGGGTGCACCGGCCAGGGCGCGACGGGCAGCGTCGAGTACCGTGGCATCGCCATTCAGATCCACCAGGGAGCGCAGCCGCGCACAGGCCGCCGGATCCATGCCGCCGGCCTGCCAGGCCGCGAGGGTCTGTTCGATCTCGGGCACGCTCTTGCGCTGGAGTTGATCGAAAAATTCCTGCTCCTGGCTCGCATCCAGACCCGCATCCTGCGCCAGGGCACGATAGATCCCGACGTGGCCGAGATCCATGCTAGGACGCTCCACTCCGCAGGCAGCCAGGGTCGCCAGCATCAAGCGGATAATCTCGAGATCACTATCGATCCCGTCATGACCAAACAGCTCGGCCCCGGCCTGGAGCGGACTGCGTGAACCCGACCATTCATCTGCCCGGGTACGCAGCGCACTGCCCACGTAACAAAGCCGATTCGGGCCCTGGACACGCAGACGGTGAGCATCGATCCGCGCCACTTGCGGGGTCAGGTCGGCGCGCACGCCCATCATGCGGCCAGTGAGCTGATCCGTCAGCTTGAAGGTCTGCAAATCCAGTGCGTGCCCGGCACCAGTCAACAGGGACTCCAGATACTCCGCCAGCGGCGGCATCACCAGGTCATAGCCCCAGGTGTCGAACTGGTCCAGCACGCGCCGGCGGAGGTCCTCCAGACGGCGCGCAGCATCCGGAAGGGCCTCCTCCAGCCCGTCCGGCAGCAACCAGCGGTTGATATCGGTCATCTCGTCCCTGCTCTTGTGCTGTGATCCGCCACGCCCGAGTGGCGGCCCGGCAAAAATCGGGCCCGGAATCTTCCGGGCCCGTTGCAAACGGCCACCTTCGAGGCGGCCACGGCGGACCGCCTCCGCCCCTCCTTTACCGGGTCGGCAACGGCGCCGGGCGTTCGCCACCGGGGGCGTTGAAGAACTGGAAGAACTCGGAGTTCGGTTCCAGGATGAAGGTGCTGTTCTCGCCACTCATGCTATTGCGGTAGGCGATCAGGCTTCGATAGAAGCGGAAGAACTCCTGATCCTCGCCAAACGACCGGCCGAGGGTCTCGGTGGCGATCGCATCACCGGCACCGCGGATCTCTTCCGAGTCCCGATAGGCGTTCGCCAGGATGACCGTGCGTTCACGGTCGGCGCGCGAACGGATGCGCTCGGCCTCTTCCTGACCACGGGCGCGGAAGTCCTGGGCGACCCGCTGACGTTCGGCGCGCATGCGCTCGTACACCGACTCGGACACCTCTTCCGGCAGGTCCATGCGGCGGATGCGGACATCAACCAGGTCGATCCCCAGCTCCTGCGCGGTCTCCAACGCAGTCTGGCGCACCGCACCCATGATCGTCAGGCGTTCGCCAGCGACCACGTCCTGCAACTCGAAGCGCGCAAACTCGTTACGCATCCCGTCGCGCAGGATCTGGGCCAGGCGCTCCTCGGCCAGACGCTCGTCACCACGGGTGGCACGGTAGAACTGGCCGACATCGTCGATCCGCCACTTGGCGTAGAAGTCGACAATGATGTTCTTCGCCTCGGAGGTCAGGAACCGGTCCGGCGGGATATTCAGCGTCATGATCCGGGCGTCGAACTTCTCGACGTTCTGGATCAGCGGGAACTTGAAGTGCAGCCCAGGGGCCGGGTCGACCTCCCGGATCTCCCCGAGGGCGAACTTGATCACGCGGTCACGCTCGTCGACGGTGTAGGTCGACAGCGCGACCACGATCCCGAGCACGACTACGGCAATACCGACGATGCGTAACATTAGCGAACCTCCCGCGAACGCTGGGCGGCCGGGCTGCGATCGCCCAGTCGGTTCGTGCCCGTGCCACTGTTGCCGAACGTGCTGCGGCTGGTATCCAGCGGCCGCGGTGTTGGCGTGTCACCGGAATTAGTGGTGGAGCGCTGCCCCTGGAACAGTTGATCCAGCGGCAGCATCATCAGGTTGTTACTGCTGCCCACATCCAGCATGACCTTGCGGGAATCCTGCAGCACGGCCTCGACGGCCTCGAGATACAGACGGTCGCGAGTCACATCCGGCGCCTGCTGGTATTCGGCCAGCAACTGATCGAAGCGCGAGGCGTCACCCTCGGCGCGCGCGATCACCTGGTCCCGGTAACCCTCGGCCTCCTCGATGATACGGGCGGCCTGACCGCGTGCCCGCGGAATCACACCGTTGGCGTAGGCCTCGGCCTCGTTGCGGAAACGCACCTCGTCCTCGCGGGCACGAATCGCGTCGGCAAAGGCCTCCTGCACCGGCTCCGGCGGCTGCGCCTGCTGCATGGACACGGCCGTCACGATAATGCCCGCGCCATAGGAATCGAGGTTTTCCTGCATCACCACTCGCGAGGAGGATGCGATCTCGCCACGCCCCTCGCCGAGAATGAAGTCCAGGTTGTTCTTGCCGATACGCTCGCGGATCGCCGACTCCATCACCTGGTTCACGGTGGTGTCGGGGTCGCGCACGTTGAACAGGTAGTCGACCAGATCGAGGACGCGGTACTGCACCGCGATGTCGACATCGATGATGTTCTCGTCACCGGTCACGATCAGCGCACGGTGGGAGAGCGTACGCACGTTGTCGACATTCTCGATCTCGACGCGCTCGATCGGGTACGGCAGGTGCCAGCCCGGCCCCGGATTCTTCACTTGCTGGAATTCGCCGAAACGCAGCACGACGCCGCGCTCGCCTTCCGAGATGATATGGAATCCGGAGGCCAGCCAGACAACCACGGCAATGATCAGGCCGAGGCTGACCAGGGCCTGCGTGCCGCGCCCCATGCCGCCGCTTCCGGAACCGCCGGAGCCGCCACTGCCGCCCCCGCCGAAGATGCCGTTCAGCTGACGCGACAGCTTGCGCATCATTTCTTCGAGATCGGGCGGCTGGTTACCGCCTCCGCCGCCACCGCTACCGCGCTGGCCGCCACCACCCCCACTCCAGGGGTCGCGGTTGTTGTTTCCCGGTTCGTTCCAGGGCATGGAGTGGACTCCGTCGCTCGCTCAGGGCTGCGCCCGACGCGGAATCCATGGAGACCGGCGGGCATAAGGGGTCACATTCTAGGGAGGCGCCTCCGGGCGGGCAACCACGTCCGGAGGGAAATGGGGGTTTCTCGGTGCGCATACCGGCCGGCTCGGCCTCAATCACGACAAACGCCTGGGCGTAATCGCGCTCGTCGCTGATGCTGAGATGGATGGTCCCGGCGCCCAGACGCTCGGCCGTGGCGCGGGCACGCCCCTCCAGCACGAACTCCGGCCGACCACGGGCATCATGGGTCACGCCGGCTTCGGCCAGTGCCATATCCGCCCCGATGCCGCAGCCGAGCGCCTTGGACAGGGCCTCCTTGGCGGCGAAGCGCCGGGCGAGAAAACCGGCCGGGTGTTCGGGCGGCAGGTCCGCGCGCTCCAGCGGGTGCAGGATACGTTCCGCCAGGCGCGCACCGTGGCGCTCCCACATGCCCTGCATGCGCGCGACCTGCACCAGATCGGTGCCGATGCCCAGGATCATCCGGCGCTCAAACCGGGTACTGACCGGGCGGCAGACCCTGGCGCGCGGCATCCATCAGGCCGCGCATATGGCTGACCGCCTCGGGCAGGCCGGTGAACAGGGCCCGCGCCACGATCGAATGCCCAATGTTCAGCTCGTGAAACACCGGGTTGGCAGCAATCGGCCGCACGTTGTCATAGTCCAGCCCGTGCCCCGCGTTGATGACCAGCCCCATGGCCCGGCCGGCCGCAGCGGCCCCGTTGATCCCGCCCAGGAGCCGCTCGCGCTCGGCGACATCGCGGGCATTCGCATAGGCGCCGGTGTGCAGCTCCACCACAGGGGCGCCGATGGCCACGGCGGCCTCCAGCTGGCGCGCATCCGGCTCCACGAACAGCGAGACCTCGATCCCGGCGGCGGTCAGCGGCGCGACAAACTCGCGCAGCCGCTCCAGCTGGCCCACGGCATCCAGGCCGCCCTCGGTGGTCAACTCCTCGCGCTTTTCCGGCACGATGCAGCACGCCTCCGGGAGCAGCTTCAGGGCGATCGCCTGCATCCCCTCGGTGGCTGCCATCTCCAGGTTCATCGGGACCTTCAGCCGCGGCTTGATCCCGAACACGTCGTCATCCTGAATGTGGCGCCGGTCCTCGCGCAGATGCAGGGTGATCGAATCCGCCCCGCTGGCCTCGGCCAGGCGCACGGCCTGCATCAGGTCCGGGTACGGCGTATGCCGCGCCTGGCGGATGGTGGCGATATGGTCGAGATTGACCCCGAGCTTCAGCGGAGCAGGATGCGACATGATGCGATGCCCTTGTATGGCTGCGGTCCGGGCCACTACAGCAGACCCCGGGTCCGCAGCGGCCGCCCGGCCAGATGGGTGTCGATCAGCCGACGCATGAAGTCGCGGCTGACGCGGGCCTGATTATCCGGCACGTCGCAGGCGCTGGCCAGCGCCTGCAGCGCGACACCGGGGATCGCCTCGCTGCGACCGGCGGCCACACGCTCGACCCCCGCCTCCGGGTCGTAGCGGTACCAGGCATCGGGGTCCAGCTCGGCCGGGTCCACGTGTTCGAGCCCGGAATCGAGTGGTGCGAGCAGGGCCCATTCCGCGCGGCGCAGGACCGTATCGGCGCGCTCGCGGGCGGCCAGCCGGGCATAAGCGGATAACAGCGCCGGGAGGGCCTCCGGGATCGGTGCGTCGCGTGGGTACAGGCGCAGGATCAGTTCGTTCAGGTACAGCCCGCAGACCAGGGCCCGCCCGGTCAGCGGGAAGACCCGCTGCTGCTCGGCCACATTCAGCGTCGGCAGCTCGCCGCGCCCACGCCAGGCGAGATCCAGCAGCACGAAGGGCTGCACCGATCCGGCCTTGCCGCGCACCACTGCCGACAGGCGCCCGGCCTCGGCGGTGAGCAGGTCGAGCACCCGGCTGTTCTCGCGTAGCGGGCGGGCGTGCAGGACCACCCCCTGGGTGAGCCCGGCGGTCGCGCTCACCGCGATTCTTCGATCCCGAGGTCACGCAGGGCGCGCGGGTTGCGGGTCCAGTCGGCCTCGACACGCACGGTCAGGCGCAGCATCACCTTGCGCTCCAGCAGCGCCTCCAACTGGACGCGTGCGGCCTGGCCGATGCGCTTGAGTCGCTGCCCGCCCTTGCCGATCACGATGCCCTTCTGGCTGTCGCGCTCGACTAGGATCACGGCATCAATGTGAGTGGTGCGCGGCTCGTCCGCCCATTCCTCCACGCGCACCGCCACCGAGTACGGGACTTCCTGCCCCAGATGCTCCAGCATGGACTCGCGGATCATCTCTTCGGCACGAAAGCGCTGCGGGCGATCCGAGAGCTGATCCGGGTCGTACAGGAACGGTCCCTCCGGGATATGCGCCCGAATCTCCGCAATCAGACCGTCCAGGTTGGATCCGGTCTTCGCCGAAAGCGGTACCACGCCGACATAGCCGAAGGCCGCGGCGCGGGCCTCGATGAACGGCAGCAGTTCTTCCTTCTCCCGACACTGGTCCACCTTGTTGATCACCAGGAGTGCCGGACGCCCGGAATGACGGATGGTCTCCTCGATGCGCTCGTCGCCGGGGCCGAACTCTCCAGCCTCGACGATGAAGCAGACCAGATCGGCATCCGCCAGCGCCTGACTGGCCGTGCGATTGAGGACCCGGTTCACCAGCTGGGTACGCTCGGTATCGATCCCCGGGGTATCCATCAGTACGACCTGGTCCTGCCCCTCGGTCACGATGCCGAGGATGCGATTGCGCGTGGTATGCGGCCGGCGGGTCGTCGCCGCCAGCTTCTCCCCAACCAGGCGGTTCATCAGCGTGGTCTTGCCCACGTTGGGCCGGCCAATCAGTGCGACCAGCCCGCAGTGCGTGGTGGCGGGTTCGGGGACTACGGTTTCACTCATTGTTCCTGTACCTGTTGCAGGCGTTTCAGGGCCGCCTCGGCCGCGGCCTGTTCGGCGCGACGGCGCGAGGAGCCTTGGCCACGTTGGCCCCAGCCCTGGGTGGGCAGGTGGACCGCCACGGTGAACTGGCGCTTGTGATCGGGGCCGACCACCTCCAGCACCTCGTAGACCGGCAGATCCGCATTGCGGCCCTGCAGTTGTTCCTGCAGCCGGGTCTTGGGGTCCTTCAGCGATTCGGCCGACGGGAGATCGTTCAGGCGCTCGACATACAGCGCCAGGGTAAAGTCGCGCGCGGCCTCCATCCCGGCCTCGCGGTAGGTCACCCCGATCAGGGCCTCCACCGCATCGGCCAGGATGGAGTCGCGGCGCTGGCCGCCACTCTTGCGCTCGCCCTGCCCCAGGTTCAGCGTGCCCTCGAGGCCGGTCTCCCGAGCCAGATCCGCCAGCGACTCGCGATTGACCAGGGCCGCACGCAGGCGGGTGAGATCCCCTTCCGGGGCGTCCGGGAGCTTCTCGTACAGGGCGTCGGCGATCACCAGCCCAAGGACGGCGTCACCCAGGAACTCCAGGCGCTCATTATTGCGCCCGCCGGCGCTGCGGTGGGTCAACGCCTGGTCAATCCCGTCGCCGTCGCGCACGGCCGCGGGCAGCAGACTGCGAAAATCCCGGCTCACGAACCCACCCGACAAAGCATGCAAGGAACCGACGCTGACCCCATCAGGGGGCCAGCGTCTCGCTGTTCGAGAAGCGCGCCACCACGTCCACATTGCCGAGGAATTCCCGGCGCACCTCGTACTGCAGATGCAGCTGGCGGCTGGCGCCATTCTCGGTCACGCTGAAGTCCTCCTCGCCGATCCCGTCGTATACGGAATTGATCTGGAAGCGGCGGTTGATCTCGCGCCACAGTTCGCGTTCGCTCTTCTCTGCCGCGCCGGCCTGAGTGGCGACGTCCTGCATGATCGAGCGCACGGTGAGGAACTGGGTGTACTGCGTGCCCATCTTGATCACGAAGGTACCGACCAGCAGCGCCAGGAAGATCAGCGCGAGAATGGTGATCGCGCCCGCGCCCTGCATCGAGTGTCTGGAATGTTGCATGAAAACCCCGTCCCTGTTTGCCCGCCCCCGCGGGGCTACTAGCGAATCGCCTGGCCGATCCGGGAAAAGTCCCGATGGCCTTCATTGTAATCCCAATGCAGCCAGATGAAGAGCGCACGCCCAACCAGATGCTCCTCGGCGACAAAACCCCAGGACCGGCTGTCGTTGGAATTATCGCGGTTGTCACCGACCATGAAGTAGTGCCCGTCGGGCACGGTGACCGATCCATCCAGGCTGGCCTGCTGCTCGCGCATCAGGGTGTTATACGTGCGCCCGTCCAGGGTCTCCTCGAAGATCGAGGCACCCGACATCACCTGCCCCGAGCCCTCGCCCTCGAAGGTCCCGACGCGCTCGGCCGACTGCGGCTCCCCATTCACGTACAGGACGCGGTCGCGGAACGCGATGGTGTCGCCCGGCAGGCCGATCACACGCTTGATGTAGTCCTCGGCCGGGTTGCGCGGGTACTTGAACACCACCACCTCGCCCCGCTCCGGTTCCCCGGTGTCGAGAATCTTGGTACGCGTCACCGGCAGACGAATGCCGTAGGAAAACTTGCTGACCATGATGAAGTCGCCCACCAGCAGGGTGGGCATCATCGAACCCGAGGGGATGCGAAAGGGCTCGGCCACGAACGAGCGCAGGATCAGCACGATCAGCAGGACCGGGAAGAACGAGCGCGAGTAATCGACGAACCAGGGCATTTCGCGCTGGCGCTCGGGGCTCCGACGCCGCCGCAGGATCACCCAGCCCAGCCAGATCAGGCCGGTCACGGCGGTTGCCAGCACCAGGATCAGTTCGAGATTTGCCATGCCGTGTCCTCTGTTCCCGGTCCGCCGGGGATCGCCCTGCGACCCGTCCGGGCCGCAGGCCTGGTTGTTACTTCTTGTCGTCGTCTACCGACAGCACCGCGAGGAAGGCTTCCTGCGGGACATCCACCCGGCCGATCGACTTCATGCGTTTCTTGCCGGCCTTCTGCTTTTCCAGCAGCTTGCGCTTGCGCGAGACATCCCCGCCGTAGCACTTGGCCAGCACGTTCTTGCGCATCGCCTTGACCGTGGAGCGCGCGATGATCTTCGACCCGATCGCCGCCTGGATCGCCACCTCGTACATCTGACGCGGGATGATCTTCGCCATGCGTTCGATGATCTGGCGCCCGCGCGACTCGGCGTGGTCGCGATGCACGATTGCCGACAGCGCATCCACCCGGTCGCCGTTGATCAGGATATCCACACGTACCAGCGGCGCCGCCTCGAACCGCAGCGGCTGATAGTCGAACGACGCATAGCCACGGGTCGCGGACTTCAACCGATCGAAGAAGTCCAGCATCACCTCGGACATCGGCAACTCGTAGGCCAGCTGCACCTGGCGCCCCAGGTACTGCATCTTGGTCTGCGACCCACGCTTTTCCACGCACAGCGTGATCACCGCGCCGACATACTCCTGCGGGACCAGGATATTGGCCTCGATGATCGGCTCGCGGATCTCGCCGATCTCGTTGTTCGGGGGCAGCTCCGAGGGGTTGTGCACCATGACCACCTCGCCGTCGCTTCTTTCCACCTCGTAGACCACGGTGGGCGCGGTGGTGATCAGGTCGAGGTCGTATTCACGCTCCAGGCGCTCCTGCACAATCTCCATGTGCAGCATGCCGAGGAAGCCGCAGCGAAAGCCGAAGCCCAGCGCCTGCGAGGTCTCCGGCTCGAAGGACAGCGCGGCATCGTTCAGGCGCAACTTGTCCAGGGCATCGCGCAGGTCGTTGAAGTCCTCTGCACTGACCGGGAACAGCCCGGCAAACACCCGCGGCTGAACCTCCTGGAAGCCCGGAACGGGTTCGGAGGCCGGGTTGTTGAAGTCCGTGAAGGTATCCCCGACCTTGGCCCCGGAGATGTCCTTGATGGTCGCGATCAGATAGCCGACATCGCCGACCTCCAGGGTCGCGCGATCCACCGGCTTGGGCGTGAACACCCCCACCCGGCTGACCTCGTGGGCACGCCCGACCGACATCGCCTTGATCTTCTGCCCGGCGCGGAAGCGTCCGGCCTTCACCCGCACCAGCGCGACCACGCCCAGGTAGTTGTCGTACCAGGAGTCGATCACCAGCGCCTTGGGTGCAGCCTCGGAATCGCCCTCCGGCGGCGGGATACGACGCACGATCTCTTCCAGCAGTTCGGCCATCCCCTCGCCGGTCTTCGCGGAGACTCGCAGGGCGTCGGTGGCCTCGATACCGATCACATCCTCGATCTCGGCCGCCACCCGATCCGGCTCGGCGGCCGGCAGGTCGATCTTGTTCAGGACCGGAACGACCTCCAGGCCCTGGTCGAGCGCGGTGTAGCAGTTCGCGACGCTTTGCGCCTCCACCCCCTGCGACGCATCGACCACCAGCAGTGCACCCTCGCAGGCGAACAGCGAGCGCGACACCTCGTAGGAGAAATCCACGTGCCCCGGGGTGTCGATGAGGTTCAGCTGGTAGCGCTGACCATCCTGGGCGTCATAGAACAGCGACACGCTCTGCGCCTTGATGGTGATTCCGCGCTCGCGCTCCAGATCCATCGAGTCCAGCACCTGCTCCGACATCTCGCGCTCGGTCAGGCCGTTGCAACCCTGGATCAGGCGGTCCGCCAGCGTGGACTTGCCATGGTCGATGTGCGCGATGATGGAGAAATTGCGGGTAAGGCGGGTTTCGGTCATGCAGGGGCCAGTAGGTCCAGCAGTGCCTTTCGGTCGAGGAAATGGCAGCAGAGAATGTCGTCGTCGACCGCGAGCACCGGGACCTTGACGTTGAAACGCGCCTGCAGGTCCGTGTCCTCGTCGATGTCGACGACCGTAAGCGCGAAAGTATAACGGCTTTTGAGGGCCATGATCTCGGCCAGCATGTCATGGCAGAGACCGCAGCTCTCGCGATGATAAAGGGTCAGTTCGGTCATCCAGAAACGATTGGGAGGGCTGCCGAACCCGCCGGCAGCCCTC
Source organism: Thioalkalivibrio sp. ALMg3 (assembly GCF_000381225.1). NCBI lineage: Bacteria > Pseudomonadati > Pseudomonadota > Gammaproteobacteria > Chromatiales > Ectothiorhodospiraceae > Thioalkalivibrio > Thioalkalivibrio sp. ALMg3. The sequence goes on along the minus strand of NZ_KB906219.1, from coordinate 176,556 downwards.
CCGTTCTCCATTGCTGCCCCGCAGCACCCGCGCCGTTGGACCCGCGCGAGCGCAGCACGAGGCGGTTTCAGTCCCGCGGAACGCGCAGGGCGATATAGGTCGGATTGCCGCCACGGTACACCAGTACCGGCACCGTGCGCCGCTCACCCACCTCTTCGATCCGCTTCTCCAGGCTCTCCACCGAGTCGACCGCATGGCCGCCAAACTGGACGATCACGTCGCCGGAGCGCACCCCGGCCGAGCGCGCCGGATTGTCGGTGACGTCCCGGACCACCAGGCCGCCATCGACGTCCAGCTCTGCGGCACGCTCGGCATCCAGCGGCTCCAGGACCATCCCCAACAGGCTTTGCGGCTCGGTCCGCTCCGGGGCCTCACGCTGCGGCCCGCCGCGCTGGGCGGAGATATCCTCCGGCAGACGCTCGATCTCGACGATGATGGTACGAGTCTCGTCACCACGGCGCACCTCGACCTCGGCCTCGACGCCCACCGGCGTGCGCCCGACAATCGGCGGCAGTGCGGACGAGTTCGGCACCTCGATGCCGTTGAACGACAGGATTACGTCCCCGGTTTCAAAGCCGGCCTTCTGCGCCGGACTGTCCGGCTGCACGCGCGAGACCAGCGCCCCGGCCGGCTTGTCCATGCCGAAGGAGTCGGCCAGCTCGCGGGTCACTTCCTGGATCAGCACACCCAGCCAGCCACGCGTCACCTCGCCGTGCTCGCGCAACTGCTGTACCACGTCGCCCACCATCTCGATGGGCACGGCAAAGGACAGCCCCATGAAACCGCCGGTCCGGCTGTAAATCTGCGCGTTGACGCCAATCACCTCGCCATCCAGGTTCAGCAACGGCCCCCCGGAATTGCCCGGGTTAATGGCCACATCGGTCTGAATGAACGGCACGTAATTCTCGCTCGGGAGGCTGCGCCCCTTGGCACTGACGATGCCGGCGGTCACCGAGTGGTCGAAGCCGAACGGTGAACCGATCGCCAGCACCCATTCGCCAACCTTCAGATCGGACGAGGAGCCCAGTTTCAGAGTGGGCAGGTTCTCGGCGTCAATCTTGAGCAGGGCCACATCACTCTGCGGGTCCTTGCCAACGATCTCGGCGTCGAACACGCGCCGGTCGGACAGGTGCACGACAACCTCCGAGGCGCCCTCCACCACATGGTTCGCGGTGATGATGTAGCCATCTTCGGTATAGATGAACCCGGAACCCAGCGAGTTGCGCTCGAAGCGCTCAGGCCCGCGCGGGCCTTCGCCCCCGGGGCCCCCAAAGAAACGTTCGAACAGGTCCTCGAAGGGCGAGCCCTCGAAGTCCGGCATCTGACTGCGATGCGGGTTCTCGCGCTCGCGGGTGGTCGCGATATTCACCACCGCCGGGCTGTGCTCCTCCGCCAGCGGCACGAAGTCCGGCAGCATGCGCGCCGAGGCCGGCAGCGACAGGGCGAGAAAGGTCAGGGCCACCAGTGCCCATTGCATCGGTTTCATCATCATCCAGCCCGCATTGGGAAGTCGTAGGTTCATGGCTCTAGAAAGCCGGCCCGGCCACAAGTTCCCGACGACCGGCGCGAAGATTCAGGGCCGGGGCGCAGCCATGGGTGCCGCAGCGCGGTGGGTTCCCGTGGCCGGATGGCGCTCCAGCAGCACCGGCGCCAGATCCGGGGCGCGCCGGCGCAGCCAGGCGCGCACGCCGAGCAGCCCGCCCGCGAACCCCAGGGCCCCGGCCAGCAAATGAAAGCCCTCCCCGAGGCCGGGCACGACCAGCATCAGCAGTGCCGGCGCCGCCACCAGGCCGGCGAGCGGCAGCAGGTACATCGCCAGGGCCCCCGAAACCAGCGCCTGATCGCGAATACCCAGGGTCACGGTATCTCCCGGCTGCAGCGAGCCGGGATGGCCGATGGACACCTCCACTGCCTTGCGGCCCAGCACCTCGGACAGGACGCCGCTGCCGCAGCCCGTCCGGGCCGAACAACTGCCGCAGGTCGAACGACGCTCGATACGCACACGCGCCGCGTAGCCCTCCACCGAGAGCACGGTTCCCTGTTCGCGGATCCATTCACTCATGCTTGCGGGCCCATGTGGCGATTCAATTGCCGGGGTGATGCACCACGGCGTCCAGCACGCCCCGCACCGTCGCCTGCGGGACATCGCCCACCGCAGTGACCTGGTGCCCCGCGATCGAACGCGCGGCCCCGTGCGTGGCCCCGGCACGTGTCGTGCCCTCGAACATCTGCTCGCCGCTGGCCTTCTCGATATAGACCGAGACCGAGGCCAGGCCGTCGCTCAACACGAAATGACGCAGGCTGGCCTGGTCGTCTCCGACACGGCGTTCGGACGCGGCAATCGCGGAAAAGCCATCCGGGAGGTTGGCAAAGCTCCAGCCGTCCATGCCGGTCTGCTCGTCCCAGTCGGGCTTCTTGTGCCCATGGTCGGCTCGCACCTCGACATGCTCGGCGTCCTCGCGGGTCGCCTCGAGGGCGGTTTCCGCGACCTCGTCAAGATGCTCAAGATCGGTAAAGGCCAGGCGCTCAAGCAGCGCCCCGTGACCGTCGTACAGTTCGCTGAGCAAGGGGAGCGCGGTCGCGGTGTGCAGGCAGTAGCGATGGCTGTAACGCAGCATATCGCGGGCACGCGCTAGGATCATGCGGCACTCGAGTCCGGCGACTCGGTCCACGCCCATGTCTTCCAGGGCGTAGTGATCGTGATGCTCGAGCAGGAAGACCGGCGCTCCGGCCGGCCAGTGCGGGGCCCCTCCACCACCTTCGCCGGCTGCGGCCCGGGCTCCCTTCAACGCGCTCAGACGGTCGACCGACCGCAGGATCTCGCGGTGGCTTCCGGTCAGGGTTTCCAGGCGCTCGCGGTAGCCACCGTTCTCGGCGGCGTGCACCACACGAATGGCGTCCAGTCGGTCATCCCGCTGGAGCACGAAAGTTCCCTGGTAACTCTCCGAATGCAGGCTACTGGTCATCCGCTGCAGCCAGTCTGCCGGGGATTGATCCCCGGCCAGAACCGGCAACGGAACACAGCAAAGTGCAGTGGCGGCAACCAGGACGAACGGCAGGCCGCGGCGCATCACGCGTTACTCGTCACTCACCGAGTAACGAACCCGGCCCAGGGCGGTAGAACCCGGCCCGGTCAGTTCCGCGTGATTTTCGAGGTAGCGGGCAAAGCGTGGGTCCAGCGACTCGCGTCCGGCGGCCGGGGCCTCGACGTCGGAGGTACTGGCCCGCTGCACGCCATCGGCGACCTGTGCCGGGGTACGGGTCTCGCTGGCGACCGGAGCGGCCTCCTGCGTGCCCGTGTCGGGCCCCAGCATCTGCATCCCGACCAGGGTCACCATCGCGACCGCGGCGGCCACGCCGGTGCCCGCAACCGGCTTCAGCCAGCGCGGCTGCGCCGGCTTGTGGGCAGCCGACAGCGGCGCCTCGTCAGCCAGGGCCGCATGGACACCGTCCATGAAGTTCGCGGGGGCCGTGCGGCGCATCCCGCCGCGCAGACTATCGCCGATCAGGTGATAGCGTTCCCACTGGCCGCGGTCCTCTTCGGACTTGACCAGTTCATCCATCAGGCGACGCGTCTCGAAGTCATCCGTTTCTCCGTCCACCAGGGCCGAAAGACGTTCATTCTTTGAGACTTGCTCTGTCATGGCGCTACTCGTTCAGTTGTTGTCTAACAAAGGACGCAAGGTCCGGTCGATGGCCTCGCGGGCCCGGAAGATGCGCGACCGGACCGTGCCGATCGGGCATCCCATCGTCTGCGCGATTTCCTCGTAACTCAGTCCCTCGATCTCGCGCAGTGTGATGGCCATCCGAAGGTCGTCGGGCAGTTCCTCGATAGTGCGACGCACCGCCCCTTCAATCTCTTCGGACAACAGCTCCCCCTCCGGGGTTGCACTGTCCTTCAGGGCGGAGTCACCGCCCATCTGTTCCGCGTCCTGCGCATCGATTTCGGCCTCGGGCCGCCGCCGTCCCTGGGAGACAAGGTGATTCTTGGCCGTGTTGATGGCGATGCGGTAGAGCCACGTATAGAACGCACTCTCGCCACGAAAGTTCGCCAGCCCCTTGTAGGCCTTGATGAAGGCCTCCTGAGACACGTCCAGGGCCGCTGCATGGTCATGGACATAACGCCCAACCAGGTTGACGATCTTGTGCTGGTACTTCAGCACCAGGACGTCGAAGGCCGCCTTGTCGCCCTTCTGAACTCGCTTGACCAGGGCCTCGTCGGAAGCCTTCTCGCTCATGCGGGGACTCCCGCCAACACGCCAGTCTCCGGTATTCTATGTTGCATGGACCGCCTGACTCGCATTAAGTTCGCTTTGCGCACAACACTGTTGCGCAAGGGCCACAATTCGCTCTGGCAACAAGCGCAGCACGTTACCTGACCCATGGGGACAGTACAACAACCGCGCCTGGCGGACGTCCTCGTGATCGGAAGCGGCGCGGCGGGGCTCTCCGCAGCCCTGCATCTGGCCCCGCACCGTCGCGTCACCGTGATCAGCAAGGGCCCGGTGGACGAGGGTTCTACCCGCTATGCCCAGGGCGGGATCTCGGCAGTCCTCGACCGCACCGACTCCTTTGATGCCCACATTCAGGACACCCTGGACGCGGGCGCGGGCCTGTGTGACCCGGACGCCGTGCGCCGCACCGTGGCGGCGGGCCCCGAGGCGATCCACTGGCTACTCAACCTCGGCGTGCCGTTCACCCGCGAGCCGCTCGAGGGCCGCAGCCGGCTGCACCTGACCCGCGAGGGCGGGCACAGCGCCCGGCGCGTCGCGCACGCCGCCGATGCCACCGGGCGAGCCATCGAAGAAGCCCTGGTGCGCAGCGCCTCGGGCCAGGGCAGCATCGAGGTGTTCGAACGCCACGTGGCCGTGGACCTGATCACCCAGCCGGTGGACGGCACCCGCCGCGTGGTTGGCGCCTACGTGCAGGACGCCAAGACCCGCGAGGTGGAGACCATCCTCGCCCCGACCGTAATCCTCGCCACCGGCGGCGCCAGCAAGGTCTACCTCTATAGCTCCAATCCGGACGGCTCCACCGGCGACGGCATCGCGATGGCCTGGCGCGCCGGCTGCCGCATCGCCAACATGGAATTCATGCAGTTCCACCCGACCTGCCTGTTCCATCCGCGGGCCAAGTCGTTCCTGATCTCCGAGGCGGTCCGCGGCGAGGGTGGTGTCCTCCTCCTGCCGAACGGCGAACGCTTCATGCCGCGCTTCGACGAGCGCGCCGAACTGGCCCCGCGCGACATCGTCGCCCGTGCCGTCGACCACGAGATGAAGCGCCTCGGCATCGACCACGTGAACCTCGACATCAGCCACAAGCCGGCCGAGTTCATCCGCGAACACTTCCCCACCATTCACGAGCGCTGTCTGGAATACGGTTTCGACATGACCCGCGAGCCGCTGCCGGTGGTGCCGGCCGCGCACTACACCTGCGGCGGCGTGATGGTGAATCACTTCGGCCAGACCGACCTGCCGGGGCTGTACGCCGCCGGCGAGGCCTCCTACACAGGCCTTCACGGCGCGAACCGCATGGCCAGCAACTCGCTCCTGGAGTGCCTGGTGTATGCCCGTGCCGCGGCCGACCACATCCTGTCGCAGACCGATCTGCCCGCCCCCGAGAAGCTCCCCGTGCCGCCGGCCTGGGACGAGTCCCGAGTGACCGAGTCGCAGGAAGAGGTGGTGGTCGCCCACGACTGGGACGAGCTGCGCCGGCTGATGTGGGATTACGTCGGGATCGTGCGCGCACGCGAACGCCTGCACCGCGCCGAGCGGCGCATCCGCATCCTGCAGGAAGAGATCCACGAGTATTACAGCCACTTCCGCATCTCCCCGGACCTGCTGGAGCTGCGCAACCTCGCCATGGTCGCCGAGATCATCGTGAAGAGTGCCCTGTCGCGCAAGGAAAGCCGCGGGCTGCACTTCATCCGCGACTACCCGGACACCGACCCGGCCCTGGACGGCCAGCCGACCATCCTCGCCCCCGAAAACGCCCTGCGCCCGGGCGACACCCGCCGGCCGTAATCCTTCTCGGTTCGAGCACCGCGCCTGCCTTCCCTCCCGTCATTGCGAGGAGCGCAGCGACGAAGCACAAAAGCAGCGAAGCTGCGTTGAATGGCCGCAGGCCGGCCCGAAGGGCGAGCGGAGCGAGTAATCCCCCCCACGCTGGCAAAGCGCTGGGATCAGGTGGCCGAGCACATCGATTGCCACGTCGCCTGCGGCGACTCGCAATGACGGGTTCAGCTAGACACGCGGCGCGTTACCACCACTTCTCGTATTTCAGCTGCGCCTCGGGGATGCCCCATTCCGCCAGCAGGGTGGCCATGTCCTCGATGAACTCGCGCGAACCACAGAAGTAGAACAGCGCATCGCGCGGCAGATCGAGCGACTCCAGCAGCCGATGGCTGATACGTCCGGTGTGACCCAGCCAGTCCTCGGCCTCGCGGGTCACGGTCAGGCTGACGTCGATATTCGGCGCCTTGGCCATCGCCTCCAGCTCCTGCGGGAACAGCACCTCGTCCTGGTGCGCCACGCTGTACACCAGATGCGCATAGACCTCGGGCATGTCGGCATGGATCGCGCGCAGGATGCCGAACAGCGGCGTCACGCCGATGCCGGCCCCCAGCAGCACGACATTCCTTGCCATGCCGGGCTCGAAGAAGAAACTGCCCTGTCCCGGCGTGATGTACACGGTGTCGCCTTCCTGCGCGACCGCGTGCAGGTGATGCGTCGCGTGGTGGTGGTCAGCGTACTTGATGGCCAGTTGCAAACGGCCATCCCAGCGCGGCGCGGACACGACCGAATAACCACCGACGAAGGGCTTGCCCTCGGGTTGCGGGATCACCAGATCCAGCCACTGGCCGGCCTTGCTGGTAAAGCGCTGCGGGTCCGCGGCCAGGGTGAACACCTTGATCAACGGGGTGACCTGCTCGATCGTCTCGATCCGGGCCGGCAGAAAGTGGTCGGGCAGTTCGACGGCGTCGCTCATCTCGGGTCCTTGGTCTCGGATTCGTCGTAAGGCTGGCGCTCGCGGCGCCGCGCCTCCTGATAAAGGGTCTCCTGGGCCGCGAAGTCCAGCGCCCCCAGGGTCTCGCCGCGCGCGGCGGCCAGGGCCTCCATATGCCGGAAGCGGGCCTCGAACTTGCGCGTACTTCCGCGCAGCGCCCCCTCCGGATCCACACCCAGGTGGCGCGCCCAGTTACTGACGGCAAACAGCACGTCGCCGACCTCCTCGGCGATGCGCGCCTCGGCCTCGCCCTGATCCACGGCCTCCTGTACCTCGGCCAGCTCCTCGTGGATCTTGGCGACCACCGGCGCCGGATCGTCCCAGTCAAAACCGAGCCGGGCGGCGCGGCGCTGGCTCTTCACCGCTCGCGACAGGGCCGGCAGAGCCAGCGGGATGTCGTCCATGGCGCTGGTCTGGGCGCGATCGGCACGCTCCCGGGCCTTGTCCGCCTCCCAGGCCGCCTCGCGCTCCGCATCCGAGGCATGCTCGACATCGGCAAACACGTGCGGATGCCGGCGCACCAGCTTGTCGCCGATCGCGCGCGCTACATCATCCAGATCGAAACGCCCGGCCTCCTCGGCGATGCGCGCCTGGAATACCACCTGGAACAGCAGGTCCCCCAGCTCGTCGCGCAGCTCGCGGGTGTCCGCCGCCGCGCCCTGGTCGCGCGCGATCACGTCGGCCAGTTCATAGGCCTCCTCCAGGGTGAACGGGACGATAGTCCCGGCCGTCTGCGCCCGATCCCAGGCACAGCCGGATTCGGGATCACGCAGCCGCGCCATGATCGCGCGCAGGCGGTCCAGCGGACCCAGCACGTCAACGGGTGTGTGTTCGGTCATCGCGGGAGTGTACGGGGTCCGGCAGGCGGTAAAAACCGCCCACCGGATGAACATTCGGAACCGGTGGCTCCTGGCGGGGCCACCGGAAGGGGTCGAACTAGCCCTGCTGATCGGTCTCGCAGAGGCGCCTCTTCTCGTCCGGCAGGTTGTCGGGGCAGATCCCGCAACCCTCGTTGCCCGGCAGGGCCCAGTCGATCTTCTTCGGGTACGGCAGGTCCATCTCGTCCATGATCTTCACGAACTCCGCCTCCGGCTTGCCCTTGCCCAGGCGCGGGTTGCGCATCTTCTCCTGGCCGATGGTGGTGATCTGGCGCTCTTCGTAATCATGCGCGGGATACACCAGGGTCTCGTCCGGCAGGGTGAAGAACTTGTCGTGGATCGAGTGATAGAGCGTCTTGGCATCCCCCGACTGGAAATCGGTGCGGCCACAGGCCTCGATCAGCAGGGCGTCGCCGGAGAACAGCATTTTCAGGCCCACGTGATCCATCAGGTAGGCGTGGTGCGCATCCGTGTGTCCCGGGGTATAGAGCGGGTTGACCACCAGGTTGCCCACCTGGAAGGGCTCGCCCTCGCGCAGGCCGAAATCGCGACACGGCAGTTCGTCCATCGCCGGCCCGCCCAGCTTGCAGCCGGTCTTTTCGCGCAGCATCCGGGCGCCGGTAATGTGGTCGGCGTGGATATGGGTCTCGATGACGTAATCGAGGCTCAGGCCCATCTCCTGCAACACGCGCATGTCGCGGTCGACGGTTTCGATGACCGGGTCGATCAATGCGGTCTTACCGGTATCCGGGCAGCTCAGAAGATAGGTATAGGTGGACGACTCGTCCTCGAACAGTTGCTTGAAGATCATTGCGATTGCCTCCATGGCCCGGCGGGCCGAACGTTAGTGACCTGATGCTAGCGCAGCCAACCCGGAACAACCCAAACCAGCCCGACAATCCATGCAGGTGTTTTCCTACGAACCCCTGCCGCGGGAACGAGTTCCCCGCGTGGGGGAACTTCTGTCAGGCCCATCGCCCGGCTATCATCCGCGGCTGACCAATACGCACCAATCAGGGGACTCATCATGGATGCCAATCAAGTGGCCGAACTCATTCGCGCCGGCCTGCCGTCGGCCGAGAAGGTCGAGGTTACCGGAGGCGAGGGCAAGTTCGAGGCCCTGGTCGTCAGCCCACAGTTTGCTGGCATGAACGCGGTCAAGAAACATCAGACCGTCTACGCCACCGTACGCGAGCAGATCGACTCCGGCGAACTCCACGCCCTGTCCATCCGCGCCTTCACCCCCGAGGATGCCCCGAACGCCTGAGGCGTTCAGCGCGCGTGCCGATGCTGTCGCCCAAGGGTCGCGAGGAGATCGAACGCCTGCTGGAGGGTGGCCTGGTACACGACTGGGGCGAGGCCGAGACCACCCTGCGCAACGTCACGCGCATGCTGCTGACCACCCGCCCCGACCTCCTGCGCCTGTATTTCACGCCCGAGGCCTGGGAGCAGATCACCGCCTGGCCGCAGAAGAAGGCCGCCAACGCGATCATCGCGGCGCTGCGCACCGGCGTGGTGGACACCCTGGGGCGGCCCGCCATCGCCAACCGCGAGCAGGCGCGGTTCTATTTGCTGTGCTTTCAGGACGACCTCACCGAGCGGGTCGACGCCTGGTGCCGCGAGCACCCCGAGGAATGCCCGCGGCGCAGCCGCAAGCGCACCACGGCCCTGCCCGACGACTCCGACACATGAACAATCCCGCGATCCAGACCTGTGGCGACCCAGCCCTGCAGGACGCGCTCGTGACCCTGTTCGCCCGCTACGGCCTGCGCCTGGTCGTGCACCCGGCCCAGGCGCCGCTGCCCGGCAGCTGGTGGGGCGAACCCGAGGCCGGGATCGTCGGCCATGACGTGCATGTGCGTCCCGACACCCCCATCCACTCGGCCCTGCATGAGGCCGGACACGTCATCTGCATGGACGCAGGACGGCGCGCCACCCTGCATACCAATGCGGGCGGCGATGACCTGGAGGAGTGCGGCGTATGTTATCTGCAGATCCTGCTGGCCGACGAGATCCCCGGCGTCGGCCGCGAGCGGCTGATGCGGGACATGGACGCCTGGGGCTACAGCTTCCGCCTGGGAAATACCGCCGCCTGGTTCCGCGAGGACGCCGCCGATGCGCGGGGCTTTCTGCAAGCCCATGACCTGATCGACGCCGCCGACCGACCGCGCTTCGCCTGCCGTGGGGCGGCGTCAGCGCTTCCCGCCTCCGGATCGGATGCTACACTGGCACCAGTCGAGTAACCCGCGCAGCGGGTACGCCCCGCGGCCCGCCACGCGGCGCTGCAGCGCGGGAACGGATTGGCACAGCACGGATCGGGAACCGCCCCATGGATAGCACCAGCATTGATGCCCTGCTTCAGGACCTGGACCTGACCTCAAGCCTGTCGGAGCAAGCCCGCAGCGAACTGGCCTCGGCCTGCCTGGCCCGGGAACTGGACGCCGGGCGGCGCCTGCGCCCGCAGGAGGTCGAGGATCGCTACCTGTTCCTGGTACGCGGCCAGCTGGTCCGCGTCAGCGGCGGCAGTCCGGCCCGCATCACCCTGGAGTCGACCGATCCGGACAGCCCCCTGCAGATGTTCGACCAGAACATCGGGCAGCAGGACTTCCTCATTACCGAGAAGACCTGTCAGTTGCTGGAGATCCCCACAGCGGCGCTGAAGAAGGCCCACAGTGCCTCGCTCGTAGTGCACGACACCGACCTGGACGACACCGAGGGCGCCTTCTTCGGCGAGCTCTACGACCTGATCACCAGCAATCGGCTGGAATTGCCGACCATGCCGGAGATCGCGCTGCGCATTCAGGAATTGACCAACGATCCGGATGCCGACCTGGACAAGCTCACCGAGGTCATCCAGCGCGACGGGACCATCGCCGGTGCGCTGCTGCACGCCACCAACAGCCCGCTGTTTCGCGCCGCCAAGCAGATCCAGTCCGTGCGCGACGCGGTCAACCGCCTGGGCTTTCGCAACACCCGCATGCTGGCAATGAACATGGCCCTGCGTCAGGCCTTCAAGGCCAAGCACGCCTCGACCCGCGACGCGATGGAGTCCAGCTGGAAACACGGCGCCCTGCAGTCGGCCTACAGCTACCTGATCGCGGACTCGCTGAAGCAGCTGGACCGCGAGCGGGCACTGCTGGCCGGGCTGGTCGCCGGGATCGGCGCGGTCCCGATCATCCAGTTCGTGGAGCTGCGCGAGGACCACCCCGACCGCGAGCGCGTGCAATCGCTGGTGCGGCGCCTGAGCAATCTCGCCGGCGTCCTGGTAATCAACTACTGGGATCTGGGCGGCGACCTGGTAACGGTCGCTGAACACGCCGGAGACTGGGGCTATCGCGCCAGCGAACCGGACTACGCCAGCATCGCCCTGGTCGCGGAATGGGCCACCCGCCGCGCCGAAGGCGAGGCCGTCCCCGAGGCCACCGCTGTCGCGGCCTTCGAGGTCCTCGGGATCACCCCGCCCCCACCCGGCGAGCCGATCACGTTCCTGGAAGAGCGCACCGAGGATCTGGCAGAACTCCGCGCCATGTTCAACGTCTGAACCGCGGTGATCGAGCAACGCCTCCCCCAACTGCACCCGTTTGCCGAACTGAGCGACCGGGCCCGCGACAAGCTACTGCAGCACGCCCGGACCATGACGGTGGATCCGGGCTTCAAGCTGCATGCACGCGACGAATTCCGCAGCATGATCTTCCTGCTGGAAGGCCGCATGATCCTGGCCAGCGGGCGCAATTCGGTCATGTTGAAAGGCGACAGCAGCGAAGCGCTGAACCCCCTGTTCGATGCGCACGACTACCACAGCCATGCCATCGCCGCGACTCGCTCGACCCTCGCCATGCTTGATCGCAAGGTCTATGAAACCCTGATCGACGGCGGCGGCCAGGACAGCGTCGAGGTCAGCGAGATCGAGCTATCCGATCTCGAGGGCGAACTGTTCAGCAGCATCTACACCCATGCCTACTCCGGGGAACTGGCCCTGCCCCAGCTCCCCGAGGTTGCCCTGCACCTGCAGCGGGCCCTCAAGGACCCCGATGTCTCCATCGCCGAGGCCACCCGCATCATCGAGGAAGATCCGAGCGTAGCCGGCCGCCTGCTGAGTGTGGCGAACAGCCCGGCCATGGGCAGCCGCCGTGTCGTCTCGCGCCTTCAGGATGCCGTCGCCCGGCTTGGACTGGAACGCACCCGCCAGTTGGTGATGGCCCTGGCGATGCACCAGGTCTTCATCCATCGCGACAACCCCTACCATGAACTGCTGGAACGCCTGTGGCGGCGCTCCGCACGCATTGCCGCGGTCAGTTGCGTGCTGGCCGACCAGTGCGAGGCCGCCGATCCGCAGAGTGCGTTGCTCGCCGGCCTCCTGCACCGAGTCGGGGCCTTGCCGGTCATCGCCGAGGTCGCCCGCACCCATCCGGACCGAACACCCGGGGAAGTGGAACGCGTACTGTTCCGACTGGAAGGCCTGATCGGCGAACTGGTTGCCCAGCAATGGGACCTGGCATCCGATATCATAGAGGCCATTCGCGATTCCGGCGGCCCGGAGAATCCGGAGGCTCACGCCCTGACCGACATCGTGCGAATCGCCCGCGCCGCATGCCCGCGGGATGCCGAAGACGACCTGCTCTCCGACCGCATCCCGCTCACCGACCTGCGGGCAGTGGAACGCCTCGGCTTTATCCTGGACGAGGACGGCAACCTGCCCGCCATCGAGACGGCTAGGCAGGAAGTCGAGGCGCTGATCCGCGAGGTTGCCTGAGCACGCCCGATCGCCCCACACCGGCCGCACAACCCGGCCGCCACGAAATTCAGGGAAGGTCCATGGACACTCGAATCCGCCCCCAGCCCGGTGAAAAACAGCGCGCCGCCGACAAGGTCGCGCGCATCCCGGTCAAGATCCATCCCACCGAGAAGCCCCAGCGCAAGCCCAAGTGGATCCGCGCGCAAAGCCAGGCACGGCCCGAGGTACAGCGCATCAAGGGCATCCTGCGCGAGCAGAAACTGCACACCGTCTGCGAGGAGGCGAGCTGCCCGAACCTCGGCGAATGCTTCGCCCACGGCACCGCCACCTTCATGATCATGGGCGACATCTGCACCCGCCGCTGCCCGTTCTGCGACGTCGCCCACGGCCGCCCCGAGGCCCTGGACGCGGACGAGCCCCGTCACCTGGCCGAGACCATCCAGGCGCTTGGCCTCAAGTACGTCGTGATCACCTCGGTGGACCGCGACGACCTGCGCGACGGGGGTGCCGGGCACTTTGTCGACTGCATCCGCGAGGTGCGCTCCCTGAATCCGGGCATGAAAATCGAAATCCTCGTACCGGATTTTCGCGGTCGCATGGATCGCGCGCTCGAAATCATGCACCAGGCCCCGCCAGACGTCTTCAACCACAACCTGGAGACGGTCCCGCGCCTGTACCGCGAGGCCCGTCCGGGCGCCGACTACGCCTGGTCGCTGGAGCTGCTCCGGCAGTTCCGGGAACAGCACCCCGGCGTGCCGACAAAGTCGGGCCTGATGCTGGGGCTCGGCGAGACCCGTGAAGAACTGCTGGAGGTCCTGCAGGACCTGCGCGACCACGGCTGCGACATGCTGACCCTGGGCCAGTACCTGCAGCCGTCGCGCCATCACCTGCCGGTGACGCGCTTCCTCTCCCCCGAGGAGTTCGACGAGCTCGGCGACCGCGCCCGCGAGATGGGCTTCAAGCAGGTGGCCAGCGGCCCGATGGTCCGCTCGTCCTACCACGCCGACCTCCAGGCCCAGGGCCTCGAAACCGCCTGACCCGTCCCGGCCCCGGTGGCCCGTGCCACCGGCCCATCCAGCCCTGCATCGCGAACCTGGCCCGCTCGGCATCCGGTGTTGACGTGCCTCCGTCCACCGCCTGCCAGGCGCTCTCTCGCGAGCGCACCGCGCCCGTTGTCGATCAAAAACTGGCTTCTTTGCTCGTGCAAAGAAGTACCCAAGAAACACGCCCGACTGCCGCGACCCCGGCCCGCTACGCGGGCCGGGGTTTCCCTCGCTCCGAGGCTTTTCGCGGGCGGCGCTGAACTCGCTGCGCCTTCGGCTCCGCTCAGACATCCAGCGCCCCGTGTCTATTTAGAATCGTCCCGCGAAAACCCTCTCCACTCGGCGCGACGACAACGGGGAGGTAGGTCCAGACAACGGCTATCCCCGTGTTCTTGCCAGTGGATGATGGCTAGGTCTTTGGACATCTTCGGCACGCTCGGCCTGTGGCCGTTGCGTGTCGCGCCCGCAAAGCGGGCGCCGGGGGGCGTAGGATGTGATGAGCGCAGCGAATCGCATCAAGGTTTCGCACGGCGTGGGAGATTGTGCGTTTCGCTGCGCTCAACCGCACCCTACGGGATACCGTTTGTTTTGACCTTCCCCTCCCGTATGGAGCCCCTTGCGGAAGGGTCCTCGGGCCGGCCAGTTAAGAATAGACATGGGGCGCTGGATGTCTGAGCGGAGCCGAAGGCGCAGCGAGTTCAGCGCCGCCGGCCCGAGGGCCCTGGAGCAAGGTTCCCGGGCGGAATCCGGGTGCGCCTCGAAGAGTGCTTTCTTGGGCAAGCAAGAAAGCACCTCGCGGAGCGCTGGCGAGTCAGCGCACGGCAGGCGGCCGGACGAAGGCACGTAAACACCGGAGGATGAACCGGGACCAGCCCAGCCTTGGGAAGACCAGGCGACGTGTTACGGCGCCGGGCTGCGGCCCAATGCCTGCACGCGCACCAGTTCGGCGGGCAACGCCGCCTCATGCCGAAGCGCGACATCCGCCCCCTCGTACAGCTGGATGGCGAGATTCGCCAGGAGCGCGTCGCGAACGCGATCGATTGCGACCGGACCACCAAGCTGGACCTGCATGGAGGTCGTCGGCAGGCCCGCATAGCCACAGGGGTTGATGCGCGCAAACGGCGCCAGCACCGGCGCCACGTTCAGGGCGAGGCCATGGATGCTGCGGGCGTGGCGCACGCGCAAGCCGAGGGCCGCAATCTTCGCCTGCCCGACATAAACCCCGGGCGCGTTGGCCCGACGTTCGGCCTCGATACCCCATTGGGCAAGCGTATCGATGATGGCCTGTTCCAGGCACTCGACCAGACGGCGCACGCCGATCCCGAGGCGCTTCAAATCGAGCAGCGTGTAGATCACCAGTTGCCCGGGCCCGTGGTAGGTGACCTGACCACCGCGGTCGATCGCCACCACCGGCACGGCCCCGGGATCCAGCAGGTGTTCCGGACAGCCATTGCGCCCCTGGGTGAAGACCGGAGGGTGCTGCACGCACCACAGGGCATCAGAGGTATCGACCGCGCGCTCGCGCCCATGCAACTGCATCGCCTGCCATACCGGAACGTAGGGCTGCAGCCCCAGCTCGCGCACCTCGACCGGGGCCGGTGTCACAGGATCATGCGCACCCGGTCGCAGCGGCCAAGGGAGCGGTAGAAGGCGTCCAGTTGTGCCTGGCTCGTCGCGGTAAAGGTGATGGTGATGCCGACGTAACGGCCGGCGCGCGAGGCCCGTTGCTCGATCACCGCGTCATCGGCATCCAGGTGTTCGGCCACGCAACCTTCTACGGCCTCCATCAACTCTGGATGGGCATCCCCCATCACCTTCACCGGGAACCGGCAGGGAAATTCGATCAGGGTCTCGCGGTCACTCATGCGGCACCTCCGGACTGCATTGGCTCACTCACGGGCGCACCCGGCTTGGCAGCCTGATAGGCCGCATGGAGGGCCTTCCAGACCGGACCAGGATGTCCCGCACCCACGACCCGGTCATTGAGGCGCGTGACCGGGAGGATCTCGCGGGTCGAACTGGTCAGCCAGATCTCCTCGGCCCGTGCCAGCTCCGACTCGCTTACCGCGCACTCCTCCACCGGGTAGCCCAACTCGCGCGCCAGATCGAGAACCCGCGACCGCGTCACCCCGGGTAGCACCGAAGGCGCAAGTGGCGGCGTCACCAGACGGCCGTCGAGGACCACGAGGACGTTGCTGGCCGCACCCTCGGTGAGCTGTCCATCACGCAGCAGGATCGCCTCGACCGCACCCTGCTCGACCGCGGCCTGGCGGTTCAGGACATTGGCCAGCAACGTGGTCGCCTTGATGTCGCAGTGGCCCCAGCGGCGATCTTCGGCGGTCACGGCGGCCACACCCTCCGTGCGCACGGCCTCCGGTAGAGGACGGATCGGGCTCACCATCGCGAGGACCGTCGGCCGGGCATCCGGCGGGAAGGCATGATCGCGCGGGGCCACGCCGCGGGTCACTTGCAGGTACACCCCCAAATCCGGGGTAGCGGGATCGGCATTGCGCGCCAGCAGATCTTCCAGAAGCGCAGTCCACTGCCCCGCATCAAAGGGGCTGAGAATGCGGATGGCCGCGAGGGACCGATCCAGGCGCTCGAGATGCGCGGGGAGCATGAAGAATTCGCCCGCGTAGCTGGGAATCACTTCGTAGACCGAATCCCCGAACAGGAAACCGCGGTCCAGCGGCGAGATCCGCACCTGGTCCAGCGGCAGGTAGTCCCCGTTGAAGTAGGCAATACTCACGCGCAACCTGCGTGTCAGAACGGCCAGGCCGCCTGGATACCCAGCGCTGCCCCATCCCAAAGGCGGCGCACGAGGCCACCTTGCTCCACCGTGTGCAACGCAACCAGTGGCTGGGTACGGATCACTTCGCCATCCAGGCGCACGACCACCTCACCGACCGGGTCACCCGCCGCCAGCGGTGCCTCCAACGGCTGGTGCACCTCCATCGAGGCGTCCAGGTCGTCCTCACGCCCCGGCGGAACCATCACCCAGAAGTCCTCGGCCAGCCCCACGGCGACCTCGGTATCCGCCCCGCGGTAGACCCGTGGCGTTCCCAGTTCGTGCGCCCCTTCGAACAACTTGCGGGTCGCGGTGAAACGCATACCCCAGTTCACCAGCGCCTGGGATTCGTTCGCACGGCGGGTCCCGCCCTGCTGATGGTCGGCCGCCTCGATGCCCATCACCGCGGCCACCAGGCGACGATCATTGCGCTTGGCCGACGACACCAGGTTGTACCCGGCGCTCGAGGTCCAGCCGGTCTTCAGCCCATCAAAGCCGGAATCGCGCCACAGGAGCATATTGCGGTTGCTCTGGGAGATGTCGTTGTACTCGAAGGACCGCTCGCTGTAGTAGCCATAGAGATCCGGGAAATCGCGAATGAGCGCCCGCGCCAGCAGCACCATGTCCTGCGCAGTGGTGTACTGCGACTCCTCGGAAGGCAGGCCATGCGGGTTGGCAAAATAGGACTGGCGCATCCCCAGCTCACGAGCCTGGGAGTTCATCATGTCGACAAAGGCCCCTTCGGAGCCGGCCACATGCTCGGCCAGAGCGGTAGAGGCGTCGTTCCCGGACTGGACAATCATGCCACGCAACAGATCCTCGACCGCGACCTCCTCGCCGACCTCGATGAACATCCGCGATGCCCCGGTCATCCCGGTGCGCCAGGCACGCTCGCTCACCGTGACCATATCGTCCAGCGCCATGCGGCCCTCGGTGATCTCGCCGAACACCACGTAGGCAGTCATCACCTTGGTCAGGCTGGCCGGTTCGCGCTCCACTTGCGGCTCGCGACTGGCCAGCATCAGACCGGAGTCGAAGTCCATCAGCGCATAACTCCCCGCCGTCACATCCGATGGCGGGCGCGGGATCCCGCTGGGGGTGATCGCCCCATCCCCGGCCACGGGCAGTTGCTGTTCCTGCGCGTGCACCGGAGCAAGCGCCAGCATCGCGAGCAGGCAGGCCACCAGAAACGGCAAAAAGGGAATGCGGACGGACAGAGTCATGACAGGGAAGGACCTCCTTAAGGACCGGTCTACGATAGCAGAGTGGGGCCCGGGACGGGCCGGAAAAACAACAGCGGCAGAGCCTTTACTGGGCGTTCTCGACCACGCGGTAATCAACGTGCGCCGCACCCTGCAGGCGATCCGTGATCGCACGGACCTCATCGCCATCCTCCAGCGGGCCAATCCGCACGCGATGGAGTTCCGCACCGTCGTCCCGCCCCAGGGTGGAGATACGAACCGGGTCGAAACCCAGAGCGCGCAGATCTTCGCGCACCTGTTCCGCGGACTGGCGCTCGGAAAACGCCCCGACCTGGACAAAACGCCCGCCCCCGGCGCCCTCGCCGTTGGACCCGGCGGCGGGCATCCCGGAGTCTGCTGTCTCCGGCACCGGTTCGGGGGCTCGCTCGCCCCCCCGTTCCGGCGAGGTCACGGCGGCCACATCGACGACGGGCCCCGCTGCCGGCGCGGCCGCAACTCGGTCGTCGGGCCCAGTATCACCCGGCCCCACCGAGCGCACACGCACCCGAGCCACACCGGCATCGGTCATGTCGATGCGATGGGCCGCAGCGTAGGAAAGGTCGATGATGCGCCCATCCACAAATGGCCCGCGATCATTCACCCGCACCACCACCTGCTTGTTGTTCTCCAGGTTGGTGACTTCGACATAGCTTGGCAGCGGCAGAGACTTGTGTGCCGCCGTCATCGCATACATGTCATAGGGCTCGCCGCTGGACGTACGCCGGCCGTGGAATTTCGTGCCGTACCAGGAGGCAATGCCCTCTTCCTCGAAGCCGTCACTGGTCCGCAGGGTGCGATAACGCTGCCCGAACACCTCGTATTCCGACGGGTTGCCATAGCGGCTGGGCGGCTCGTTGCGCGGCTCCGGTTCCGGGATCAGGGCCAGGTCCTGCGGCACGTCGGCCGCATCGGGGTAACTGTCATAGGCGGCGTCACCCAGCGGGCGCGGGTCACGCTCCGGGGTACCGGAACAGCCAGCCAGCGCCAGCAACACAAACCCCAGCAGGAGCGCCCCGGGCGCAGGCCCGGAGGCCGGACTAGTCGGCCAGTGCCTCGGCAAGTTGGTGCACGGCCATCGCATACAGCGGGCTCCGGTTGTAGCGGGTAATCACGTAGAAGTTCGGGTATCCCAGGTAGTACTCGTAACCGTCATCGCCCTCGAGACGAATGAAGGAATACTCGCCATCCTCGTCCACGGCCTCGTCGGGATAAATGCCGTGCTCGGCCAGTTCGTCGAGACCGAAGCGAGCCTGATAGTTGCGACTGATCAGGGCCTCGTGGGCATCCCCCTCGACCCGCGCCTTCGCCACCACCGGCTCGCCATGGTTCCAGTGGTGCTCGCGAAAGTAGTTGGCCACCGAGCCGATCGCGTCCGGCCAGGAGTTCAACAGGTCACGCTGACCGGAGCCGTCGAAGTCCACTGCGTAGTGGCGATAGCTGGACGAGATGAACTGACCGCGCCCCATGGCCCCGGCGTAGGATCCGCGCGTCTCGCGCGGATCCAGGCCTTCCTCGTCCACCAGGGTCAGGAATTCACCCAGCTCGCGGCGGAAGAAATCCGACCGCGGCGGGTAGTCGAAGCCCAGGGTCACCAGGGCATCGAACACGCGGAAGCCGCCAGTGTTGCGGCCATAGTAGGTCTCGACCCCGATAATGGAGGCGATGATCTTCGGCTCCACACTAAAGCGATCCTCGGCGCGCTTGAGCCAGCGGCCGTGTTCTTCCATGAAGTCGCGACCGCGCTCGATGCGCTCGTCGGTGATGAAGATCGGACGATAGTCCTTCCACGGCCGCGCCTCGGCCGGGCTGGAGATCAGGTCGAGGATGCGCTGCTGGGGGTCGGCGGCGGCAAACATCGCCTCCAGCGCCTCGCGGTCGCGGCCGGCCTCCACCTGTTCGTCGATGAACGCCTGCACCTCGTCGCGCTCGAGATACGGCGGATCGCCGGCACGGAATTCGCTTTCGGCCGCGACCGGGAGGGACACGGCAGCCAGGGACAGGACCAGCCCCGTCCGTAACAGGGTCGGGCGGACAATGCGGGCCCACACGGGGCGCAAGTTCAGGCTCATCGATTCACCAGGCGTTTCTGGGAGGCTATGCTCATGAGAATACCGAAGGCGACCATAAGGGTCACCAGCGAAGTCCCCCCGTAACTGACGAGGGGCAGCGGCACGCCGACCACCGGCAACAGGCCGGTCACCATGCCGATATTGACCACCATGTAGACCGCAAAGGTCAGGCTGATACTCCCGCCCAGCAACCGGGCGTAGCGATCCTGTGCCAGCGCGGCGATCCAGAGCCCGCGCGCAACAATCGCAAAATACAGCAGCAGCAACAGCGCGACACCTATAAAGCCGAATTCCTCGGCGTAGACCGCAAAAATGAAGTCGGTGGAACGCTCGGGCAGAAACTCCAGTTGCGACTGGGTCCCGTTCAGCCAGCCCTTGCCATACAGCCCGCCGGACCCGATGGCGATCTTCGACTGGATGATGTGATAGCCGGCGCCCAGCGGATCGGACTCCGGGTTGAACAGCGTCAGCACCCGCTGGCGCTGATAATCCAGCATCTGCGACCACAGGATCGGGATGGCGGCGGCCGCCGTGACCCCAAGCCCAACGAACCAGCGCCAGCCCAGCCCCGCAAGAAAGATCACCAGGAACCCGGCGGCCCCGACCAGCATCGAGGTGCCCAGATCCGGTTGCTGCATGATCAGATAGACCGGCGCCAGGATCAGCGCCGCAGTCACCACCAGGTCTCGGAAGCGCGGACGACCATCCCGCTGGGACAGGTACCAGGCCACCATCATCGGCACCGCGAGCTTCATGATCTCCGAAGGCTGGAAGCGCATGAAGCCGAGATCCAGCCAGCGCTGCGCGCCCTTGCCAACATCCCCGACCCACATCACCGCCAGCAACAGCAGGACCCCGGCTACAAAGAGCCATGGCGAGATCGCGCGCAGGGCATGCATGGACACCTGGGCGACCAGCAGCATGGCGGCCACCCCCAGGCCGATCCGCATGACCTGTCGCTCCAGGGCGACCACGCTCTCGCCGGTGGCGCTGAACAGTACCGCCAGCCCCAGCAACAGAAGGATGGACAGCAGCACCAGCAGCACGCTGTCCAGGCGCAGGCTGCGCAGCGCCCACTGACTAACGGACATCTCGCGGCCGGTCACGCTGATCATTCGTCCTCCGGGACATCGATCGTCATGCCCGCCCCCTCCAGCAGGTAGGCGTCCAGGACCTCGCGGGCCACCGGCGCCGCCACCCGGCCACCGGAACCGCCGTGTTCCACCAGCACCGCCACCGCGATGCGCGGGTCCTCGGCCGGGGCATATCCGACGAACAGGGCATGGTCCCACAGGCGGCGCGCCAGTTCCTCCTCGTCGTATTCCTCGTCCTCGCCCAGACTGAACACCTGCGAGGTACCGGTCTTGCCGGCGATGGTGTACTCCGGCCGGGTACTTCCGATGCTACCCCAGGCGGTGCCATGACGCGCGTTCACGGCCTCCACCAGCGAGCCATGGATGGCGTCCCAGTGTTTCTCGTCGACCGTTACCGGATCCCGCAGCATGGGCAAGCGATATTCGGGTTCGCCCACTCCGTTGTCCATGGCGCGCAGCAGGTGCGGCTGATAGCGCTCGCCACGGGCCGCAAGGGCCGCCGTGAAGTCGGCCATCTGCAGGGGGGTCGACAGCATGTAGCCCTGGCCGATTGCGGTGATCAGGGTCTCGCCGGGAAACCACACCTGGTCATGCGTGGCCCGTTTCCAGTTGCGGCTGGGCAGGATGCCCGGGCGCTCCCCGGTGGAATCGATCCCGGTCCGCTGCCCGATCCCGAAGGCCCCCAGAATCGGGACCATGCGGTCGATCCCCATGGTGTGGGCCAGGTCGTAGAAATAGACGTCCGACGACACCGCGATGGCGCGCGACATGTCCACGCGACCATGCCCCTCGCGACGCCAGTCGCGATAGCGCCGCTCATGCCCCGGGAGCTGGAAATACCCGCGGGCGAACATCTCGCGCTCGGCGGTGGTCACCTCTTCGTCCAGGGCCGCCAGACCCACCAGCGGCTTGATCGTCGAACCCGGCGGGTACTGGCCACTCAGGGCGCGGTTGAACAGAGGCCGGCGATAGTCGTCACGCACCGCGGCAAAGTCGGCCTGCGAGATCCCGTGGACGAACGACTCGGGATCAAAACCGGGGGCGCTGACCAGCGCAAGCACCTCGCCATTATTCGGATCCACGGCCACAATGGCCCCGTCCCGCCCGGCCAACGCCCGATAGGCCGCCTGCTGCAGGTTGACGTCCAGGGTCAGGGTCAGGTCCGTGCCCGGTTGCGGCGGGGTCACCGAGAGTTCGCGGATCACGCGCCCCTGGGCGTTCACCTCCACCTGGCGATAGCCCGGCCGCCCGTGCAGCAGATCCTCGTAGTAGCGCTCGACGCCGCTCTTGCCGATATGCGAAGTGCCGGCATAGGCACGCCCGTCGACCCGCTGCAGGTCCTGCTGATTGATGCGCCCGACATAGCCGACCGCATGCGAGAACTTGGACCCCAGCGGATAGAACCGCAGCGGCCGCGCCTCGATCTCCACCCCGGGCAGCTCGTGGCGCGAAACCGCAATCCGCGCCACCGTCTCGTCGTCCAGGCCGGCCTTCAGCAACACCGGCTGGAACGGCCGCCGCTGACGCACCCCGCGCTGGAACCGCTCGACGTCCGCCTCGCTTAGCTCCACGTAACCGCGCAGGCGAGCGAGCAGGGAATCGAGATCGCCGGCCTGCTCGACCGTGACCTCCAGTTGATAGGAGGCGCGATTGCCCGCCAGAAGCACGCCATTACGGTCGCGGATCACCCCTCGAGTGGGGGCAATCGGTTCCACCCGCAGGCGGTTGTTCTCCGAGAGCGTGGTGAAGTGCGTGTGCGCACCGACCTGCAGGCCCGAAAGCCGCCAGCCCAGTGCCAGCAGAATGACCGCCAGGATCACCAGCGCCAGCAGGATGCGCACGGCAAAGCGTTCGCGGTCCTGCTGTTCCTCGCCGTAGGCGTCGCGTTCGGCCATTTCAGGGGGTCACGGGGCCGTGACCCCCACTGACCACCGCCCACGCAAAGACCGGACCGCCCCAAGGGGGTGGCCCGGCGCTGGCCTCGCGCTGCATGCAGCGGGTGGCGACGTCAGATCTTGCTCTTCTGGAAACGCTTGTAGCTGGCAACAATCTCCGCCTTGGCCGCCTCGGCGTCCGCCCAGCCCTCGACCTTGACCCACTTGCCCTTCTCCAGCTCCTTGTAGTGCTCGAAGAAATGCTTGATCGAGTCCAGCAGTTCCTGACCCACGTCCTCCGGCCCCTGGTACTTTTCGTACTGCGGATGCAGTTTGGTCACCGGCACGGCCAGGATCTTGGCGTCCACACCCGCCTCGTCGGTCATCTGCAACACGCCGATCGGACGCGAACGCACCACCGAACCCGGCATCAGCGGCACCGGGGTGACCACCAGCACATCCACCGGATCGCCGTCTTCCGACAGGGTGTGCGGAACAAACCCGTAGTTGCACGGATAGAACATCGCGACCGTCATGAAGCGATCAACCATCAGGGCCCCGCTGTCCTTGTCGATCTCGTATTTGACGGGCTGCCCGTGGGCGGGGATCTCGATCACGACGTTGACGTCATTGGGGAGATCCTTGCCGGCTTCGATCTGGTTCATGTCCATGCTTGCTTCCCAAAAGTTGGTTTGGCTAGCCGGGCATTATACAGGGGACACGCACCTCAAGGGCACCCGGCCAGCGGCCCCAACGGTTGCGGGCAAGCACCTTCAGGCGGTATAAGACCGCGCTCGGGAAACGGTTTGCGTCTTCAGTGACCAGCCCCGTTTCGCCACCGCCATTCACCGTGCCGCCCCCGTTCCCGGCTAGTCCTGCGGTTCGGCGCGGCACCCGGCAGGAGTCAGCTATGCGTATCGTCCTGATGGGCGCCCCCGGTTCCGGCAAGGGCACCCAGGCCAAGAAGATGGTCGCCACCTTCGGCATCCCCCAGATCTCCACCGGCGACCTGCTGCGTGCCGCCGTCGCCGCCGAGACGGAACTCGGCAAGCAGGCCAAGAGCGCGATGGATGCCGGCCAGCTGGTCCCCGACGACCTGGTGCTGGGGCTGATCCGCGATCGCCTGCAGGAACCCGATGCGCAGAAGGGTTTCATCCTCGACGGCTTCCCGCGCAACGTCGCCCAGGCCGAGGCCCTGGATACCATGCTGGCCGACATCGAGTCGCCGCTCGACCGCGCGATCCAGATCGACGTCCCGTTCGAGGAACTCAAGCAGCGCCTGACCGGGCGTGTCTCCTGCGGCGACTGTGGCGCAGTGTTCAACACCCATACCTTCCCGCCACAAAAGGAAGGCGTGTGCGACCTGTGCGGCGGTGACCTGGTCCACCGCGCGGACGACAACGAAGAGACCGTGGTCAACCGCCTCAAGGTCTACGAGGAGCAGACCCAGCCGCTGATCGAGTACTACGACGGTCATGGCCTGCTCAAGCACATCAACGGCACCCGCGACATCGAGCTGATCTTCGACGAGATCCGCCAGCTGCTGTCCTGAATTCGGGATGAGCCGCCGGCCCGCCAGCTCCGCGCCTCGCCGTCACCCGATCGCGCGGCAGGTCGCGGTGAGCCTGGGCTTGGCGGCCGCCGGCCTGATCCCCGTAACCGTTCCCGCCGACGACCGCCCATCGGGATGCGCGTTTGCCCCGGGGATCGAATGGCCCGAGCTGCGTACCCTCGAGGGCGGCCTGACCGAGATTGACGCCGATCACGTCCGCCGCGATGGCGAACGCATCTCGGCCACGGGCAACGTGCACCTGTTCGAGGCCGGGCGACGCCTGGATACCGACTTCCTCGAATACGATCGCGCCTCCGGCACTGCGCGCACCGAGGGCGACACCCGGCTGTTCGACGGCGACCTGCTGCTGCACACCGAGGGCGGCGAATATCGCCTGGACGCGGAGACCGGCGAGTTCCGCCGAATCGATTTCCTGGTGCAGTCCATCCCGGCACGCGGTAGCGCCGAACGCGGCGTTCAGCATGCCCCGCACCTCCACGACTTCGAGGACGCCGAATACACCACCTGCCCAGTGGGCAACGACTCCTGGTGGCTGCGCACCGGCGACCTGGAGCTGGACCGCGAAAGCGGCGTCGGCGTGGCCCGCAACGCGACGATCCGTTTCAAGGGTGTGCCCATCGCCTACACCCCGTACATCAACTTCCCACTGGATGATCGCCGCAAGAGTGGCTTCCTGCTGCCCAGTGCGGGTACCGGCGGGCGCACCGGGTTCGATCTCGCGACGCCCTGGTACTGGAACATCGCGCCCAACTACGACGCGACCTTTACCCCGCGCATCATGGCCGACCGCGGCGTGATGCTGGGCACCGAGTTCCGCTATCTGCAGCCCCGGCACCATGGTGTGCTTGACGTCCGCTACCTGCCGGATGACCGCGAGACCGGCGAAGACCGCCACTTCGCCCAGTGGCGCCACCAGACCCGGATCACCTCCAACCTGAACCTGCGCCTCGACGTCGCGGATGTCTCCGATCGGGAATACTTCTTCGATTTCGGCAACTCCGACCGCTACGCCGGTTCCACGCCCTACCTGCGACGCTCCGCCGACCTGACCTGGAACCAGCCGGCCTATCGCCTGCGCACGCGCATCGAGGACTACCAGATCGTCGACCCCGAGCTGAGTGCCGCCGGCGAGCCCTACCAGCGCCTGCCGCAGATCACCCTGGAGGCCGGGGAATACCTGGGCCACGGCCTGTCCTGGGACCTCGACACCGAACTGGTGCGTTTCGAGCGCAGTGAAGATCAGTCCGGGCGCCCGCTGGGCACCCGGCTCGACCTGAACCCCGAGGTGCGCTGGCGCCATGACACCGGCGGCTTCTTCTTCGAACCCGCCTTCGGGGTCCGTCACACCCGCTACGAGCTGGACCGCCGCGGCCGGACCGGTCCGGAATCGATCAGCCGCACCGTGCCGCGCGCCTCCATCGACACCGGACTGATCTTCGAACGTCCGATCGCGGACGGCCAGCGCCTGCAGACCCTCGAACCGCGCATCTTCTACGGCTACGTGCCCTACCGCGACCAGAATGACATCCCGATCTTCGATACCGGCGAGGCCGACTTCAGCTTCGACAACCTGTTCAGCCTGGACCGCTTCGTCGGCGCCGACCGGGTGGGCGACACCCATCAGGTCACCACGGCCCTGACCACGCGCATCTTCGACCAGCAGACCGGGCGCGAACGCCTGAGCCTGTCTGCCGGGCAGATCCACTATCTGGAAGACCGCGAGGTCCGCCGGCGCCCGGGAGATGACCCACTATCCGAGTCACGCTCCGATCTCGCGCTGGAAGGCCGGGTCCGCATCGGCGATGCATGGGACGGCCGCGGATCCATCCTCTACAACCAGGATGCCGGCGAGACCACCTTGGCGGCGGTCTCGGTCGGCTACAGCCCGCGCGAACGCGCCCGGATCAACGTGGGCTACCGCCAGCGCGAGGCCGGCGCCCGCTCCATCGACCAGACCGATGTCTCCGTGATGTGGCCGGTCACCGAGCGCATCGACGCCATCGGGCGCTGGAACTACAGCCTGCAGGAGGAACGCGATCTCGAACTTCTGGCCGGGCTTCAGTATCGTAGTTGCTGCTATGGTATCCGCGTGGTCGCACGCCGCGCGTACTCCTTCGACGAGACCTACGACAACTCGATCTACTTCCAACTCACGCTGGACGGCCTGGCACGGTTCGATTCCGGCGTGGATTCGCTATTGCGCGAGGGTATTGCCGGATATGACGCACGTCCCTGAACAACGCCGCCGCGGCAAGGCCCGCGCCCTGCTGCCGCTGCTGGCCGCCCTGGTCTACGGCCTCGGCCTGCCGGCGATGGCCCAGACGACCGCGCCCGCGGCCGGCGACCTCTCGCAGGGCGCGGTCGAGGCCCCGGTCACCCCCGGGGCCGCCCGCGACAGCGGGGCCCCGGCCGCCCCCATCACCCCGGAGGGCGACCGCTTCACCGACCGCATCCTGGCCGTGGTGGGCGACGACGTGATCACCCAGCGCGAGCTGGTGGAACGCATGAACCTGATCGCCCAGCAGATGGTCGAGCGCGGCACCCGCCCGCCGGATCAGGACACCCTGGCGCGGCAGGTCATGGAGCGCCTGATCGTCGAGCGCGTGCAGCTGCAGGAAGCCGAGCGCGTCGGCATCAATATCGACGAGATGACCCTGAACCGCGCGATGGAAAACATCGCCCGCGAGAACCGCATGACCCTGCCGCAACTGCGCCAGGCCCTGATGCAGGACGGGGTGGACTTCAACGCCTTTCGCGAACAGATCCGCCACGAACTGACCGTGAACCAGCTGCAGCGCCGCCAGGTCGATCAGCGCATCCGCGTCTCCGACCCGGAGATCGCCGACCTGATCGCCTCCGAGAGCGGCGCGATCGACCGCGGCGTGCGCTACCGCATCGCACAGATCATGGTCCCCCTGCCCCAGGGCGCGGATGCCAGCCAGATCGCCGAGGCACGCGAGAAGGCCGAAGCGCTGCGCCAGCGCGTGCGCGAGGGCGAGGACTTCGCCACCGTCGCGATCAGCGAGTCCCAAGGCCCTCAGGCCCTGGAAGGCGGCGACCTCGGCTGGCGCTCGGCCGGCGAAATCCCCGGGATGTTCGCCCGCGAAGCGGTGCTGATGCGCACAGGCGAGATCAGCGAGGTCCTGCGTTCGCCCGGCGGCTTCCACATCATGAAACTGCTGGACCGCGAGGGCGGCGACCAGACGCGCGTGCAGCAGACCCGCGTGCGCCATATCCTGATCAGCCCGGACCAGGTGCGCAGCGACGAGGACGCCCGCCGCCAGGCGCAGTCGCTATACAACCGCATCCGCGAGGGCGCGAGCTTCGAGGACCTGGCACGCGCCAACTCGGACGACCCCGGCTCGGCCGCCCAGGGCGGCGCCCTCGGCTGGGTCAGCCCGGGCGAACTGGTGCCCGGCTTCGAGGAGGCCATGGACGCCCTGGAACCGGGCGTGGCCAGCGAACCGGTGGAGAGCCAGTTCGGCTGGCACATCATCGAGGTCCTGGAACGCCGCGAGGTCGACACCTCGCGCGAACAGATCCGGGCCCGTGCCCGCGAGATCCTGCAAAACCGCAAGCGCGAGGAAGAACTCGAGTTGTGGCTGCGCCGCCTGCGGGACGAGGCCTATGTCGAATACCGGGTCGACGGCTTCGGCTCCTGATCCGCGCGGGGCCCACGCGGTCCCGCGCCTGGCCCTGACCGCCGGCGACCCCGCCGGCATCGGGCCCGATCTCCTGATCGCAATGGCCCGGCAGCGCGGCCACGCGCAGCGCGTCGCCATCGCCGACCCGGACGTCCTCGAGGCCCGTGCCCGCCAGCTCGGCGAGTCCCTGCGCCTGATCCACTTCGACCCGGAACGCCCGCGCGCGGTCACCCCGGCCCACACCCTGGAGATCCTGCCCGTACCGGTGGCAACCCCGGTGGTCGCCGGCACCCTGGACCCGGCCAACGCCGAGCACGTGCTGGCCTTGCTGGCCACGGCCGCCACCGGCTGCCTCGACGGCACCTTCGAGGCAATGGTCACCGGTCCGGTGCACAAGGGCGTAATCAACCGCGCCGGGATCGCCTTTAGTGGTCACACAGAGTGGCTTGCCGAGCGCGCCGGCGCGCCGATGCCGGTGATGCTGCTGGCCACCGAGGGCCTGCGGGTCGCGCTGGTCACCACCCACCTGCCACTGCGCGCGGTCCCCGACGCCATCAGCGCAGACCGCCTGGAGGCCGTGACCCGCGTCCTGCATCACGACCTGCAGCGCGACTTCGGTATCGCCGACCCGGTGATCGCCGTCTGCGGGCTGAACCCGCATGCCGGCGAGGATGGTGTCCTCGGACGCGAGGAGATCGAGATCATCACCCCCACCCTGGACCGCCTGCGGGAAGCCGGCATGCGTCTGCGCGGGCCACTCCCGGCCGACACCGCATTCACCCCGCGCGCCCTGCACGGCGTCGACGCCGTGCTCGCCATGTACCACGATCAAGGACTGCCGGTGCTCAAGCATGCCGGCTTCGGCAGCGCCATCAATGTCACCCTGGGCCTGCCCTTCATCCGCACCTCCGTGGACCACGGCACGGCACTGGATCTGGCCGGCACCGGGCGCGCCGAGGTCGGCAGCTTCCAGGCCGCCGAACGCCTGGCCGAAACCCTCGCGGCGCGAGCCGCCGCACGCCGGAGCACCCCCAGGGCATGACCCGAATCAAGACCTCGTCGCCGATCCGCAAGCGTTTCGGCCAGAACTTCCTCCACGATGCCGGCATCCTCGCGCGCATCGTCGCGGCGATCGCCCCGCAACCCGGCGATGCCGTGCTGGAGATCGGTCCTGGCCGTGGCGCCCTGACGGCCGCCCTGCTGGAGCGCCTGGAGCATCTGGTCGCGGTGGAGATCGACCGCGACCTGGCGGCCGGCCTGCGCGCCGGCTTCCCCCCAGAACGCCTGGACCTGCACGTGGGCGACGCCCTGCATATGCAGCTATCCGACCTCGGCGCGTTGCCCGAGCGGGGTTGGCGTGTGGTCGGCAATCTGCCCTATAACATCTCCACCCCGTTGATGTTCCACCTGCTGGATCAGGTCGGCGCCATCCGCGACATGCACTTCCTGCTGCAACGCGAGGTCGTGGAGCGCATGACTGCCGCCCCCGGCAGCAAGCGCTACGGGCGCCTGACGGTGATGCTGGCCGCCCGCGCCGAGGCGACCGCCCTGTTCACCGTGCCCCCCGGGGCCTTCCACCCCCCACCCAAGGTCTACTCCAGCGTCGTGCGCATCACGCCCCTGGCCGAACCGCGCGTCGCGCCGACGCTGTACCCAACCTTCGCGCGGGTGGTCAACCAGGCATTCTCCAGCCGCCGCAAGACCCTGCGCCGCGGTCTCTCCGGCCTGGCCGAGATCGCCGACCTCGAGGCCGCCGGCCTGGATCCGGGCGAGCGCCCGGAGAACATCGACATCACCGGCTTCGAAGCCCTGGCTCGACGCCTCCACCCCGCCACCCCCTGAACAGCCGGCGGCCGCGATCCGCTACCATGGGCCCATGGACCTGATCGTTGCCGATGTTGGCGGGACCAATACCCGCGTTGCCCGCGCCCACCGCGATGCGGACGGGTGGTCTTTGCACGAGGGCGAGCGCTACCGCAGCCGCGAACACCCCGACCTGGCCAGCATCCTCGAACGCTGGCGCACCGAGGTTGCGACAGTGGATACCTTTGCTGCGGCGGGTCTGGCGGTGGCCGGCCCCGTGCATCACGGCCGGGCGCGCGTCACGAACCTGCCCTGGACGGCGCTGGACACCACCACGCTCGCGGATCACCTGGGGCTGCCCGTCACCCTGTTGAATGACTTTGCCGCCATCGGCGCGAGCCTCGACGCCCTGCAGCCACAGGACTGCGAAACCCTGCAGGAAGGAGCGCACGATCCCGCCGGCCTGCGCCTGGTCGCGGGCGCCGGTACCGGGCTCGGCACCTGTCTGGTGGGCCCGCCCGGCGCCGCCACCATCTTTCCCGGCGAGGGCGGCCACGCGCGCTTCTCGCCCAGCGGGGCGGAGGAGGCCGCACTGGGCGATTTCGTGGCCCGCGAACTGGGATACTGCACACGCGAGCATCTACTCAGCGGTCGCGGGATCGCCCGCATCGGGCATTTCGAGCTCGATCGCCAGCCTGACCCCGAATTGGCGCAGGCCCTGGAGACCGCCGAACCCGCCGCGGCGATTGGCGAACTGGCGCTCGCCGGGCACCCCGCGGCTCAAGCCGTCATCGATCGCTTCGTCGGCATCTACGCCGGGCAACTGGCGGACATGGCCCTGACCGCACTCCCCACCGGGGGGGTCTTCCTGGCCGGTGGCATCGCCCCGCGCTGGCTCGAGACGTTCCGCGGACCACGCTTTCGTAGCACCTTCCGTAATCGCCCACCGATGACCCACTTGCTTGAGCAATTGCCCGTGGCCCTTATCATGCACCCCGAACCGGGCCTGCTCGGCGCTGCCGTTTACGCCAGCCGGTCCGTGAAACCCTGATGCCGGGCCTGCCCCGCGCACGGGCGTTTCCCGCTCACGAATCTGGAGCCGCAACCGCATGAACCAGCCCCAAGAGCACGACACCGAAGCCCACACCATCGAGATCGAGGTCTCCACTGCCTATGTGGAAGACCAGTCGGAACCCGATGACGACCGCTATGTCTTCGCCTATCACGTGGTGATCCGCAACGCGGGGGCGCTGACCGTGCAACTGCTCAACCGCCACTGGATCATCCGCGATGGCCGCGACCAGACGCAGGAGGTACGCGGCGAGGGCGTGATCGGGGAACAGCCCAGCATCGAGCCCGGTGACAGTTTCGAGTACACCAGTGGCACGGTGATCGAGACCCCGGTGGGCACCATGGAAGGCAGCTACGGCATGCGCGACGAACGCGGCAACACCTTCGACGCGCCAATCCCGCCGTTCACCCTATCCGTCCCGCGCACGCTGCACTAGGCCGGCCCGATGGCCCTCTACGCAGTCGGCGACCTCCAGGGCTGCCTGGCCCCGCTGGAACGCCTGCTGGAGCAGGTGCGCTTCGACCCGGCGGCCGACCATCTATGGCTGGTCGGCGACCTGGTCAACCGTGGCCCGGACTCGCTCGGCTGCCTGCGCCGGGTCCGGGCGCTGGGGGATGCCGCGACCACAGTACTGGGCAACCACGACCTGCACCTGCTGGCCACCGCGGAAGGCGTGCGCCCCCCCGGCGGCAAGGACACCCTGCGCCCGGTGCTGGACGCCCCGGATGCCGCCGACCTGCTGGACTGGCTGGCGCGGCGCCCGCTACTGCATTCCGACGCGTCCAGCGGCTGGACCCTGGTGCATGCGGGCCTCCCGCCGGCCTGGGACCCGGACACAGCGCAGACCGAGGCACGGCGCGTGGAGGCCGATCTACGCGACCCCGCCCGCCGTCAGGCGCTGTTCGAGGTCATGTACGGCGATGAACCGACGCTGTGGGGCCC
Organism: Thioalkalivibrio sp. ALMg3; assembly: GCF_000381225.1. Classification (NCBI taxonomy): domain Bacteria; kingdom Pseudomonadati; phylum Pseudomonadota; class Gammaproteobacteria; order Chromatiales; family Ectothiorhodospiraceae; genus Thioalkalivibrio; species Thioalkalivibrio sp. ALMg3. The sequence continues at coordinate 144,795 of NZ_KB906219.1, read as the reverse complement.
CGATCTCGACGGCTACGACCGCTCCCGCTACACCATCAACGCCTTCACCCGCATGCGCTACATCACCGCCGACGGTGCGCTGGAATTCGCCGGCAACGGCCCGCCGGAAGAGGCCCCATCCGGCCTCACCCCCTGGTTCCAGGTACCCGGCCGCGCGGCCGCCGGCCACCCGATCGTGTTCGGCCACTGGGCCGCCCTCGGACATCGCGTCGGGCCGGACTGGCTGGCCCTGGACAGCGGCTGCGTCTGGGGCAACCGCATGACCCTCGCCCGCCTTGACAACACCGACGGCGATCCCGCCCGCGTGACGACCTGGCAAACGCCCTGCCCCGCCTGACCCGGCCGCTACCGCGCAGCACCTTCCAGGCACCCGCCTTCCATCCGGCCGCATATGCCATGTTGTGGCTGGCCATGGTTCATCGCTCGGTGTTTACGGTGGCTTCGGTCCGCATACTGCCATGCGCTCTCTCGCGAGCGCACCGCGAGGTACTTTCTTGCTTGCCCAAGAAAGTACCCTTCGAGGCGCACCCGGATTCCGCCCGGGAACCTTGCTCCAGGGTCCTCGGGCCGGCGGCGCTGAACTCGCTGCGCTGGGCTCCGCTCAGACATCCAGCGCCTTCTCCCGGCCCGAGGACCCTTCCGCAAGGGGCTCCATACGGGAGGCGAAGGTCAAAACCGACGGTATCCGGTAGGGTGCGGTTGAGCGCAGCGAAACGCACCGTTCCCCACGTCGTGCGAAACCCTGATGCGATTCGCTGCGCTCATCACATCCTACGCCCCCCGGCGCCCGCTGCGCGGGCGCGGCATGCAACGGCCACAGGCCGAGCGTGCCGAAGATGTCCGAAGACCTAGCCATCATCCACTGGCAAGAACGCCGGGATCGCCGTTGTTTGGACCTACCTCCCCGTTGTCGTCGCGCCGAGTGGAGAGGCTTTTCGCGGGACGATTCTAAATAGACACGGGGCGCTGGATGTCTGAGCGGAGCCGGAGGCGTAGCGAGTTCAGCGCCGCCCGCGAAAAGCCTCGGAGCGAGGGAAACCCCGGCCCGCGCAGCGGGCCGGGGTCGCGGCAGTCGGGCGTGTTTCTTGGGTACTTCTTTGCACGAGCAAAGAAGCCAGTTTTTGAGCGACAACGGGCGCGGCGCGCTGGCGAGTCAGCGCATGGCAGGCGGCGAACCGAAGCCACCGTAAAACACCGGAGGACGAACCAGGGCCAGCCACACGAAGGCAGGCGACCCCACACGCATCTGCGGCCCTAGAGATCGGACGAAGAGCCTGGCCTGCCTGGCCAGGGATCGCCAGGCGAGACGCAATCAGCGCAGAAAGAGGGAGTAGGCCGGATTCCCGGTCTCCTCGTGCCATGGATACCCGACCTCCTTCAGAAACTCGCGGAACCGCGCCCGATCCTCGGCGGGGATCTGCATGCCGACCAGCACGCGGCCATAGGCGGCACCATGGTTGCGATAGTGGAACAGGCTGATGTTCCAGGTCTGGCCCATGTGCGTCAGGAAATTCAGCAGCGCGCCGGGGCGCTCCGGGAACTCGAAGCGGTAGATCCGTTCGTTGCGGACCTCGCCACCGTGGCCGCCGACCATGTGCCGGAGGTGGAGCTTGGCCACCTCGTTCTCGGTCATGTCCAGAACGTCGTAACCCGCCTCCTCCAGGGCCGCCAGGATTTCCTGGCGCTCGGCGTCGCCCCCCTCCAGTTTGATACCGGCAAAGACCTGGGCCTTCTCGTCATCCGCGTAGCGGTAGTTGAATTCGGTGACCCCGCGCTTGCCGATGGCCTGACAGAACTGACGAAAGCTACCCGGACGCTCGGGGATGGTGACCGCAAACAGGGCCTCGCGATGCTCGCCGATCTCGGCGCGCTCGGCCACGTGGCGCAAGCGATCGAAGTTGATATTGGCCCCGCTGAGTACCGCCGCCAGGTTCGCGCCCTGCAGGCCCTCGCGCTGGATGTACTGCTTCATCCCGGCCACCGCGAGGGCCCCGGCCGGCTCGGCCACCACGCGGGTGTCATCGAAGATGTCCTTGATGGCCGCGCAAATGGAGTCGGTGTCCACGAGGAGGACCTCGTCAATCAGGTCGCGGCACAGACGGAAGGTCTCCTTGCCGACCTGACGCACAGCCGCACCGTCGGCAAAGATCCCGACCTGCTTGAGGGTGACCCGGCGGTTCTGTTGCAGCGCCTTGTACATCGAGGGCGCATCGTCCGGCTCCACGCCGATGACCTTGATCTCCGGACGCAGGCGCTTGATGTAGGCGGCCATGCCGGCCGCCAGTCCGCCCCCCCCGATGCACACGAACACCGCGTCCAGATGACCCGGGTGCTGGCGCAATAGCTCCATCGCCACCGTGCCCTGCCCGGCGATCACGTCGGGATCGTCGAACGGATGGATGAAGGTGTAGCCGTGTTTCTGTTCCAGTTCGCGGGCGTGGGCGGCCGCCTCGTCGAAGGAGTCGCCGTGCAGCACAGCCTTGCCACCGAACCGGCGCACCGCGTCGATCTTGATCGACGGCGTGGTCACCGGCATCACGATCACGGCCTTGATGCCGAGGTGACTGGCCCCCAGCGCAACCCCCTGCGCATGGTTGCCGGCGGAGGCGGCGACCACGCCCTTTGCGCGCTGCTCCGGGGTTAGCTGGGCGATCTTGTTGTAGGCGCCACGCAGCTTGAACGAGAACACCGGCTGCAGATCTTCGCGCTTCAGCCACAACGTGGAGCCAAGGCGCTCCGACAGATTCGGCATCGGGTCCAGTGGCGTCTCGCGCGCAACATCGTAGACGCGCGCCGTCAGGATCTTCTCGAGATAGGGGAATTTCATGGCCCAAACGATAGCATGCGAGGCCTTAACGCTTCCGCTTGTCCCGGGGACGGAGCAGTCGGTATCCTCAATGGGTTACGGACAGAATATTCGGGAGACGGTGATGAATCAGGACGAAATGAAAAAGGCAGTCGCCGAGGCGGCGCTGGAACGGATCGAGAGCGGCTGGATCGTGGGTGTGGGCACCGGTTCCACCGCGAACTACTTTATTGACGCCCTGGCCGGCATCAAGGGCAAGATCGATGGCGCCGTGGCCTCCAGCGAGGCCAGCGCCGAGCGCCTGCGCGGCCACGGTATCGAGGTACTGGACCTGAACTCCGCCGGTCCGCTGCCGATCTACGTCGACGGGGCCGACGAGGCGACCCGGCATCTGCACCTGACCAAGGGCGGCGGCGGCGCGCTGACCCGCGAAAAGATCGTCGCGGCGGCGTCGAAGACCTTCGTCTGCGTGGTCGACGAGACCAAGGTCGTCGATTATCTCGGCGCCTTCCCGCTACCGATCGAGGTCATCCCGATGGCGCGCAGCCACGTGGCCCGCGCCCTGTCGAAGCTGGGCGGCAACCCGGAACTGCGCGAGGGCTTCAAGACCGACAACGGCAACGTGATTCTCGACGTGCACAACCTGCGCATCATGAACCCGGTTGAGCTCGAATCCGAGCTGGACCATATCGCCGGCGTCGTGACCAACGGACTGTTCGCCCGCCGTTCGGCGGATGTCATGCTGGTGGGCTCCGCCTCAGGCGTCGAGGAGATGACCGCCGGTTAAGCGGATCGAGTCCGCCACGGTGAACGCGACGGGCAAATGGCTGATCATCATCGGCGGGCTGATCGTCCTGATCGGTCTGCTGTGGCCGTGGCTCGGAAAAATCCCCTGGGGCCGGCTCCCGGGTGACATCGTGATCGAACGCGAGAACGCCCGCTTCTACTTCCCGCTCACCACGATGATCATCGTCAGCGTGGGGATCACGATCCTCCTGGCGCTGTTTCGTCGCTGATACCGCTCCAAAAAAAGGCCGGGATCATACGATCCCGGCCTTTTTAACGTGGGCAAGCGGTGAGACGGACAATCAGCGCGTCATCACCTCGTCGTAGAACTGCTGCAGGCCGCCTTCCAGGAAGTGGTAGTTCTCGATGCCGCGTTCCTCCAGGTGATACTGCAACCAGCGCACCTGCTGACCGTTCTGGTCGAAGATCAACAGCGCATCACCATCCCTGTTGGCCTGGCCGAGGATGCGGTTAAGCGTATCGATGTTCTCCAACGGGGCCGACATCTCGCGCCCGGCAAACAGCGAGATCTCGTCACGCTCCTCGTTGCCGCGCACGTCCAGCACCACCGCATTGTCGTCGTTGCGAACACGACGGGCGAAGGTGTCGGCCTCCAGCAACCGCGCCTCGAAGGCCTCGTCCGCAATGAGCTGGGTCTCGGGGTCCTCGATCGGCTCGCCGCGGAGGATGGCCAACCCCGGGTAGCGGTCTGCCCAGTCCGCGACGCCGGCGTCATAGGCCTGGGTCGGGCCGAGCCCGGCCGCGTTGGCCCGCGCGGCAGCGCGATAGGACATGTAGCTCTCGCGCCCGTTGCAGTAGAACACCAGGGGCCCGCCATGCTGGTCTTCCAGGGCCCGTACCTGATCCTCGAAATCCGGGGCGCCCAGCGGTACATGATGGGCCCCCTCGATGTGCAGGATGTCGTATTCCAGACGCGGACGGACATCGATCACCGTGGAACGCGACAACTGGCCCCGCAGATCGAACAGGTCCACGGCATCCACGCCGAATCGCTCGTAAAGACTGCGGCCGGGAAATTCGACAAAGGCCTGGGCACTGGCCACGACGGGGGCCGCCGCCAGCCCGAAACAAAGGGCCATGACGGCGAGACGGGGACTCAAAGAGCGAAAGGTCATGCGAACTCCCTTGCATGGACGGGTGGACATGCCGCATACACTGCCGCGGCCTTGACGGGCATTGCGTACGCCCGATGGGGCGACGCGACGTGACGATCCTTTATTCCGTCGCGACCGCCCGGTGCCCCCGATTGTAGCCAACCCGGGCGGGCCATGTGCAGCACCCGCTTGTGCCGGCTCCAAGCCCTACAGCAGGACCTTCTCGATCCCACCCTCGCGGGCCCGTTCGATGAAGGCCTTCTGCCAGCCATCGCCCATCAGACGGTTGGCCATCTCCACCACGATGTAGTCGGTATCCATCCCGGTATCCTCGCGATAGCGCTCCAGGCCCTGCTGGCAAGCCGGGCAGGAGGTCAGCATCTTCACGTTGCCGTCCTTCGCCTTCTCCTCTCCGGTCAGCTCCTTGATGCCCTTGTGCAGCTCTTCCTGCTTGCGGAAGCGCACCTGGGTGGCGATATCCGGACGGCTGATCGCAAAGGTCCCGGCCTCGCCACAGCAACGGTCGGACTGCAGGACCTCCTGACCCAGCAGCTTGGCCGCGACGTCGGTCGGCTTGTGCGACTTCATCGGCGAATGGCAGGGATCGTGGTACATGTACTGCACGCCCTCGAGCCCCTCGAGATGGACGCCCTTCTCCATCAGATACTCGTGGATGTCCAGCAACCGGCAACCCGGGAAGATCCGCTCGAACTCGTATTTCAGGAGCTGATCCATGCAGGTGCCACAGGACACCACGACGGTCTTGATGTCGAGGTAGTTGAGCGTGGTCGCGAGGCGATGGAACAGTACCCGGTTCTCGGTACTGATCTGCTGGCCCTTCTCGAAATCGCCACCGGCATTCTGCGGATACCCGCAGCACAGGTAGCCCGGCGGCAGCACGGTCTGCGCGCCGACGTCGTAGAGCATGGCGAGCGTAGCCAGGCCCACCTGGCTGAACAGGCGCTCGGAACCGCACCCGGGAAAGTAGAACACCGCATCCGAATCCAGATCGGTCTTCACCGGGTCGCGCAGGATCGGCACGTAGCGCGAATCCTCCAGCCCCAGCATCTGGCGGGTGGTCTGGCTCGGCAGCCCGGCGGGCATCGGCTTTTTCACGAAGTGCACGACCTGCTCGTGCATCGGTGCCTTGCCGGTGGTCGAGCGCGGGGTCTTGCCCTCCCCGGTCAGGTTCAACTTCTTGAATGCGAAATGCCCCAGGCGCTGGGCGGCATAGCCCATCTGGATCGCACCCTTGCGGATACCCTTGATGGTGGCCGGGTCCTTCGCGTTGAGGAAGGCCATGGACATCATCGTCGCCGGCGTCGCCTTGCGCTTGCCCTTCTTGTTCAGGATCGAACGCATGTGCATGGTCACGTCGCCAAAGTCGATGTCGACCGGGCACGGATTCAGGCACTTGTGGCAGATCGTGCAGTGATCCGCGACGTCGTTCATCTCCTCGAAGTGATTCAGCGACAGCCCGCGCCGGGTCTGCTCCTCGTAGAGGAACGCCTCGACGATCAACCCGGTCGCCAGGATCTTGTTGCGCGGCGAGTACAGCAGATTGGCGCGCGGGACGTGCGTGTTGCACACCGGCTTGCACTTGCCGCAACGCAGGCAGTCCTTGATCTCGTCGTTGAGATCGCCCAGCTCGCTTTGTTCAAGGATCAACGCCTCCTGCTTGACCAGGCGCAGCGACGGCGTATAGGCATTGGACAACCCGGAGCCCACCAGCAGCTTGCCGGCGTTGAACACGCCATTCGGGTCGACGTCTTTCTTGTACTTCGCGAACGACTCGATGCGTTCGGGCTCGAGATACTGCATCTTGGTCAGCCCGATCCCGTGCTCGCCGGAGATCACCCCATTGAGCTCGCGTGCCAGGCGCATCACTTCATCCACCAGGCGCTCGGCCTGGTGCATCATCTGGTAGTCATTGGAATTGACCGGGATGTTGGTGTGCACGTTGCCATCGCCCGCGTGCATGTGCAGGGCGATGAACAGGCGGCTGGTCAGTACCCGGTCGTGGATCGCGGTCAGCCGCTTGCGCACCGGCTCCAACTGGTGCCCGCCAAAGATCTCGAACAGCGGGCGCTCGACCTCGGCGCGGTAGGAGATGCGCAGGCTGCGCCGCAGCAGCACATTGATCAGCTTGTCATGGTCGCGCAAGTCCGCACGAGCGGGCTCGTCCAGCAGCTCGTCACATTCCGAGGCCTGGGTGAAGAAGTTGTCCGAGATTGCCTCCCAGCGCTTCTTCACCGTCTCCAGGACTTCCACCGCACGCTCGCGCTTGGCCTCGAACCACTGTTGGCCCTCGCCACCGGTGTCGTCCAGCAACTCGCGCAGCTCCGGATGGTCACCGCGCATGCACTCCTGCATCTCGTCGACCATCCGGAGCTTGTTCGTCAGCGACTCGCGCACGTTCAGGGTCTCGATCCCCTCGGTGTACTCCGCCAGGCGCTCCAGCGGGATCACCACGTCCTCGTTGATCTTGAACGCGTTGGTGTGGTGAGCAATCGCCGCGGTGCGGGCGCGATCCGCCCAGAAGCGCTTGCGCGCCTCGGGGCTGACCGCAACGAAACCCTCGCCATTACGGGCGTTCGCCGCGCGCACCATCCTGGCCGCCAGCTTGCCCAGGGCATCCTCGTTGTCGGAGACAATGTCGGCGACCAGGACCATCTTCGGCAGGTCACCACGGGCGCCCTTCGGGGTGTACTTCACCGCGCGCACGTAGCGCTCGTCGAGGTGCTCCAGGCCCGCCAGCAGGACTTCGTCCTCGGCGTCCACCGCATCCTTGATCTCGACGATCGCCGGCACGGCCTGGTGCAGATCGGTCCCGTAGAACTCCAGACACACGGTGCGGATGTTGTCCGGCATCCGGTGCAGGATGAACTCGGCCGACGTAATCAGACCGTCGCAGCCTTCCTTCTGGATACCCGGAACGCCCATCAGGGTCTTGTCGGTCACATCCTTGCCCAGCCCCAGCTTGCGGAAGCTCTGTCCCGGCATCTCCAGGATCTCGGGCTCGCCCTTCGGGGTCTTGCCGTCCGGCTGATAGCGGCTCACACGGAAGCGCACGATCTCGGCGTCGTGGATCTTGCCGAGGTTGTGGTCGAGGCGCTCGACATACATCCACTCCGCCTCGGGGGTCACCATGGTCCAGGCGGCCAGATTGTCCAGCGCGGTACCCCACAGCACGGCCTTCTTGCCGCCGGCGTTCATCGCGACGTTGCCGCCGATGGTGGAGGCGTCCTGCGAGGTCGGATCCACCGCGAACACCAGACCGTTGCGATCGGCCAGCTCGGAGACGCGCTTGGTGACCACACCGGCCTCCACGCGCACCACCGGGACGTCACGCTCCACGCCCGGCAGGGGTCGGCGCTCGACCTCGCCCAGGCCTTCCAGCTTCTCGGTGTTGATGACCGCCGAGCGCTTGGACAGCGGGACGGCACTACCGGTGTAGCCGGTGCCACCGCCACGCGGGATCACCGTCAGGCCGAGCTCGATGCAGGCCGCGACCAGCGGGCCCATCTCTTCCTCGGAATCCGGGGTGAGCACCACGAACGGGAGTTCCACACGCCAGTCGGTCGCATCGGTCACGTGGGAGACCCGCGCCAGGCCGCCGAACTGGATGTTGTCCTTGTGCGTCAGGGCCTTCATGCGCTTGCGCACCTGATCGCGCAGCGCGGCGGTATCGGTGAACTCCTGCGCAAAGGCAGACACAGCCGCCTGCGCGCGCTGGCCCAGCTTGAGCGCCTTCTCGTTGCCGTCGGCCCGGGCCGTGATCTGGCCCAGACGATGCTGCATGGCATCAATCAGCGCCTTGCGGCGCTTCTTGTCCTCCAGCAGATCATCCTGGATGTACGGGTTTCGGGTGACCACCCACATGTCGCCCAGAACCTCGAACAGCATGCGCGCAGACACACCCGTCCGACGCTCCCCACGCAACTCATTGAGGAGGTCCCAGGTATCGGAACCCAGGAAACGGATAACGATTTCGCGGTCGGAGAATGAGGTGTAGTTATAGGGTATTTCTCGGACGCGTTCGGCGGTCATTGAGGCGTAGCCCCCCGATCAGAATGTGGCCAAAGAGTAACGGGTCCGCACGCCCTGCGCACGAAGTCGCACTGTTGGTCCATGCTTTTGGGCACCAAACTATCGGTGACGGGGACCTTTACGTCGCCAGGGCGGCGCTGATCGATTCACGCATCCGCGCTGGGGCCCCTTGAGCATCTCCCTAGAAATACGCCAGCAGGCCCAGCACCCCGATAACAATCAGATAGATCGCGACGATGTAGTTCAGCAGGCGGGGCCGGATCAGGATCAGGATGCCCGCCACCAGGGACAGGATGGCCATGAGCAGGCCCGGTTCAATATTCAGCGTCATTGGCGATCATTCCTTTCGCTTGTGGGATTCAGGGATACATCAAGGACCCGCAACGCACGCACCGACCGGGCTTCCCCTGGGGCCGAGCTCAAAAGAGCTTCTCTTCCATCTCCAGATAGACCGCGTTGGCGTTGCTGCGGTTGGTCTGTTCGAAGGCCGGCAGGTCTTCGTAGTCACTCCAGTCCATCGCGGAGTAGGCCTCGTCGAAGGAATCCATGTTCTCGACCGCCACGGCCATGTGCTCGCGCAGCTTCACCAGGTAGTCGCGGGTGAACCTGACCGCCCGGGCCGCCTGATCGGTCGCCTCGCCATGCCCCGGAATCAGGAACTTCAGGTCCATCTCCATCAACTCTTCCAGGCGCTTGACCCAGTTCTCCGAATCCAGCGCATCGTCGCCCAGAAACGGGATCCGGCCATCGAACACGATGTCGCCGGCGAACACCACGCCGGTCTCCTCCACCACCATGATGATGTCGTCCGGCGAGTGTGCGGGCCCCGCGTGCACGCACCGGAAGGTCTTCCCGCCGAGACGGATGGTGTACTCGTCCTCGAAGAATTCGTCCGGCGGAATGATCTGGGTGTCCTCGTCCACCCATGGGGCCAGCACGCCCCGGCGCTGCTCGAGCCGCGCCACCGCACCGGCGCCTCCCAGATAGTCTCGCGCGCGCGCCTGCCCGATGATCTTGGCATCGGTGTGGTCCGCGAACGCCTGCAGGCCATAGATGTGATCCGCGTGATAATGACCAGCAATCACGTACTTGATCGGCTGGTCGGTCACCTCGCGGATCCGGCGAATCATCTCGAAGCCAAGTGGCGGCGTCCCCAGGGCGTCATATACCACCACGCCCTCGTCGGTCACGACGAACCCCGCATTCGAGGTATGCCCCTCGTTGTCGGGATCCGGAATACCGGAGATCCCGATCATGTACCAGGTGTCCAGCCCTTCGACCTCGTGGGCTGTCACATCCACGCTGACCGGCTCGTAGGGATTCTCGGGTACCGACATGGTCAATCCTCTCTTCTCTGGCATTTTGATCGATCCGACCCAGTGCGGCCGGGTTCTGCGGAATTGGACGGAAAAAGGGCGGGAGAATTCCCTGCATTTCCCGATCACTGTCGAGGGATTGTAGCGGAGTCGGGAGCGGGGTTGACGGGATGCCGGGGTCCGGGCGTTTGTGGCTACCGGGGACCGGTCGCCAAGGTCGGCGGTGGCTGGCCATTTAAAGGCAGGGAGACCGGAAGCAGGGTCGGCGTCCACAAATCAGCGGGGCAGTACCGAAACGTTCTGGCCCGAATCGCGGCCATGGCGCCGGGGATGGGGGACCAGGATGATTCGGCGGCTACGCCGCCTCACCCCTACGGGGCTGCACGCGCAAGCGCGTGCATGCTTCACTGCGCTTCGCCGAAGCTTCCAGGTTCGAACCCTGGTCCGCCCATAGAAAAGGGCCCCACGAGGGGGCCCTTCTCTATGTTTGGCTGGGGGACCAGGATTCGAACCTGGGTTGGCGGAGTCAGAGTCCGCAGTCCTACCGCTAGACGATCCCCCAGTAAACCGGGTCGGGTGCAGCCCGAAACTCGACGCGAATTTTAGCGCTTCGAGTACTGGGTTGCACGACGGGCCTTGCGCAGGCCGATCTTCTTGCGCTCCACCTCGCGGGCATCGCGGGTCAGGTGACCACCACGACGCAGCGACGGGCGCATGTCTTCGTTGTACTGCACCAGGGCGCGGGCAATACCCAGACGGATCGCGCCGGCCTGGCCGTTGCCGCCACCGCCTTCAACGGTCGCGATCACGTCAAAGTTGCCGGTCGACTCGGTCGCCTCCAGCGGCTGGCGTACCACCATGCGCGAGGTCTTGCGGCCGAAGAAGTCGTCCAGCGGCTTCTCGTTAACCGTGATGTTGCCCGTGCCGGGACGCAGGAAGACGCGCGCCGAGGCGGTCTTGCGGCGGCCGGTGCCGTAATACTGATTGATAGCCATTCGGATCGATTCCCTTGCTGATTCTGGCGGCTCAGACTTCGAGCGGCTGCGGCTGCTGGGCCGTGTGCCGGTGTTCGGTACCGGCGTAGACCTTGAGCTTCTTGAACATGGCCCGGCCAAGCGGGTTGCGCGGCAGCATGCCCTTGACGGCAAGCTCCAGCACCTTCTCCGGATGACGCTCGATCATCTGGGTGAAGTTGGCTTCCTTGATGCCACCCGGGTAACCGGAATGGTGGAAGTACTTCTTGTCCATGGCCTTGTTGCCGGAGACGCGGATCTTCTCCGCGTTGATCACGACGATGTAGTCGCCGGTATCGACATGCGGCGTGTACACGGGCTTGTGCTTCCCGCGCAGGCGATGTGCGATTTCCGTGGCGAGTCGACCGAGGGTCTTGCCGTCGGCGTCGACGAGAAACCAGTCGCGTTCGACTTCGGCCGGCTTGGCGCTAATGGTACTCATGATGTTCGATGCTCCGAGGTCGGGGCGATTCAGAAAGCGCGCAAGAATAACGCTTCCCTCTGCCCAATTCAAGCTACAGGGACAATTCCCGAGACGCGAAGGCGTCCGCCCTCGGGGGAATCACGGATCAATGTGCCGAACATTCGCGTGCATGCCCCGGACACAAACAAGGGGCCGACCCGAAGGCCGGCCCCTGCAACCCCCCGGGCGCAATGCCCGGGGCGGGTTTGCGCTGCCCGTTACAGCTGGGCTTCAGCGCGCTCCTGGACTTCCTGCATCAACTCGGGATCGTTCTGCAGGGCCATGGCCACTTCGTTGTATTCCTCGACGCTCATGCCCGAGTCTTCAACCGCGTTGACCATTTCGTCCTGTGCTTCCTGCTGCATGGACTGGGCCTCGGTTTCGTCCTCGGCACTCTGCAGACGGTCGGCGAAGTCTTCGCGCACTTCCTGCACCGCAACGAAGGCGGTTACGAAAGTGTCGATGTCTTCTTCGCTCAGATCCACCTCGGGGGCTTCCTGCATCGGGGCGCCGCCCTGGGCCGCGCCGCCCTGGGCACCACCCTGAGGCGGCTGGCCGCCCTGAGCACCGCCACCGGCACCGCCTTCCTGGGCCGGCGGCTGGCCGCCCTGGGCACCGCCCATGTCGCCCCCACCGGCACCACCTTCGGCACCGCCGTACTGGGCAGAGGCGGCTCCACCCACGGCAAACAGGGAGGTCAGGGCCATCGCGAGCATCGTCTTGCGCATATTCATCATGTTGCTCCTTTTCCTTTGGATCGTTCGGATCTCGGGGCGAAGCCGGCTACGACTCAAGGTCGATCGTCCGCCCGCCCGATTTCGTTGCAACCGTGTGAGGAGGAATGGTCCATCACTGCGGTTCCGATTCCTCGATTGCTGTCCCAGGAGGAGCAGGCATCGTGCCAAGATTGGAAAAAGACAAACACAACACTTTTAAACAGTGACTTATGCTCTCATTACCCCGAACGGGCCGGGGAACGCCCCAACGGTAAACCGGGTCAGAATGACACATGGGTCAGGTCGACCCGGGTCAGGATGTCACGATGGGTCGGATTCCCCGAGTTTGCGGTACAGCGTCTTGCGGCCGATGCCGAGGATCCGCGCAGCGCGTTGCTTGTTGCCGTCCACATGCTCCAGCACCCGACGAATGTAGTCGCGCTCGCGCTCCTCCAGGGTCGGCCACTGGCCATCATCGCCCATCCCCGGTACCGGCGTCGCCCCCTCCGCCCGGTCGCCCGTTGTTCCGCCGGGATCCTCGGCGGGCGCCTCGAATACGCGCTCCGGCAGATCACGGGTCTCGATGACCTCGCCGGCCGCCAGAGTGGCGGCACGCTCCATCAGACTCGCGAGTTCGCGGACGTTCCCCGGGAACGGATACCGCACCAGCGCGCGCAGGGCCTCCGGGCTCAGGCGACGCTCGGGCAGGTCGCGAGCCAGGGCCTGCTGACGCAGGAACTGCAGGGCCAGGCGTTCGATGTCATCGCCACGCTCGCGCAGCGGCGGGATCTCGATACGAAAGGTCTCCAGGCGATAGTAGAGATCCTCACGAAAACGACCGTCGGCAATATGCGCCTGCAGATCCTGATGTGTGGCCGCCACGATACGCACATCGGTCGCGATCTCCTCGTTGGCGCCCACCGGACGCACGCGACCATCCTGCAGAAGACGCAACAGCTTGCTCTGCATGGCCACCGGCATCTCGGCGATCTCGTCCAGGAACAGGGTGCCGCCGTCGGCCTCGGTAAACAGGCCGCGCCGAGCCCCCTTGGCCCCGCTGAACGCACCCGCCACGTGCCCCAGCAACTCCGACTCCAGCAGGGCCTCGGGGATGCCCGCGCAGTTAATCGCCACGAACGGACCACGGGCCCGCTCGCTTTCCGCATGGAGCGCGCGCGCCACCAGTTCCTTGCCGGTCCCGGACTCGCCGGTGATCAGGACACTGCCGTCGGCGGCCGCGATCCGCCGAATCAGGTCGAACAACTGCAGCATGGCCGGACTGCGGCCCTGCATGCCGTGAAAGCCATCGGCCTGCGCAAGGACCTCACGATAGCGACGCACCTCGTCCTTCAAACGCCGCGCCTCGGTCACCCGGTCGGCAGCCAGACGCAGGTGATCCAGATCCACCGGCTTGGTCAGGAAGTCATCCGCCCCCGCCTTCAGCGCGGCCACCGCCTGGTCGATGGTCCCGAAGCCCGTGAGCATGATGAACCCGGGTGCCGGCACCCGGGCGCGGGCCTCCTGCAGCACCTGGAAGCCATCCGCGCCGGGCAGGCGCAGGTCGCTCACCACCAGACTGAAGGCCTGCTGCGCAAGCACCCGCGCGGCATCCTCGGCACTGGCAACCGCCGTAACCGCGTAGCCGGCCTCGGTCAGTTCCTCGGTCAGCAGCTCGCGATGCCCGCGATCGTCCTCCACGACCAGGACCGACTCCGGGGGCGTTGCGGGGACTTGTGCCTTGCTGCTCATCGAAGCGAATCCTCCTGGGCGCCAGAGGCCACCGGCAGATGCACGACAAAACGGGTCTCCCCCACGACACTGCGATCCAGCATCACCGTACCCCCGTGGTCCTCCAGCGCCACCTGCGCCACCGCCAGCCCGAGCCCCGTCCCCTCGCCGGTGGGCTTGGTGGTAAAGAAGGGCTCGAACAGGCGTTCGGCCTGCTCATCGTCTATCCCTCGCCCGGCCGTGGGGCCATCGTCCGCCACCACCAGCTCGACCCGGTCGGACGAGGCATGCCAGCGGACCCGGACCTCGCGGGCGGCGACCTGCGCGGCATTCTCCAGCAGATTCTCCAGGGCCTGGCCCAAGCGCAGGCGGTCCGCGGCGATGGTCAACTCGGGCCCTTCGAGCCGGAATGCCACCCCGCCGGAGGCATGCCGCTCGCGCACACGCCCGACCAGATCTCCAACCAGCTGCGCGAGATCCAGCGAGCGTTCCTGCAACGGATTGCGCCGGGCAAAGTCCAGCAGCTGGCGCACGATGGTCTCCACCCGCTCCAGCTCGGCCTTCAGCGCCTCCATCTCGGTGCGCGCCGGATCCGCCTCCGGCAGGTGCCGGATGGCGCGCTGCACGCGACCGGCGATAATTCCGAGCGGCGTCCCCAGTTCGTGTGCCACGCCGGCCGCCAGCTGCCCGATCGCCGCCAGCTTCTCCGAGTGCCGCAGCTTCTCCTCCAGCCGTCCCTGCTCAAGGCGTTGCGCCTCCAGTTCGGCCTCCGAGGCCTCGCGACGCTCCATCATGCGGTTCATCGAGACTGCCAGGCCGCGCAGCTCCGCCGGCCCCTGTTCCGGCGCCCGCAATCCACGCTGACCCTCGCCAATCGCGCGCATCGCGGCCATCAACCGAGACACATGCCGCCCCACCGCCCGGTGGTACCCGAACAGCACCACCAGCAGAAACAGCCCGCTAATCCCCAGCATCAGCAACCCACCCTGCCACTGGAGCTGCGCGACGAAGGCCCGGAACGGTGTGACGTCGCGTGTCACCTGCAACAGCCCCACGATGCGACCGGCCGGATCGGACAACGGAAGAAAGAACGAAAAGGTCTCGCGCCCCTGATGTTCGCCGAAAGCCCCAAGACTCCCGGTTTCGCTGATGACCTGCGCCTCGCCACGGCGCTGCAGGGTCGGACTGGGCGGGCCACTGGCCGCCACCATCCGGCCGTCGGCATCGTAGACATAGACCCCGAACACCTCCTCGATCTGGAACAGGGAGTCCAGCGACTGCTGCACACCGGCCGCGTCGTCCTGCAGCATCGCACCGGCCACAGGCAGGCGGATCGAGCGCGCCACCAGCTCGATGTCTTCCTGCATCCGGTTTTCCATCTGAGTCTGGAATTCGTGCAGACCCAGCGCCACCACCGCGGCCATCAGCAGCAACAGGGGCAGCAGCACGAACGACAACACCGCGGTGCGCAGACTGTTCAGGCGTCGGGTCATAAAGGGCGATTCGCAGCGTCGTCGAAGGCCACCATGGTAGACACGCGGGCCGGCATGACGCGAATTGCAGGCAAAAAAAAGCGCGGGTCGAAGCCCGCGCCAAGAAAACCACCAAAGGAGGATGGAGGAGTCCACCAACCGCTGACAGGGGGGACAGCGATTAGCGTATGCAAATCTTCTAATATGACGATATTCTTGTCAACCGGTGAATGCGCAGGGGGTTCGCAAATTCACCGCATCGTCATATCACGTACCCTTGAAGACCTGCACACCCCGTAAGACGCCCGCTCGCCAGTTCTATTCCCCGCTGCGTGCAATCCAGCGCCTCCAGCCTTCAAAATTCGAAATTGTTCACGGATCCACTGCCATGCTTCGCCATCTGAGCCACCCCGTCACCCCGCTTGCCCAGAACGCCACCCTGATCTGGTGCGACGTCACCGGGGCCGCGGCCTGGGTCGATCCCGGCGCGGATGCCGCGGCCCTGGAACGGATCGCGCGGGATCAGGGCGTCCACCTGGAAAAGATCCTGCTGACCCATGGCCACCTGGACCACGTGGGCGCAGCCTCCGAACTGGCCAAACGTACCGGCGCGCCGATCATCGGCCCGCACCGCGACGATGCCTTCTGGCTGGAGCAACTCCCAGCGCAGGCGCAGATCTTCGGCTTCTCCGAGGTCCAGCCACTGGTGCCCGATCAGTGGCTGGACGATGGCGACACCATCGAGCTCGGGCAAGCCACCCTCCACGTCCTGCACTGTCCCGGCCACACCCCGGGCCACGTGGTCTTCCACGATCCGGAGGGCCGGCTCGCCCTGGTCGGTGACGTCCTTTTCCATGGCGCGATCGGCCGCAGCGATTTTCCGCGCGGCAACGGGCGTGAGCTGCTGGACTCCATCACCGGCAAGCTCTGGCCACTGGGCGACGACACCCGCTTTGTCCCCGGCCATGGCCCCGAGTCCACCTTCGGCGAAGAGCGCCGTAGCAACCCCTTCGTCGGCGACGACGTCATCGTCGCCGCCGGCGGCGAACCCGGACGCGGTCGCTACTACTGATCCGACCGGCCGCAGCCCCGGCACTACAAACGAAAAAGGCCGCCCCGAAGGGCGGCCCTCTCCTGGTACGCATAAAGGGTTGCGGTCAGCCGTTGGCGCGCAGCGCCGCGATGCGCTGTTCGATCGGCGGGTGACTCATGAACAGCTTCTTCAGCCCCTGGGCCATGCCGCCGCGAATGCCAAAGGCGGCCATCTGGTCCGGCATGTCCACCGGGCGACCGGAGGCACGCGCCAGCGACTCCAGCGCCCCGATCATCTTCTCGCGGCTGGCAAAACGAGCCCCCGCCTCGTCGGCGCGGAACTCGCGCTGACGCGAGAACCAGAACACGATGATGGAGGCCAGGATGGCGAGGACGATCTCGGCCACGATGGCCGTGATCCAGAATGCCGGCCCGTGACCGGACTCGTTCTTGAAGATCACGCGATCGACAAAGTGACCGATCACGCGCGACAGGAAGATCACGAAGGTATTGACCACCCCCTGGATCAGCGCCAGGGTCACCATGTCGCCATTGGCCACGTGGCCCACCTCGTGCCCCAGCACGGCCTCGACCTCGCCCTGCCCCATGTTCTGCATCAACCCGGTGCTGACCGCGACCAGGGCATTGTTCTTGCTCATGCCGGTGGCGAAGGCGTTCGGGTCCGGCGAGTCGTAGATACCGACCTCCGGCATCCCGATTCCGGCCTCGCGGGCCTGACGGGTGACCGTCTCCAGCAGCCACTGCTCGGTGGCGTTGCGTGGCTTGTCGATCACGTGGACCTTCATCGTCTTCTTCGCCATCCACTTGGAGATGGCCAGCGAGATGAACGAACCACCGAAGCCAAACACGGCGGCGAAGATCAGCAACGCGGTCAGGTCGAGATTGACCCCCTGGTCGTCGAGGATGCTCTCGACCCCAAGGATGCGCAGAGTAATGCTAAGGACGATCAGGATGGCGAAGTTGGTCGCCAGAAACAGCACGATACGTTTCATGAAGCTTTCCTGTACTCCAATTAATAAACTCGAGGGGATGAGCCGATAGTCGGGGCGCAGCGGCCAAATTCAAGCACCGCCGCGTTCACAGACCACACAGGTACGCGCGGGTTCAGGCCGGGCGCACCTCCAGGCTGTCCGCGTTCTGATAGCCGCGCGGGAGCTGACGCCCGCGACGCGCGCGCTCGCCAACGTACTCGGCCCATTCCGCCGGGGCCAGTGCCTTGAAGCGCTTGCCCGCATGCACGACCAGGGTGTCCTGCGGCGCCAGCACAGCCACCCCGAGCACCCGCTCGGAGCCATCCTTGAGCGCCGCGGACGGGATGCCGATCAGCTTGTTGCCTTTGCCGCGCGCCAGTTCCGGCAGCCCCGCGGCCGGAAACACCAGCAGATAGCCGCGGGTCGTAACCACCGCGATGTGATCCTCGTGCGGGTTACGCACCGGCGCCGGCTGCAGCACGGCCGCGCCAGCCGGTACGCTCAGCACGTTCTTGCCTGCCTTCTGCCGGCCGAGCAGGTCACCCAGCTTGGCAATGAAGCCGTAGCCGTGATCCGAGCCCAGCAGCCAGCGATCTTCCTCCGCCCCGGTGGCCAGGCCCACAAAACGCGCCCCCTCCGGCGGGTTCACCCGGCCGGAAAGCGGCTCACCCTGGCCACGCGCCGACGGCAGCGTGTGGGCCGCAATGGTGTAGGTGCGACCGGTAGAGTCGATGAACGCCACCGGCTGGTTGCTGCGCCCGATGACTGCCGCCTGGAAGGCATCCCCGGCCTTGTAGTTGAGCCCGCGGGGATCGACATCGTGGCCCTTGGCCGCCCGCGCCCAGCCCTTCTCCGAGAGCACGATGGTCAGTGGCTCGGTCGGCACCAGTGCCGATTCATCCAACGCCTGCGCGGCCGCGCGCTCGACCAGCGGCGAGCGCCGCTCGTCGCCATACTCCTTCGCGTCCTGCTCGATCTCGCGGCGGACCAGGGTGCGCAGGCGGCGCTCGGAGCCCAGCGTCTTCTCCAGCTGGTCGCGCTCCTGGCTGAGCTCGTCCTGCTCGCCGCGGATCTTCATCTCCTCGAGCTTCGCCAGATGGCGCAGTTTCAGCTCCAGGATCGCCTCGGCCTGGATATCGCTCAGGCCAAACCGGCTCATCAATTCCGGCTTTGGCCGGTCGTGTTCGCGGATGATCGCGATCACCTCGTCGATATTGAGATAGGCGATCAGCAGGCCTTCCAGCACGTGCAGCCGCGCCTGCACCTTCTCCAGCCGCCATTGCAGGCGCCGGCGCACCGTCTCGATCCGGAACTGCAGCCACTCGCCGAGCAGCCCTGCCAGGTCGCGCACCCGCGGCCGGCCGTCGAGGCCGATCACGTTCATGTTCACGCGGTAGGTCTTCTCGAGATCCGTGGTCGCGAACAGATGCGCCATCAGGCCCTCGACGTCCACCCGGTTCGAGCGCGGGGTAATCACCAGGCGCGTCGGATGCTCGTGGTCGGACTCGTCGCGCAGGTCCTCGACCATCGGCAGCTTCTTCGCGCGGATCTGGGCGGCGATCTGCTCCAGCAGCTTGGCACCGGAGACCTGATGCGGCAGCGCGGTCACCACGATGTCGTCGCCCTCGCGCTCGTAGCGCGCCCGGGCCCGGATCGAGCCCTGGCCGGTCTCGTAGACCTTTCGCAGCTCGGCCGGCGGGGAGATGATCTCGGCCTCGGTGGGAAAATCCGGCGCCGGGAGGATCGCGCACAACTCCTCGACCGTTGCCTTCGGGTGCTCCAGCAGGTGCACGCAGGCGGCGGCCACCTCGCGCAGGTTGTGCGGCGGGATGTCCGTCGCCATACCCACCGCGATCCCGGAACCGCCATTGAGCAGCACGTTCGGCAGCCGCGCCGGGAGCATCTTCGGCTCGTCCAGCGCACCATCGAAGTTGGGCACCCAGTCCACCGTGCCCTGACCCAGTTCGGAAAGCAGCAGCTGCGCATAACGCGACAGGCGCGACTCGGTGTAGCGCATCGCCGCAAAGGACTTGGGATCATCCGGCGAACCCCAGTTGCCCTGCCCGTCGACGAACGGATAGCGATAGGAGAACGGCTGCGCCATCAACACCATCGCCTCGTAGCACGCCGAGTCCCCGTGCGGGTGGAACTTGCCGAGCACGTCGCCCACGGTGCGCGCGGACTTCTTGTATTTGGCGGTGGCGGAGAGCCCCAGCTCGCTCATCGCGTAGATGATCCGCCGCTGTACGGGCTTCAGGCCGTCGCCGATATGCGGCAGCGCACGGTCCAGGATCACGTACATGGAGTAGTCCAGGTACGCCTTCTCGGTGAAGTCCTTCAGCGGCAGCTGCTCGCCGCTGTTGGCGAACAGGCTGGGGGTCTCGATATCGGTCATCGACGGTCTCGCGGACGTGGATGGGCCGGGGTTTTACGCCGGGTCGGGCCCGCGTACTGTAGCGGGCACGCGCCCGGCGTTCCACGGGTGCAGTCGGAAAACGCATCATCGACAAGGAGTCCGTCCGTGCCGGATACAGGCTGGACCGCCAGTATCGTCGCCATCGCCGTCTTCGCCCTGGCGGTGATGAGCGTCGTGCACGCGCTGCTGCAACGCCGCGATACCGGGACCGTCATCGCCTGGGTCGGGCTGATCGTACTGCTGCCCCTGGCCGGCTCGCTGCTCTACTGGCTGTTCGGCGTCAATCGTATTCGCCGGCGGGCCCACGCCCTGCGCGAGGGCTATCTGATCGCCGACCCCAGCTCCGACGGGACCAGCCGGGCCGAGCCACCGGAACGCTGGCAGCGCCTGCTGCGTTCCGGGGACCGCCTGAGCCCGTTCCGCCTGGTCGGTGGCAACGCGATCGAACCGCTGTTCGACGGCGATCGCGCCTACGCGCAGATGCTGGCCGCGATCGACGCGTCCCGTCACAGCATCAGCCTGGCCACGTACATCTTCGACTATGACCAGGTAGGCGAGCGCTTCGTCGCCCACCTGCAGCAGGCACAGGACCGGGGCGTGCAGGTGCGCATCCTGATCGATGCCATCGGCGCCCGCTACAGCCGTCGCAACACCCTGCGCCAGCTGCGCCGGGTGGGCCTGCCTGCCGCCGCCTTCATGCCGGTACACCTGCCGAGCAGCCTGGCCGCCTTCAACCTGCGCAATCACCGCAAGATGCTGGTGATCGACGGCGCCCGCGCCTTCACCGGCGGCATGAACATCCGCCGCGGCCACAGCCACACCAACCCCGGTCCGCACCCCATACACGACCTCCACTTCGAGCTGCGGGGTCCGGCCTGCACCCAGTTGCAGCGGGTCTTCGCGGAAGACTGGCAATTCGCCACCGGCGAACGCCTGGAGGGTCCGCTCTGGCTTCCGCAGTCCGTAGACCCCGCCGGCGCGCGCGCCTGCCGCGGCCTGCCGGACGGCCCGGACGAGGACTTCGAGGTCCTGAACTTCACCCTGCAATCGGCGCTGGCCGAAGCCCGCGAACAGGTCACCATCGTGACCCCGTACTTCCTGCCCGACGTGGCGCTCACCGGGGCGCTGAAGGCCGCGGCGCTGCGCGGGGTGCAGGTCGACATCCTGACCCCCGCCCGGAGCAACCTGCGCCTGGTGGAATGGGCCAGCCGCCCCCAGCAGGCCGAACTGCTGGAGCGCGGCTGCCGGCTGTGGCTCACACCACCACCGTTCAACCACGCCAAGCTGATGCTGGTAGACCGCGAGTGGGCCCTGGTTGGCTCCGCCAACTGGGACCCGCGCAGCCTGCGCCTGAACTTCGAGTTCAACCTGGAATGCCTGGACGCCGGACTGGGCCAGGAACTGGCCAGCTGGACCGACGCGCTGCGCGCGCAATCGCACCCCCTGACGCTCGAGGAGGTCCGTGCCCGGCCGCTCGCGACCCAACTGCGTGACGGGGCCGCGCGCCTGCTCACGCCGTATCTGTGACCGACCGTTAGCCACCCCCGCGGTGACCCTCACGCGAACCGGGACGCGCGCGCGTGGTCTTTTGTACTGTAGCGGCAGGGACCGAGCGCGGGAACCGACCCGCATCGCTTTACCGCAGGGGGCAAGGGATGGCACGGCACTGGGATGCAAGCGCAGGGAACCGATGAACGGGATTCTTGCGCCATCGCTCTACCTTGCAGCGGGGCTGGCGATCTACGCCACGCTCAGCCACCTGCTGCACAGCCGGCAAAGCGCCCGGAGCACCGAGCACCGGTTGTTCGCCGCGATGTGCGCCCTGATGGCGGTGCTTGCCGTCGGATCAGCCCAGACCTACCAGGCCGGCACCGTCGAGGCCTATACCCGCGCACTCACCCTGAACGTCTATCTGCTGGGACCGTTCTACGTGCTGTTCGCCGCCTTCGTCGCGGCCCATACGCGCACCCCCGCCCGCTGGCTGATCTCCGGTCTTCTGGTACTGCTGGTCATCACCTGGGTGGTCAACACCCTGCAGCCCTACAGCATGCAGTACCAGGTGATCGACGAACTCCGCCCCCTGGAACTCCCCTGGGGTGAAACCGTGGCTCTCGCAGTGGGCACCATCAGCCCCTGGTTCGGCTTTGGCGTGCTCGCGGTCTTTCTGGTCCTGGGCTTCGCCCTCACCACACTGATCCGGCACTACCGGCGCTATCGCCAGACCACCACCCTGCTCCTGCTGGGCGGGATCGGGGTCTTCGTCCTGTTCACCTTGCAGGGCGTCCTGGCCCGGGGCGGCGCACTGGAGATGCCCCAGCTCGCGCCGTTCGGCTACGTGGTGATGGTCGTCATGATGAGCCTGGTACTGAACCGCGAGACCAGCGAACGCCTGCGTGACTCGGAAAGCCGTTTTCGGGCGCTGGTGGAGCAATCCCCGGTCGGCATCCAGGTACTCACACCGCAGGGCGAGATCCGCCAGTGCAACGCCGCCTGGGAAACCATGCACGGCGCACAAGCCTCCCTGCCGGGCGGCAACGTTCTGGACCGCCCGGATGCCATCGACCGGCACATCCACGAACCGCTCAAGGATGCCCTGCGCGGACACTACCGCGAGATCGGCCCGCTGCCCTACACCCCACCAGCCCGCCCCGACCAGTCGGCCGAACCCGCCGACCCCGACCCGGCGACCCAGACCACCCCGCTCATCACCCCCGAGCGCTGGCTGCGGGGCTGCATCTACCCACTGCAGGATGCCCGCGGCGAGGTACAGGACGTGATCGTGATGCAGGAGGACATCACCGCCGCGCACCGCAGCGAGGACGCCCTGCGCCTGATCGCCGAGGGGCTGCAGGCGCGCTCGCGCGAGGAGTTCTTCCAGCAGCTGGTTCTCAAGCTGAGCAACCTGTTCGCTGCCGACTATGCCCTGATCGGCATCGAGGATCCGGAAAAACCCGGCGTGGTGGAGACCGTCGCCCTGTGCACCGCGGGGCAGATCGTGGAGAACTTGCGCTACGACCTCGCCGAGACCCCCTGCGAACGTGTGCTGGAGATCGGTACCTGTATCTACCCCTGCGACGTACAACAGCGCTTTCCGGCCGACGAGATGCTGGTGGAGATGGACGCCGAGAGTTATCTGGGGGCCCCGTTGCTGGACAGCCAGGGCACGCTGCTGGGGCACATCGCCATGGTCAACCGACATCCGGTGGAGGATGTCGACAAGGCGATGGAGATCCTCGGGATCATGGCCGACCGCGCGGGGGCGGAACTGGAACGCCTGCACACCGAGGAACACATCCATGCCCTGGCCTACCACGACTCCCTGACGGGGCTGGCCAACCGCACCCGCCTGCACGACGACCTGACCCGCCACATCGAGGAGGCCACCGCCGGCCACCTGCATGGCGGGCTGATCCTGATCGACCTGGACCACTTCAAGACCATCAACGACGCCCTGGGGCATGCGGTAGGCGACACCGTGCTGGGCGCGGTGGCGGACCGCCTGCGCAGCCATGCCCCCGAGGATGCGCTGATCGTGCGCCTGGGTGGCGACGAGTTCGCCGTTGTCCTGCCCCCCTGCGCCCGGGTACGCGAGACCCTGGAGCCGGAACTGCAGGCAATCGCCGAGCGCATCCTGGAGGCCCTGCAGCGCCCGATTATCATCGGCGAGCGCACCTTCGGGGTCGGCGCCAGTCTCGGCTGCGTATGCTATCCCGACGCCGGCGAGAGCTCGGCAGAAGCCCTGCGCCACGCCGATATCGCCCTGTACCAGGCCAAGCGTGCCGGCCGCGGCGGCGTGCAGTTCTACCGCCATGCACTGCAGGACGAGGCGCATGCCCGCCTGCAGATCGAGGACGGGCTACGACAAGCGGCCGAACGTGACGAGCTGGACCTGCACTACCAACCGCAGTTCGATGCCGCCGAGCGCCTGATCGGAGCCGAGGCCCTGCTGCGCTGGCAGCACCCGGAGATGGGCCAGGTCCCGCCAGATCTCTTCATCCCGGTCGCCGAGGAGACCGGCCTGATCCACGGGGTCGGCAACTGGGTCCTGGAACACGCCCTGATGCAGCTGTCGCAGTGGCAGGCCGGGAACCTGCAGCCACCTCGCCTGGCCTTGAATCTCTCGCCCTGGCAACTGGCGCGCCCGGACTTCGTCGACCAGTTCCAGGCGCGGCTGCGCCGACACGGGGTGGACGGCCACGCCCTGACCCTGGAGGTCACCGAGTCCGGCCTGCTGCGCGACCTGCCGGACGCCATCACCAAGCTGGGCGCGCTGCGCCGGCTCGGTATGCGCATCGCCCTGGACGACTTCGGGACCGGCTATTCCTCGCTCGCCTACCTGCGCGACCTGCCGGTGGACGAGCTGAAGATCGACAAATCCTTCGTCAAGGAACTGCTGGCCGGCGGTGACCGGACCCTGATCGAAAACATCGTGGACATTGCCCGCAACATGGAGCTCGACGTCATCGCCGAGGGCGTGGAGCACCCGGAGCAGCGGGAGCAGCTCCTGGCCCTGGGCTGCACCCGGTTCCAGGGCTTCCTGTTCAGCGCGCCGCTGACGCACGAACAATTCGTCGCGCGACTGCATCGGCCGTAGCCGAGGCCGGCCGATTCAGTCGCGAGCGGCCGGGTCTTCCAGCCCGCAACCCAGCGCGCCGCGCCGGCGCAGGGACAGATCCGTTGGCCGGCGCTCCTCTCCGGAGCATTCCCGGTACAGCACGATCCGGCTGCCGCCTTCCTCCTTCGCCACGTACATCGCGCGGTCGGCGCGCTGCAGCAACGCCTCCACATCGTCCCCGTCCTCGGGGTAGAGCACCGCCCCCATGCTGAGCCCGACCCGAACCGACTCGCGATTCACCTCCACCGGCTCCTCGAAGCGTTCGATCAGCTTGAGTCCGACCCCCGTCACCGCATCCGGATCACGCACATTCTCCAGCAGCAGCACGAATTCGTCGCCGCCCACGCGGGCCACCACGTCGCTCTCGCGCACGCCCTCACGCAGACGCCGCGCCACGGTCACGAGCATCACGTCGCCGGCATCGTGTCCCAGGCGATCGTTGATGGGTTTGAAGCCGTCGAGATCGCAGACCACCAGGGCCAGGCCGGTGCCGGCGCGCTGGGCCCGGCGCAGGGCCTGCTGGATGTGTTCCTGCAGCAGACTGCGATTGGGCAGGCCGGTCAGGGAGTCATGATGGGCCTGGTGCCACAGGCGCTCCTCGGAGGCCTTGTCGCGGGTGATGTCACGGACCATCCCGAGGACCTGCACGGCGCGGCCTTGGGCGTCCCGATCGATTTCGCCCTCGACCCGCACATGGCGCAGCCCGCCGTCCGCGCGCACCACCCGGTGATCCACCCGGTAATAGGCCTCGTGATCCAGCGCCTCGTTGGTCGCGCGGCGCACCCGCGTACGGTCGTCGGGATGGATGGCTCGCATGTAGGCCTCGAATCCCGCGGTATCGGTTTGCGGGTCGAGCCCGAACAGATCGAATACATGCGTGGACCAGTTCATCCGCAGACCACGAATATCCCAGTCCCAGTAACCGGCCCCGGCAATCCGCTGGGCCTCTTCCAGGCGCTCGGTGGTCTCCTGCAGGGCCGCGGTTCGCCGGGCAACCGCCGCCTCCAGCCCGGCCTGCGTCTCGCGCAGGCGCGCCTCGATCTGCTGGCGCCCCTCCAGTTCCTTGTGCAAGGCGGCGTGATCACGCCAGATCCTCCGGCGCACCCGCACCCACATCAGCGCAATCATCAGCATGGTCAGGACGGTGGCCACCAGCATCACCTGCTGCGCCTGTTCATGGCGCTGCGCCATGGCCGCCACCGCCTCCTCGTTATCACGTTCGAAGGCCGCGAGGATGGCCTCCATCTGCTCCAGCACATCCTCCTGTACCGGCATTGCGTCCGCATACAGGATCGCCAGCGCCTCGTTGCGCCCACCCGCCAGGGCAATGTCGAGGAGCTCGGACAGGATCGGGGCACCGGTCGCGGTCAGCGCACGCAGTTCGGCCAGCAGCGCGGCGTCGCGTGGGGTCCGAGCCAGTAATTCCGCACCCTCGCGGGCGTCCAGGAAGCGCTCGGCCAGCTCGCGAAACTCCCGCTGGTAGCGATCCTGCAGGGCCGGGTCCTCGGCACTGATCACCAGCGAGGCGCGCAGCATGCGCTCGCGCACGAGGCTGCGCATGCGATGCACGCGGTCCACCTTCTGCACGTACTCCTCGGTAAGGGCCTGGACGTCGTACTGCAGCTGCTGCACCCGAAGCCAGCTGGCGACGGCGACCACCGCGACCAGCAGCAGCACCACAACAAAGGCGCCGGTCAGCCCGGGCACGAAGGGACGCGGGGCCATCGCGTCTCAATCCCAGCCGGGGACGGGCCGGTCCATGGACGCACCCGCACCCGACGAGGCACCACAAACCGCTGTCGCATCCTTGACGCGCATCCCGCTCCCCCTGTTTGATCGACCACATCCGCACGATCCAGGCGGGGAGGGTGCCGCGAGATGTCCACCAATACAAGCAAATACCGCGACCGGATGTCTGCCGCGCACGCGGAGTCGCCCGCTCCCGTAGCGCAGCTGGCGACACTGGAGAAGGCCTACCTAAGCGCCGCCTACTGCCTGGAGATCGAGGGCAGCAGCCGAGTTCTGTACATCGACCAGCCCGCGGAGGATGTCACGGCCTGGATGGCCGGGCGGGACATGCAGCGCCTGGTCCTGTTCACCGCCTGCAACCCGGGCAGCCGCCCGAGCACCGAGGGTGAAAACATCCAACGCCAGCGCCGGCTGGAGCAGACCGTGGCCGAGCACGGCCTGCGCGCATGGCCTGCCCGCAATCGCGACCCGCGCGGCCAGTGGCCGGACGAACCGGGCCTGGCCATCGCGGACCTGCCCGACGACCTGCTGGCGCGCTGGCTGGAGGCCTTCGGCCAGAACGCAGCCGTGCTGCTGGAACCGCCGGCTCGGCCCCGGCTGGTATGGCACCCGGGGCTAGGAAGGTAGCGTGCCTCCTACAGCGGCAGGCGACCGCCGGAAGCGACCACGATCGTCACCAGACCGATGACGGTGTTGATCCCGACCAGGATGCGGATCTGCCCCAGCCGGCGCAGGCCTTCCTCGGTATCGTTTGCCGCAATGGCCTTGCGCATGCGCCGATAAGGGGCGAAGAACACATGGGCGAAGATCGCCATCATGATCAGACCCAGCAGCAGCATGGTGTGCACGCTGGGATGCACATCACCCATGCCGCCGAACACCCCGAAGATCAGGTAGAAGCCGGTCACCAGGATCACCAGGACCGAGGCCCAGACCCAGGGGAAGAAGCGCGCGAACACACCCTCCCAGAGCTTCAGCCGCGCCGGCCCCTCGAGCTGCTGCCCGGCCACCGGGCGCAGGAACATGTAGGCGAAGAACATACCGCCCACCCAGATCACCACGGCCAGTACATGCAGCACGTTTGCCAGTGCGTATCCCGTCATTGCCTGCTTCCTTTTGTCGTTACGGATGTGGCCCGCAGTGTAGCCGTCCGCGTGCACGGCTGCCGAGCCCCCCAACCGCACACGCGGGCGGATTGATCAGTAGAATGGCGGGTCCGCATGCAGCAATCGCGGCCCTATCAAGATTCAACCCGGCAGTACAAGGAGTCCACATGTCGCGCGAGATCATCCAGACCGAAAACGCCCCGGCCGCCATCGGCCCCTACTCGCAGGCCGTGCGTACCGGCGACACCCTGTACCTGTCCGGCCAGATCCCGCTGGACCCGGCCACCATGGAACTGGTCGACGGCGGCATCGAGGACCAGATCCGCCAGGTGTTCGCCAACCTCCAGGCTGTCCTGGAGGCGGCGGGAGCCAGCACCGCCGATATCGCCAAACTGAACATCTTCCTGATCGACCTGGCTCACTTCCCGCTTGTGAACAAGATCATGAGCGAAGTCTGCAACGAGCCCTACCCGGCACGTGCCGCAATCGGCGTGGCCGCCCTGCCCAAGGGCGCCCAGGTGGAAATGGACGCCATCGCCTGGTGCCCGCGCGACTGATCGCGCTGCGCGAACCCAACCGGTGGAGCTGCAGGTCCCGCTGACCGCGCTGAAGGGTGTCGGCCCGGCGGTGGCGGAACGACTGGAGCGTCTGGGTCTGGAGCAGGCCGGGGACCTGCTGTTCCATCTGCCCCTGCGCTTCGAGGATCGCACGCGCCTGACGCCGATTGCCGCGCTCCGTCCGGGGCTGGCTGCACTGTTCGAGGGGCGCGTCACCCACTCCGAGGTGGTCCACCGCCGCCGGCGCATGCTGGTGGTCACCCTGGCCGACGGCCAGGCCCAGGTCCTGCTGCGGTTCTTTCACTTCGGGGCCAACCAGCAGCGCCGCCTGAGCCCCGGCACGTGCATCCGCGCCTTCGGCGAGCCCCGCGGCATGCCCGGCGCACTGGAGTGCGTGCACCCGGAGATCCAGACCGTGGGCGATAGCCCGCCGGCGATGGAGTCGCACCTGACCCCGATCTACCCGACCACCGAGGGCGTGTCGCAAAAGCTGCTGCGCCAGCTGGTCGCGCACGCCCTGCCGGGGATGCAGGCCCTGCCCGACCTGCTTCCGGAACTGCCCCGGCAGGGCCTGCCTGGCCTGCATAGCGCCCTCGAGCAGCTCCATCACCCACCGGCGCAGGCCGACGCACTGGCCGCCCTGGACACCCCGGAGAACCGCAGCCCGGCGCGCACACGGCTGGCCCTGGAAGAGCTCTGCGCCCACCAACTCGCGCGCATGCAGCAGAGCCGGATGCCCGCGGACACACGCAGCGCCCCGGTCATCCAGTCCCCGGGGGCGCTGTGGCAACAACTGCGCGGGCAGCTCCCCTTCGAACCCACCGGCGCACAGGAGCGTGTTACCGAAGAGATCCTGGCCGACCTCGCGCGCCCGCAGCCGATGAACCGTCTGGTCCAGGGCGATGTCGGCTCCGGCAAGACCCTGGTCGCGGTCGCAGCCGCGCTGGCGGCGGTAGAGGCCGGCTATCAGGTGGCGTTCATGGCCCCGACCGAACTACTCGCCCGCCAGCACGGGCGCAATCTTGCCCAGTGGATGGAACCACTGGGCGTCGCGATCGCCTGGCTGGGCGGACGCCAGACGGCCAGCGAGCGCGGCCAACTGCTCGCGGAACTGGCCAGCGGGCAGCGCCAGGTCGCGATCGGAACCCACGCCCTGTTTCAGGAGGAGGTGCGGTTTCATCATCTGGGGCTCGCAATCATCGACGAACAGCACCGCTTCGGCGTGCACCAGCGCATGGCCCTGCGCGACAAGGGCAACGGCCGGATGCCGCATCAGCTGATCATGACCGCCACCCCGATCCCGCGCACGCTGGCCATGGCCCTGTACGCGGAACTGGCCAGTTCGGTCATCGACGAACGCCCGCCCGGGCGCACCCCGGTACGCACCGCGCTGATCAGCCACGAGCGCCGTGACGAGGTCATCGAACGCATCCGCGCCGCCTGCGGCTCCGGCACCCAGGCCTACTGGGTCTGCCCGCTGGTGGAGGAATCGGAACAACTGGAGGCGGAATCGGCCGAGGCCACCGCCGAACGCCTGCGCGAGGCGTTGCCGGAGCTGACCATCGGACTGGCCCACGGACGCATGAAGGGACCCGAGCGCGATGCGGTGATGGAGCGCTTCCGCGCGGGCGCGATCGACCTGCTGGTGGCGACTACCGTGATCGAGGTCGGCGTCGACGTCCCCAACGCCAGCCTGATGATCATCGAGAATGCCGAACGCATGGGGCTGTCGCAGCTGCACCAGCTGCGCGGCCGGGTCGGGCGCGGCAGTGCCGCCTCGGCCTGCGTGCTGCTTTACCGTCCGCCACTGGGCGATACCGCCCGCGAGCGCCTCGAGGCGATGCGCCGCACCGACGACGGCTTCGAGATTGCGGAGGTGGATCTCAAGCTGCGCGGTCCGGGCGAACTGCTGGGCACGCGCCAGACTGGCGATCGCAGCTTCCGCGTCGCCGACTGGTCACGCGACCAGGACCTGCTCGACGAGGCCACCACCCTTGCCGCACGCATCGAGAAGGACCCGGCGCGCGCCGCCGCCCTGATCGAACGCTGGCTGGGCACCGCCACCCGCTACGCGACCGTGGGATAGCTCCAGAACGAAGGGCGAATCCACCACGAAGCGCACGAGGAAGGTCAAAACCTTCCACCACAGAGTTGGCGCCCCGTCCGGGGACGACGCGCTATCGCGCACGAAACAGCGGGTGTTGACGACCTCCATCGGGCCTTTTGAGGCGTATCAGAAAGGCCACGATCGTTTTGCAGCGGGCAGGGTGAGGATGAGCGCAGCGAATCGCATCGGCCTCACGGAATGATCCGGGCCCCGATGCGTTTCGCTGCGCTCAACACATCCTACCCTCTTCGTGTCTTCCTTCGGGTCTTCGTACGCTTCGTGGCTAAGACCATCAGGGCCTTAGCAGCGGGCCCTCGACGGCGTCGCGGGCCTCGCGGCCGGCGAGCTGTTCGATCAGGGTCAGGGCGAAGTCCATCGCGGCACCCGGGCCACGGCCGGTGATCAGGCGCCCGTCGATCTCCACCGGGGCGCCAGTGGACGGGATCCCCGCCTCGTCCAGCGCGCCGGTGAAGGCCGTCACGGTGCGCCCCTCCAGCAGCCCGGCCTCGGCCAGCGCCTTGGGCCCGGCACAGATCGCGGCCAAGTGGCCATCGCGTTCGGCCTGCGCCCGCAGCAAACCCTGCACCCGGGCGTCGTCGCGCAGGTGATTGGCGCCGGGCAGGCCACCCGGCAGGACGATCAGGTCAAAGGACTGATCCAGCACCTGATCAACCGTGGTATCCGGCTGGATCACCGTGCCCCGCGAGCAGGTCACCGGCCCCGGCTCCAGCCCGGCCACGGTGACCTCGAATTGCGCCCGGCGCAGCAGGTCGATGATCGTGACCGCCTCCAGTTCCTCGGCCCCGGCGGCCAGGGGCACCAGTACGTTCGGCATCAATCCTCCCTGTCCACCGCGCTCAGCGGCGGTTGTAGAAGTTCAGGCCCTTCAGGAGATTCAGCGCCTCGTTCATACCGTAATCGCGCTCGGCCAACGTCTCGCCATTGTCTTCGTCCGCATCCACAGATTCCGGCAGGCCGTCACGGCCCATGCGGGCACCGCCATTTTCGCTGTCGGAGCGCTGCACCACGAGCTGCTGCAGGCGGATGTCCGGGTCAATCCCGTCCTCGTTGATGGCACGGCCATCAGGCGTGAAGTAACGCGCGGTGGTCAGCTTGATCCCGGTGTTCTGGGTCAGCGGCAGGATGGTTTGCACCGAACCCTTGCCGAAGGTGTTCTGACCCATAACCACGGCCCGCCGGTGGTCCTGCAACGCACCCGCCACGATCTCGGAGGCGGAGGCCGATCCGCGATTGACGAGGACGACCATCGGCGCGCCCTTGAGAACATCCCCCGGCGAGGCCTGGTAGCGGAACTGCGAATCCTCCAGCCGACCTTCGGTGTAGACGATCAGGCCTTCTTCGAGGAAGGCGTCCGAGACGCCCACAGCGCCCGTCAGAATGCCACCGGGGTTGTTGCGCAGATCCAGCACGAGCCCCTGCAGCTCGCCCTGTTCCTGCAGGTCTTCGATCGCCCGCACCAAGTCGCGTGCCGTGCGCTGCTGGAAATTGCTGATGCGTACGTAGCCGAAGCCGTCCTCCAGGATCTCGGAGCGCACGCTCTGCACCTGGATCACGTCGCGGGTGATGGTGATTTCTTTCGGGCGGTCCTCGCCATCGCGCAGGATGGTCAGGGTGATGTCCGAGCCTTTCTCGCCGCGCATCTTGGCGACCGCGTCGGACAGGGACATACCCTTCACCGACTCGCCATCCAGGCGAATGATCAGGTCACCGGCCTCGACCCCGGCACGGCTGGCCGGGGTGTCATCGATCGGCGCGATGACCTTGACGAAGCCGTCTTCCATGCCAACCTCGATGCCCAGACCGCCAAACTCGCCGGAGGTCCCGACCTGCATGTCCTCGAAGTCCTGTTCGTCCAGATAGGCCGAATGCTGGTCAAGGCCGGACAGCATCCCCTGGATCGCATTGTCCAGGAGATCCTTGTCTTCGACCTCGGTGACGTAATTGCGCTTGATGCGCATGTATACGTCAGTGAAGCGCTGCAAATCTTCTACTGGCAAAGCGGATTGCGCGCCATTGTCGCGGTCGGCGTAGACCGCCACCGAGACACTCAACATGACCCCGACAACCAGTCCGACGATCAGGGAGTATCCGGTGCGACAAGACTTGCTCATTACCTTTCCTCGTTCACTTGAGGTGATTTGTGTGAAGATGGTAGCACCCGCAATGTGACGGCTGCCTGAATGCACGCCACCGATCGGCCTTTTGCCGGGGCATGGGCGCATTCCATCTTTTTCCCTCTACTGAGAGGGCCACCAGCTCTCGGGGTTCAATGGTCCGCCGTTGTGACGGATCTCGAAGTAAAGCCCGGGCGCAATCGCCTCGCTGCCCTCGCCCGCCACGGCCAGTTGCTCGCCAGCACCCACGGTCTCGCCTTCCGCCACCAGGATCTCCTCTACATTGGAGTAGAGTGTCAGGTAGCGCTCCCCATGATCGACGATCACCAGGAAGCCGTAGCCCTGCATCCAGTCGGCGTAGACCACCTGGCCGTAGTGCACTGCGCGCACCGCCGTGCCGTTATCGACCGCCAGCACCGCGCCACGCCAGCGCGAGCGCAGGCGGCTACCACGGGACTCGTTGAAACTGCGGATCACGCGGCCTTCGGCCGGACGCGGAAGCTCGCCCTCCAATTCCACGAAGGCCACGTCCGGCCGTTCGGGGGTGGACTCGCGGGGTGCCGCGGCACGCGCCGCGCTGCGAGCCTCGACCTCCTCGATCACCGTCTCCAGGGTCTCGGCATTGCGCGCCAGGCGCTCCAGTTCCAGCGACTCGTCCTCGATCACCGCCTCCAGCTCCGCCATCGCCTGGCGCTGGTGCGCCTCCTCGCGTTCCAGATCCGCGACCGCCGCGCGGGCCTGCTCTTCCCGTTCTGCCAGCACCGCCCGCTCCCGCGCGAGGTTCTCGCGCGCCGTCTCCAGCGCCTCGATGCGGTCGCGCAACACGACCAGGGCCTGCTCGCGCGCCTCGCGGATGCGCGCGGCAAACGCGGCCTGATGGCGGTGCTCCGCAGACCGACCGTCGCTCCGTCCGGGATGGCGTTCGCCCTGCCACTGATCGCGCACCAGGCGAGCCGCGGCGCGGCGTTCTGCCTCCAGCCGCTCCCGGGCCTCGTCCACACGGTCCTCCTGGTCGGCGACCACCGCCTCCTGACGCGAACGCGCCCGCGCCAGCTCGCGCAGCTCCTGGCGCGAGGCCTCGGTCCCGCGAGCAGCCTCCGCGAGCAGCCCTTCCAGATGCTGCAGGGCCGCGTAACGCTCTTCCTGGCTACGCTCCAGGTCCTGGATGGCCTCGCGCGTCTCGCGCAGCTCCGCCTCCGGTTCCAGCGCCACGGCGCTGACCGGCCACAGAAAACAGAGCAACGCACCGCACCACAAAAGGGCGCGTGAACCGCTTGGATGACTCAAGATTGCGCAAATTCGCATATCGGGGTACGTTTAGGTTCTTATATTCTGACCCAGTTGCGAGGGCCTTCCCTCGCGAGCAAGAGAGGCATGCCGTGAGCAACGAAACGGTTGAAGACGAAATGTACGTCGAAGACGGTTTGATGTCCCAGGACGAAGACATCGAGCGGGCCTCGCGCTCGCTCAAGGCCATGTCCCACCCGCTGCGTCTGAAGATCCTCTGCATTCTCGGCGATCGCGAAATCAGCGTACAGGAAATCGTCGATCAGGTCGGGACGTCGCAGAGCAACATCTCGCAGCATCTCGGCATCCTGCGCGACAAGGGCATCCTCGCCACGCGCAAGGACGCCAACCGGGTCTACTACCGGGTGGGGGACTCCCGGACCCTGCGCCTGATCGGTATGATGCAGGACGTTTTCTGCAGTTCCTGACACCCACCCCTCCGATCCGGTCTCCCGAATGCTTGAACGCCTGCCCGAATTTCTCGCCAACCACCCCATCCTGACCGGCGCCCTGCTGGCGGTGATCGGGATGATCCTGTTCGTCGAACTGCGACGCCTGAACCGCAAGTATCGCTCGCTCTCGCCGGTCGAGGCGGTGCGCGTGATCAACCAGGACGACGCCCTGGTGCTGGATGTGCGCGAGGACAACGAAGTCGCCTCCGGGCGCATCGGCGGCGCCAAGCATATCCCGCTCGGCAGCCTGAAAAAGCGCATGGGCGACATCGAGAAATACAAGGACAAACCGGTAGTGGTGTACTGCCGCAGCGGCAACCGCTCCGCCAGCGCCGCGCAGCAACTGACCGCGGCCGGGTTCGAGGACGTAGTCAACCTGCAGGGCGGCATCCAGGCCTGGCAATCGGCCAACATGCCCATCAAGAAGAAGTAATGCAGTTCGAGGTCTACTCCAGCGGGCGCTGTCCATTCTGCCTGCTCGCGCGGCGCCTGCTCAATCAGCGTGGCTACCCGTTCGCGGAGTACGCCGTCGACCGCGAACCCGGTCTGCGCGCAGAGATGGAACAGCGCGCCGCCGGCCGTAGCTCGGTCCCGCAGATCTTTCTCGGCGACACACACATCGGCGGCTTCGACGAACTGCAGGCGATGGACAGTAACGGCCAACTGGCGCGCCTGGCCAGCGAGGCCGGCCTCGAAGGCCCGACCGACAACGCCTCCGGATAACACGCGCCGCCGCCGGCAACGGGCGGCAAACGGGATCGCCCCGGCGACCCCGAAAAACACCGCTCATCCCCCTTACAATGCCCCGATTCCAGACGACTGCGAGACAACATCATGGCTGAAGAGAAGAATTCCCCGAAGAGCGGCAACGGCGCGGCCCAGGCCGAACAGAGTGACCGGCCCGACTTCTCTATCCAGAAGGTCTTCATCAAGGACCTGTCCTTCGAGGCGCCGGAATCCCCCGAGGTATTCATGCGCGAGTGGAAGGGCGAGACCAACATCCAGCTGAACACCAACGCACGTCCGATCGACGAGGCCGCCGGCGCCTTCGAGGTGGAACTGGGCCTGACCGTGACCACCGAATCCGACGGCAAGACCGCCTATCTGGTCGAAATCAAGCAGGCCGGCGTGTTCATCCTGCGCAATTTTGCCGAGGATCAGCGCAACCACCTGCTGGGTGCCTACTGCCCCAACGTGCTGTTCCCGTTCGCCCGCGAAACGGTGGCCGACCTGGTGCTCAAGGGCGGCTTCCCGCAGCTCCTGCTACAGCCGGTCAACTTCGAGTCGCTGTATGCCCAGCACCTGCAGGAACAGAAGCAACAGGCCGGCGGGGAACAGGCCGAGCCCACGCAACAGGCCTGACGCGAGGCGCAACCGATGCGTATCGCGGTCCTCGGAGGCGGCTGCTGGGGCACGGCGCTGGCGGTGCATGCGGCCCGCCTGCATGCCGACGTCGCCCTGTGGGTGCGCAATGACGCCACGGCCGGGCAACTGGAACGCGAGCGCGAGAACGCCCGCTACCTTCCCGGTCTGCGCCTCCCGGACAACCTGCGCGTCAGCGCCGACCCGGCGACCATCGAGGGCCGCGACCTGGTCCTGATCGCAGTCCCCTCCGGCGCCTTCCGCGAAACCCTGCGCTGGATCGCCCCGCGCCTCGCACGCGACCAGGTGGTCGCCTGGGCCACCAAGGGCCTGGAGACGGCAACCGGGGCCTGGCTGCACGAGATTGCCGAACAGGAACTGGGGCCCGAGCGCCCGCCCGCTCTGATCTCCGGGCCCTCCTTCGCCGCCGAGGTGGCGCAGGAGCAGCCGACCGCGCTGTCCGTGGCCTCCAGCGACGAGGGCCACATGGACTGCCTGGTTACGGCCCTGCACGGGCGCTCGCTGCGCCTGTACCGCAATACGGACGTGATCGGCGTGGAACTGGGCGGCGCGCTGAAGAACGTGCTCGCGGTGGCCACCGGTATTGCCGACGGCGCCGGGTTCGGGGCCAATGCGCGCGCCGCACTGATGACCCGCGGGCTGGCCGAGATCCAGCGCTTCGGCGCGGCGGTCGGCGCCCGTCCGACCACCCTCACCGGCCTCTCCGGACTGGGGGACATGATCCTCACCTGCACCGACAACCAGTCGCGCAACCGGCGTCTGGGCCGGATGCTGGGCGAAGGCCTGGATCTCGACACCGCCCGCGCGCGGGTGGGACAGTCGGTGGAGGGCGTAGAGACCGCCCGGGTCGCTGTGGCGCGGGCGAAGGCACTGGAAGTGGACATGCCGATCTGCGCCGAGGTGCACGCGGTGCTCTATCAGGGCCGCCCGGTGCACGACACTGTGCGCCGGCTGCTGGAACGCGACGCCACCCGCGAAGAGGACTGAAGCCGCGTCCGCAAAAGCCCCGCGCGACACCCGCACAATCGCCCGTACGCTCCGGTCGGACTACCGTGGCCCTCACACGCGAACGCAACGGAGAACCGCATGAGCAAGGCCTGGAAGGAACTGGACCTGGAAGGTGGCGGCCTGCAGGCGGTCAACGCCCGCCTCGCTCGCGAGATGCGCACCCGCCCTGCGGCCTACGCTGCGTGGATCCTGTTCCCGCTCGGGCTGCATCGCTTCTACCTGCACGAGCCGCTGGGCGGCGCCGGCTTCCTGGCACTCAGTGCGGCCACCCTGGCCCTCGCCGGATTTGGCCCCGCCGCCTGGTGGTTGCTACCGCTGATTATTGGCGTGTCATGGGCGCTGGTGGACCTGTGGTGGATTGACCGCCGAGTGACCGACTACAACAAGGAGCTACGCAAGCAGCTCTTCCTGCGCAAGGGCCACAAGCCACCGCAGGACTACCGTGGCCGCTACACCAGCGACGAAGACGCCCGCCGCGAACTGGACGAATACCAGCAGATCAAGGAAGCCGAAAAGCCCGGGCAATCAGGCCTGGCCGGTCGCAACGACCCGGCCCGCGACGCCGGCGGCAAGCGCCGCATGCCCAGCTTCAACGAACAGGAAGCCATGCTGCGCCAGATGCGCAAGGACAAAAACAAAGGCGACGGGAACAACTGACCGCCGCCTTCGCAAGATCACCGAGGTTGCGCCGCCCCCCGGTTGCGGCCACGCCCGACGGCATGGCCCGTGGCGCTCAGTTCTCGCCGGGGCGCCACACGCCACTGGCATCCTGCGGCGGCGGGGCGGTCTGCTTGCGGCTCTCGACGTCCACGAACACCGACTCGGTAAATTCGGAGAGCTGCTTGAGGTACTCCTTGCGCTCGTTCACCGACTCCGGCATCTGCGCGACCATGAACCCGGTGATCGCGCTCAGGTACTGCACGGCCACGATGGGTTGCTGCGCCTTCGGGTCCACCTCGGTCAGCAGATCCTGGACCTTCTGAATCAACTCGCCGGACAACTGCAGGGTATCGCTCATGGGGTTCCTCTCGCGGTTCGTGAAATCGTTGCGCACAGGCTACGGCAAGCCCCGCCACCCCGAAAGTGAACGCAAGATGCGCGGGCCTTTCCCTCCCTGGTGTGTTCAACACGAAGCGCGCGAAGGCTCGAAGAAGGTAAGTTCAAGAGCGATTTGAACCACAGAGGGCACGGAGAAAATCAGGGTTGAAGGGCAAGGCGAATCGAACGGCGCCTTCGCCACCCAGGCGTTACCGCGTTCCTTTCTTTCCTCCGTGCCTTCTGTGGTGCAAAGGCTTTTGACCTTCTTCGTGTGCTTCGTGGTGGAAAACTGGGACCGTCAGGAGCGACGAGGGTCGTCGTCTTCGTCACGGGCCTCGGGGGCATCGTCGTCCATGTCAAAGTCCTCGTGGACGCGATCCGGCGGAATGGTCCATGGCTCGCTGGGGGCGACCGTATGCTCGCCCGGGCGTGGGGCATAGCGCTCGTCTTCCAGGGCGCGCATCAGGCCCACCACCATCATCAGCATCACCAGCGAGAACGGCAGCGCGGCCAGGATGACTGCATTCTGCAAGACCTCCAGCCCGCCGGCCAGCAGTAGCACGCCGGTCACCAGACCGATCATCGCGCCCCACAGGATCAGGTGAATCGCCCGGTGTTCGGTGGACCCATGGGCCAGCAGGGTGTTGATGACCACGATGCCGGCATTGGCCGAGGTCAGCAGGTAGGTCGCGATCAGCACCGTAATCAGGACGGCCCCGCTCTTCGCGATCAACCAGGGTTCCAGGGTCTCCATGGTGGCGAAGGTCGCCATGGTCAGGTCCTCCGCCACCTGATCGGCAATGTTCGCGATGCCCTCGACCTCGGCGTGCAGGGCCGTACCGCCCAGCAGTGCGAGCCAGAAGAAGGTGATCAGGGTCGGCACCAGCAGCACACCCATCACGAACTCGCGCAGCGTGCGCCCGCGCGAGATGCGCGCGATGAACAGCCCGACGAACGGCGCCCAGGCCAGCCACCAGCCCCAGTAGAAGACCGTCCAGTCGGAGTGCCACTCGTCCAGGTGGTGAGCATGGGTGTACAGCGACAGCCCCAGCAGGTTCTGCATGTAACTACCACTGGACTGCACCACCAAGGCCAGCAAGTACTGGGTTGGACCCCATACCAGCAGTAGCCCAAGCAGAGCGACACTGAGCCACAGGTTGGCCTGGCTGACCCGCTGCACCCCGGCCTGCATCCCGGCCACCACCGACACGATCGCAGTCACCGTCAGCAGCGCCGTCAGCAGCAGGAGACCGCGATCCCCTTCCAGCGAGAGGCCCACGGTATGCGCCAACCCGGCCTCCAGCTGCTGGATACCCAGCCCCAGAGTCGTTGCGATCCCGAAGACCGTGGCCACGATGGCGAGCAGATCCACCAGATCGCCCGGCCAGGTATGACTGTACTTGCCGATCAGCGGGTGCAGGGCCGAGCGCAGCGCCAGCGGCTGGCCCTTGCGGAAGCTGAAATAGGCCAGGATCAGTGCCAGCAGCGCGAACACACCCCAGGCATTCAGCCCCCAGTGGAAATACGTCAGCACCATCGACATGTCGGCGGCGGCCGCCTGGTTGCCGTTCTCGGCCAGAAACGGGTTGCCGCCGTAATGCGACAGCGGCTCGGCCACCGCCCAGAACAGCAGGCCGACGCCCATGCCGGCGGCGAACAGCATCGACAGCCAGGACAGCGTGGTGAACTCCGGGACCTCGTCGTCGCGCCCCAGGCGCACGTTCTTGTAGCGCCCGACCCCGAGCCAGATCACCATGACCAGGAAGAAGGCCATGATCACCACGTAGTACCACTCCAGCAGCGGCGTCACGAAGGCGCGCGCATCCCCCACCACTGCGCCCAGCTGCTCGGTTCGATAAACCCCCAGCAGGGCGATGATCACCACAAGCATCAGCGCCAGCGGCGCAACACGCGGGTTCAGCCCCTTGAACGGGCCACGGGTGGCAACGTTGTACATCTCGCGTCCTTTCGCTTGCGCGATGGATGTATTTCAGGACAGGACCTTTGCCGATCCAGGCCGGCAGATCAAGGGCCGGTGGCGCCCGCCGGTTGTACGCGGATGCCCATGCGGAAATCCTGAATGACCTGATGCACGAACGCCAGCTTGGCGATCGCGGTAGCGGTCAGCACGAAGGGGTAGACATGCGAGTGACCCATGCTGCGATTCAGGCTGTTCAGGGCGCTGACCAGCGGCAGCCAATGCTCCAGAAGCAGATCGAAGTCCGCCGTGGCATAGGCATCAAAAGCCGGCAGATTCCCCTGCGCGCCCAGCCGCGCCGACGGTCCGGCGACGGGTTCGATGTCCATGTTGTAGGCGGAGGCCGTGTCCAGCGTATCCACGATGTGCATATAGTGAGCCCAGGTCTCGGCCCAGTCTTCCCAGGGGTGCGAGCTGGCATAGGCGGACACGAACGAGGCCTGCCAATCCGCCGGCGGACCACCGGTGTAATGGCGCCGCAGGGCCTCGTCGTAGTCCGCGCGCTCGTCGCCGAAGCGCTCGCGAAAATCGGTATGCCAGTGGCTACCGCGAATCAATCGATCCCAGTAGTAGTGCGCGGACTCATGGCGAAAGTGGCCGAGAATGGTGCGATAGGGTTCGGCCATCGCCTCGCGCATGCGCTCGCGCACCGCGGGATCGGCCTCGGCGATATTGATGGTAATGAGCCCGTGCGAATGGCCGGTGACCACGCCCCCACCCTCGCGGAACTCCGGGGCCGGATCGGCCAGGAAATCAAACGCAATCCCCCCAGGATCGCTTTTCCGCGGCACCACCGGCAGGCCCAGGCGCAACAGGCC
Source organism: Thioalkalivibrio sp. ALMg3 (assembly GCF_000381225.1). Lineage (NCBI taxonomy): Bacteria > Pseudomonadati > Pseudomonadota > Gammaproteobacteria > Chromatiales > Ectothiorhodospiraceae > Thioalkalivibrio > Thioalkalivibrio sp. ALMg3. Next base: position 104,657 of record NZ_KB906219.1, on the reverse strand, counting down.
ATATACCAGGCGTCGCTTCTCGGCCTCCAGACGCTCCCACAGCCGCGCATTGCCCGGCACACTGAGGTCCGGGATGGTGCGATTCAGGCGGCAGGCGCGACAGAACGGCTCGGCTTCTTCATGTGGCACCATCCAGTTGCACACCGCGTCTACCGCATAGTGCCGGCACTGGCGATAAAACAGCCCGTCCGGCTCGTCCGCTACCCGCCACAGGCCACCGGGGATCGGGCGCCCACGGGCGCCCACGGCCTCCCCCGCCGGCACCAGGGCGGAGACCTCCAGGCGGTCCGGCAGGAATCCCAGCCGGTGGCCGCAGCGGGTACAGAAGGTGTTGTCGAAGTACACCCCCTGCCCACAGACCTCGCACTCGAACAACTGCATCGCGCTCCCCGTTGACTGGCCTGCCGAGGACGTCCAGGCGACAGGCATGCCTTCAGACTACGCCGATCCCATTGCGCCGTCGCGGCGGCACGCACCAACACAGACGCCAGTCAGTCCCCCTGTACGCCGGACAAGAGCCCGTCCACTCGCTCCAGCACCAATGGATGGGACAGGATGCCGGCGTGCGTGGTCGCCACCCCGAAGACCGAGGCCGCCTCGCGCTGCGCGGGCGGGTGCAGCATGCTGGCGAGGGTGACCACCCCGTCCGCAGTGGCGCGCGCGCCTCCCTCCCCGCGCTGGTAGCCAAACAGCAGGTGCAGCTCGGTCACCTCCGTGTTGGCATCTGCGAACAGGCCTTCCAGGTAATCGCTGCCCGGGGCCATGTCGCGCCATACCGGAATGACCACCGGCGAACGATCGACACCCCGCTGGGCGCGTTCGTGTCCGGCCCAGGGGGTGGACAGGGTGATCATCGCCGGCACGGTCGCCGCCGCCTCGCGCCGGGCGCGCTCGTTCAGGAAGCCGCGCGCGATCAGCCCGCCCATGCTGTGTGCCACCACCGGCAGTGACTCGACGCCGTGGCGCACCTCCAGCTCCTCGACCACCTGTGCCAGATGCGCCGCGGCCGACTGCAGCGGCAGCCCGGAGGCGTAATAGTAGAACCATGGCTGGTAACGCTCTCGGTCAAGCCCCTCCAGCAACCCGGCGAAGTCACGCGGCGAGCCGTTCATCCCGTGCACGAACAGCACGGGCGTCCGTGCGGGATCGTATGGCTCAAGAAAGTACACCCCGGCATACCCCGACAGCACGAAATCCAGCGGGCGCCACTGGCTGCCCCGCGCCACCTCGGTCGCGAAGCGCGGATCCTCCAGATGGGCGATCTCGCCGTAGGCCGTCACCCGGCCCAGGCTAAGCGGCGCGGGGTCCGGCGCCGCGCCGTCCCCAGGACCCCGCGTATCCGGCAGGCGAATGGCGTGCGCCAGGCGATCATTCCCGTTCACGCGGATATCGATCCCGGTCAGCCGTCCGCCAGGGCCACAATCCAGCGAATCGCCGCGCGCGACGTGCTGGACCGGTGCGCCGGCCGGATGCGCGCGATCACCATCCTCGTCGCGGAAGGCCAGCACGCTGTAACGACCAGGCTCCAGGGCAAAGAACCAGCTCCCGCCGCGCGCGCTCACCACGTGGTCTGCCGGTTCGGGCACAACGGCGCCGGCGACCGGCTCGCGGAACACCGCCACAACATAGGGCCCGGTCCGTTCCGACCCATCCGCCCCTTCGTTCGATCCTACCGTACCGCTGATCACACAGGCCCCGCCCATCCGCGCCAGCTGCTCGCGCGCATCCAGCAGCGAACACCCCACCAGCCCCATCACCACCGCCAGGACCGCACACACTCGCAACACACCCATTCCGAACATCCCTATCCGATAGCTCCCAGACCCCGAGTGTAGCGAGCCGGCAATCGTGGCGCTGCCTGGTGCCCACCTACCGCAACATCCGCCCCCCTGCCGCAAGATCTTGGAAGCCACCCCCACGTGAACCAGCCAGACTTACAGGCAAAAGCCGCTCCGGACGGACACCCGCCCGGTCAGCCACACCACGACACGCCCACCCGGAGCGCGCCGGGTAAAGCCGACCCACAGGAGGTGCACCATGTTCAAACGCGATATCCCGCCCACCGGGGCCATACCCCGCCTTGCCTCGGCCGCCGCCGCCCTCACGCTGGTCGCCGCCTGGACGGTCGCGACGGCGGACCAGGGCCCGGCCTTCATCCACGAACCCGATTCCCCCGATCTCGAATGGGGCCCGTGCCCGGACTTCATGCCGGATGGCTGCCGGCTCGCCGTGCTGCAAGGTGACCCGGCGCAGCCCAATGCCGACGTCTTCTTCCTCCTCCCCGGCAACAGCACCGCGCCCCACCACTGGCACACCAGCGCCGAACGCATGGTGCTCGTCAGCGGCGAGATGCAGGTCGACTACGACGACCAGGACCCGGTCGTGCTCCGACCCGGCACCTATGCCTACGGACCGGCCCGGCTGGCACATACCACCCATTGCACATCGGACGAGGACTGCATCCTGTTCATCGCCTTCGAGGAACCGGTGGACGCCCACGCCAGCCACGACGACTGACCCCGTCACCGTCCCCACCGCCGGATACGGCCGCCCGCCCCTTCGCCCGCAGCTGCTCCCGGACCCAAAAAAGGCCCGCACGGGGCGGGCCTTGTTGGATCGGAACAGCGAAATCCCGATCAGGCAGCAGCTGCAGCCCGGGTAAAGGCAAGCTGGTCGCCAGCCAGGTCCACCTCGATGGTATCGCCGGGGCCGAATTCGCCGGACAGCAGCGACTGGGCCAGCGGGTTTTCCATCTGCGTCTGGATGGCCCGCTTGAGTGGACGCGCGCCGTACACCGGGTCGAAACCGGCGGCGCCCAGGTGATCGAGCGCGGCGTCGGTGATGGTGAGCCCCAGATCGCGCTCCTCCAGACGCTTGCGCAGGAACTGCAGCTGGATGCCGGCAATCGCCCGGATCTGCTCGCGCTCCAGCGGGTGGAACACCACCACATCATCCACGCGGTTGATGAACTCGGGGCGGAAGTGCTGCCCGACGATCTCCATCACCGCGGCCTTCATTGCATCGTAGTTCGCCTCACCGGCCATCTCCTGGATCTGCTGCGAGCCGAGGTTGGAAGTCATCACGATCACCGTGTTGCGGAAGTCCACGGTGCGACCATGACCGTCCGTCAGACGACCATCATCCAGCACCTGCAGCAGCACGTTGAAGACATCCGGATGCGCCTTCTCGACCTCGTCCAGCAGGATCACGGAGTAGGGCTTGCGGCGCACGGCCTCGGTCAGGTAGCCGCCCTCCTCGTAGCCGACATAGCCCGGGGGCGCCCCGATCAACCGCGCCACCGAGTGCTTCTCCATGAACTCGGACATGTCGATGCGCACCATGGACTCTTCGGTGTCGAACAGGAATGACGCCAGCGCCTTGGTCAGCTCCGTCTTGCCGACCCCGGTCGGGCCGAGGAACAGGAACGAGCCATTCGGCCGGTTCGGATCGGACAGGCCCGCCCGCGAACGGCGGATGGCGTTGGCCACCGCGCGCACGGCTTCCGTCTGGCCGACCACGCGATCACCCACGGCCTCTTCCATGCGCAGCAGCTTGTCCTTCTCGCCCTCCAGCATCTTGGAGACCGGGATGCCGGTCCAGCGCGCAACCACCTCGGCGACCTCCTCGTCGGTCACCTTGGTGCGCAGCAACTGGGTCTCCTGGCTCTCCATCTCGTGGGCCATCGCGAGGGACTTCTCCAGATCCGGGATGCGCCCGTACTGCAACTCGGACATGCGCGACAGGTCGCCGGCACGGCGGGCGGTCTCCAGCTCGGTACGTGCGCGCTCGAGCTCTTCCTTCAATTGCGCGGCGCCGGAGACCGAGGCCTTCTCGGACTTCCACACCTCTTCCAGATCGGAGAGCTCGCGCCCCAGGCGATCGATCTCGCCCTCCAGGGTATCCAGCCGCTTCTTCGAGGCGTCGTCGGATTCCTTCTTCAACGCCTCGCGCTCGATCTTGAGCTGGATCAGGCGCCGCTCCAGGCGGTCCATGGACTCGGGCTTGGAGTCGATCTCCATGCGGATCCGCGAGCTGGCCTCGTCGATCAGGTCGATCGCCTTGTCCGGCAGCTGGCGATCGGTGATGTAACGCTGCGACAGCTGCGCCGCGGCGACGATCGCCGGGTCGGTGATCTCGATCCCGTGGTGGACCTCGTAGCGCTCCTTCAGACCGCGCAGGATAGCGATGGTGTCTTCCAGCGTGGGCTCGTCGACCACCACCTTCTGGAAGCGGCGTTCCAGCGCGGCGTCCTTCTCGATGTTCTGGCGGTATTCGTCCAGCGTGGTCGCGCCGATGCAGTGCAGCTCGCCACGTGCCAGCGCCGGCTTGAGCATGTTGCCGGCGTCCATTGCGCCCTCGGCCTTGCCGGCGCCCACCAGGGTATGGATCTCGTCGATGAACAGGATCACGCGACCCTCTTCCTGCGAAAGCTCCTTGAGCACGGACTTCAGCCGCTCTTCGAAATCGCCGCGGTACTTGGCCCCGGCCAGCAAGGCGCCCAGATCCAGCGCAAGCACGCGCTTGTCCTTCAGCCCCTCGGGCACCTCGCCGTTGATGATGCGCTGGGCCAGGCCCTCGACGATCGCGGTCTTGCCGACCCCGGGCTCGCCGATCAGCACCGGGTTGTTCTTGGTGCGCCGCTGCAGGACCTGGATCGAACGGCGAATCTCCTCGTCACGCCCGATCACCGGATCGAGCTTGCCCTGCTCGGCGCGCTCGGTGAGGTCGATGGTGTACTTGTCCAGCGCCTGGCGGTTCTCCTCGGCGTTCGGGTCGTCCACCTGGGCACCGCCGCGCATATCTTCCACGGCCTTCTCCAGGGAGTCCTTGTTGGCGCCGGCGTTGCGCAGCATCTCGCCCACACCGGCCTTCTCGGCGATCGCCGCGAGCAGGAACAGCTCGCTGGGGATGTACTGGTCCTTGCGCTCCTGGGCAAGCTTGTCGCAGACATTCAGCATGCGCCCCAGGTCATTGGAGACATGCACCTCGCCCGCGGCACCCTCCACCCTGGGCAGGCGGTCCAGCGCCTCGCCCAGCGCGGAGCGCAGCTGGCGCACGTTGGCGCCGGCGCGGTCGAGCACGTGGCGGATGGTACCGCCCTCCTGGTCCAGCAGGGCCAGCAGGAGGTGGGCCGGTTCGATGAACTGGTGATCGCGGCCTACCGCGAGCGATTGTGCATCCGCGATGGCGGACTGGAACTTGGTCGTCAGGCGATCCATTCGCATTGGGAAACCCCTCGGTCAAATCTGGGTGAACTGACACCAATGATGGGGACAATCCCCCGACCTTCAAGGATAGACGGACGCAACCGCCCGCATCAGACAAACGGCAACACCGTCACGCACGAACATCGGGGCTGCGCGCGGAGGTTGCCACGGCCCCTGCGGGGCCTCGCAACGACGGGGGCAGGAAAAAGCACCGTCATCGCGAGGCGCGCAGCGACGCGGCGATCTCCATGGGCAACCCTCGCGCCGGACCGAGCGCCGGGGTTAACGCAGGTGGCCGGGGTCAACCCAGACGAGCGTGCCCATGCGGCCGGTCTCGCCATCGCGGCGGTAGGAAAAGAAGGTATCCGCCTCGCTGAAGGTGCAGCGTCCGCCACCGGCGACCTGCGCCACCCCGGCCCGCTGCAGGCGCTGCCGGGCCAGCAGGTAGAGATCCGCCAGCAGGCGGCCCTCGGCGCCGGGGCGGAACGCGGCAACGGCCTCCGGGTCGTGCGCGACAAAGGCCTCGCGGACCTCGGGGCCCACCTCGAAGGCCGCGGGGCCAATGGCCGCCCCCATCCAGGCCTGGATCGGCATCCCCGGGCGCAGCGTCTTCAGGGCCTCCACGCTGGCCTCCAGCACCCCGTCGGCCAGCCCGCGCCAGCCGGCATGCGCCACCCCCACTGCCGCGCCATCGGCGGTCGCCAGCACCACCGGAAGGCAGTCGGCGGTCTGCACCGCACAGACGATCCCGGGCCGGTCGCTGACCACCGCATCGGCCTCGGCCGCGTCGCCGGCCTCCAGCGCCGCGTGCAGGGTGTCGGCGTTGGTCACGCCGGTGCCGTGGACCTGGCGCGGCCAGGCGATCGGCGCGGCCAGCCCCAAAGACGGTTCCAGCCGACGCCGATTCTCCGCCACATGCTCCGGGTCATCGCCAGTGTGCAGCGCCAGGTTCAGCGCGGCCCAGGGCCCGGTACTGACGCCGCCCACCCGCGTGGTCTGGACCGCGCGCACGCCGGCCGGCAGTTCGCCGGGGGACGGCGCCAGCAGGGGCAGGGTCTCAGGCATCACCGGTCTCCCGGGCATCGGCGCGCAGGGCTGCAAGCAGGCCCTCGAAGTCCTCCGGTAGCGGGGCCTCGAACGCGCAGGGTTCGCCGCTGGTCGGGTGCTCGAACTCCAGGCGCGCCGCATGCAGGGCCTGACGCTTGAAGGCCGCCACCGTGGCCTTGGCCGCCTCACCCATGCCCTTGACCGGCCGCGGGCGTCCGCCGTAGGTCAGATCCCCGACGATTGGGTGACGGATATGCGCCATATGCACGCGGATCTGGTGGGTGCGGCCAGTCTCCAGGCGCACATTCAGCAGGGTATGGGAGGGGAAGCGCTCGGCCACGCGGTAATGCGTGACCGCGGGTTTGCCACCGCCGGTCACCGCCTGGCGCTTGCGATCCACCGGGTGGCGCCCGATCGGCTCCTCGATGGTGGCACCGCTGATCACCCGCCCCTGGACCAGCGCGCGGTACTCACGGTGCACGCTGCGCGCCTGCAACTGGCGCACCAGGGCGGTCTGCGCCTCCGGAGTGCGCGCGACCACCATCAATCCGGTGGTGTCCTTGTCGAGGCGGTGGACCACGCCCGCGCGCGGCAACTGCGCCAGTTCCGGGGCATGGTGCAGCAGGGCATTGACCAGTGTGCCGTCGCGATGCCCGGCTGCCGGGTGGGCCACCAGCCCGGCCGGCTTGTTGATCACCAGCACCGCCGCATCCTCGTACAGGACATCCAGCGCTATGGCCTCGGGCTGCGCCGCCAGCACCGGGGCGTCCGGCGCGATCAGTTCCACCCGCTCGCCCCCTCGAACCGGCGTGCGCGGGCGCGGCGAGGCACCGTCCACCCGCAGCGCGCCCTCCTTCAGCCACTGGGTCAACTGGCTGCGCGAATACTCGGGGAACAGCTGCGCCAGCGCGGCATCCAGGCGCTGCCCGGCCGCCTCCTCCGGCAGATGGGCCTCACGCGGTTCACTCATTGCGCGGCCTCCCGCTCGTCGCCACCGGGGCTTGATGTTGTAGAATCCTTGGACTTTGGTTCATCTGTGAGGCCTCGCCGTGATTTCTGTCCCGCACCTGTCGCGCCTGCTCGTCGTTCTGTTCGTGGCGCTCGTGGTCGCCGGCTGCGCCGGGCGCGAAGACCCCACGCTCGGCTGGTCTGCCAGTCAGCTCTACGGCGAGGCCAAGAACGCCCTGAACGAGGGCAATTACGATCAGGCCGTCGAATACTACGAAAAACTCGAGGCGCGCTACCCGTTCGGGCGCTACGCCCAGCAGGCGCAGATCGAGATTCCCTATGCCTACTACAAGGCCGGCGAGCCGGAGCCCGCCCTGGCGGCCGTGGACCGCTTCGTGCAGCTGAACCCGCGGCATCCGAACCTCGATTATGCGTACTACCTGCGCGGGCTGATCAACTTCAACCGCCAGCAGGGCTTTCTCGCCAACCTGTTCCCGCGCGACCCGGCCGAGATGGACCCGGAACCCTTCGACCAGGCCTTCCAGGACTTCGACCGCCTGATCCGCGAGTTCCCGGACAGCCGCTACGCCCCGGACTCCTACCAGCGCATGCTCTACATCCGCAATGCACTGGCCGCCTACGAGCTGCGCGTGGCAGAGTTTTACATGGAACGTACCGCCTGGGTCGCCGCGGCCCAGCGCGCGCGCAACGTGGTGGCCACCTATCCCGGGGCCGAGGTGATGCCGAAGGCCCTGGCCGTGCTGCACCGCGCCTACACCGAACTCGGCCTGGAAGACCATGCCGAGAACACCATGACGGTGCTGGAACTGAACTACCCGGATGCCGCCGTCGCCGTGCGCGCCGGCGAACCGGTGGAACTGGAAGGCGAGGAACGCCGCGGCCTGTGGCGCGTGATGGACCGCATCCCCTTCCTGACGAACTAAGCGGGGAAAGCGGCGCAACCGTAAAGCCATCCCCCGGCGGGGCCCCGCACCACCTTGGGGGTGGCACCGTCATTGCGAGGAGCGCAGCGACGAAGCAACCTCCTGAAGCTGGCAGAGCGCCGGGATCCAGTGGTTCCGGACGGAGGTTACTCGCTACGCTCGCCCTTCGGGCCGGCCTGCGGCCGTTCAACGCAGCTTCGCTGCTTTTGTGCCGCGTCGGCTTCGCCTCCTCGCAATGACGATGCCCGTAACTCCGCCCTGCTAGAGGGCCTCGCTGCCCTCTTCGCCGGTGCGGATGCGGACCACGCGCGACATGTCGGACACGAAGATCTTGCCGTCCCCGATCTTGCCGGTGCGCGAGGCCTTCACGATCGCGTCGATGCAGGGATCGACACGGTCGTCGTCCACCACCAGTTCCAGCTTCACCTTGGGCAGGAAGTCGACCACATATTCCGCGCCCCGGTAGAGTTCCGTGTGGCCCTTCTGGCGCCCGAAACCCTGAACCTCGGTCGCAGTCATGCCGGCAATGCCCATCTCGGTCAGGGCCTCGCGGACATCTTCCAGCTTGAACGGCTTGATGATCGCCTCGATCTTCTTCATGCGAATCCCTTTGGTTGAGCCCGCTGCGCGGGCGCTTGTCTCACACCCGGAAGTGTATCAAACCCCCGGCGCTGCGCTGATAGATCCAACCCCGCGCGCGTCCCGTGCCCCCGTCATTGCGAGGAACGCAGCGACGAAGCACCGTCATCGCGAGGCGCGCAGCGCCGTGGCGATCTCCATGGGTGGCCCCGATGCCGGCCAAGGCGGACATCGGTGGTTCCGGACGGAGGTTACTCGCTACGCTCGCCCTTCGGGCCGGCCTACGGCCGTTCAACGCAGCTTCGCTGCTTTTGTGCCACGTCGGCTTCGCCTCCTCGCAATGACGGGGGCCGGGTACGGCGTCGGGGATCACTCAGTCCGGACGATAACCGGAGGTAATCGGGTAGCGCCGGTCGCGGCCGAAGGCGCGCGGGCTGACCCGCACCCCCGGCGCGGCCTGGCGGCGCTTGTGCTCGGCGATGAACACCATGCGCGCGATGCGCTCCACCGTGGGGCGGTCGAAGCCCTGGGCGACGATCTCGGCGACCGACTGCTCCTGCTCGACGAAGGCCTCGAGGATCGCGTCCAGCACATCGTATGGCGGCAGCGAGTCGGCATCCTGCTGGTCCGGCGCCAGCTCGGCGCTGGGCGGGCGCTCGATCACCCGTGGCGGGATCGCCGCGCCGCACGTGTTGCGCCAGCGTGCCAGGCGGTACACCCACTGCTTGGAGACGTCCTTCAGTGGCGCGAAACCGCCATTCATGTCGCCGTACAGCGTGGAATAGCCCACCGCCATCTCGGACTTGTTGCCAGTGGCCAACAGCAGCTTGCCGCTGCGGTTGGACAGCGCCATCAGCAGCACGCCGCGAGCGCGCGCCTGCAGGTTCTGTTCGGTCACATCCCCCGCCCCGGCCGGGTAGGCCGCCAGGGCATCCCCGAGCCCGGCCATGAAGCTCTCCACCATCGGCTCGATGGCGATCTCGTGGTATTCGAGACCCAGAAGCCGCGCCTGCTCCTCCGCATCCTCGATGCTCATCGAGGCGGTGTAACGATAGGGCATCATCACCGCGGTCACCGCCGCCGGGCCCAGCGCATCCGCCGCCAAGGCCGCGGTCAGGCCGGAGTCGATGCCGCCAGACAGGCCCAGCAATACCCCCGGGAAGCCGTTCTTGCTCACGTAGTCACGGATGCCGATCATCAGCGCCTGATAGAGGTCACGGGCGTCCGCCTCGTCCGGTTCCGGGCCGGGGTCGGTCAGGGTCGGAAGAATGCCGCAGGCGGACAGATGCATGTGCTCGTCGCGGGACCGCAGGACCGGCCCCTGCGCACTGCGACTTGCCTCTACCTGGCCCTGGCCGGTGGCCCAGGCGGGCAGCACGGCGCGGGCCCCGTTGACCGGGTCGTGCACGAACGAGCGGCCGTCGAACACCAGTTCATCCTGCCCGCCCACCTGGTTCACGTAGACCACCGGGCAGCCGGTCTCGGCCACCCGCGCCCCGACCACCTGCAGGCGTTCCTCGGCCTTGCCGCGGTGGTAGGGCGAGGCGTTGAGATTCAGCAGGAGCTCGGCCCCGGCAGCCTGCGCCCCGGCGGCCGGACCCGGCTGCCAGATGTCCTCGCAGACGGTCAGCCCGATCTGCCAGCCATCCAGCTCGACCACGCAGGGGGCATCGCCAGCAACGAAATAGCGCTGCTCGTCGAAGACCGAATAGTTGGGCAGGACCTGCTTGGCGTAGCGCGCGATACAGGCCCCGTCGCGCAGCCACAGGGCCGCGTTGATCAGGCCGGCGTCGCTGCGCACCGGGGCACCCAGGATCACGTCGATATCCCGCGCCGCCCTGGTGATCGCCACCACCGCGCGCTCCACGCCCAGCAGGAAGGCCGGGCGCAGCAGTAGATCCTCGGGGGGATAGCCGGTGACCGCGAGTTCGGGGAAAACCACCGCGCGGGCGCCACCGGCACGGGCCTGCTCGATGGCCTCGAGGATTTGGTGGCGATTGTCGTCCAGCCCGCCCACGACCGGATTGATCTGGGCCAGGGCCAGACGCAGAGGCTGGTCAGGGGTCATCGGCGACTCAGGCGCGGGCGAGCGCGGACTGCATCGCGGCGCCCAGCTCGGCCGGGCTCTCCGCCACGGTCGCGCCGGCCTCGCGCAGGGCCGTCATCTTCTGCTCCGCGGTACCCTGGCCACCGGCGATGATCGCGCCGGCATGACCCATGCGCCGCCCCGGGGGCGCCGTGGCGCCGGCAATATAGGCGGCTACCGGCTTGTCGAATTCGTCCGCGATGTAACGTGCGGCGCGTTCCTCGGCATCACCGCCGATCTCGCCCACCATCAGCACGCCGTCGGTCTCCGGGTCATCGCGGAACAGGCGCAGGCAGTCGACAAAGTCGAGGCCCTGGATCGGGTCACCGCCGATGCCCACGCAGGTGCTCTGACCAAGCCCGAGGTCCGAGGTCTGCTTGACCGCCTCGTAGGTCAGGGTGCCCGAGCGCGAGATGATGCCGATGCGCCCGCGGCTGTGGATATAGCCGGGCATGATCCCGACCTTGCAGGCCTCCGGGGTAATGATGCCCGGGCAATTCGGGCCGATCAGGCGCGTGGGGCTGCCGGCCAGTACCTGTTTGACCCGCACCATGTCCTGGACCGGGATGCCCTCGGTGATGCAAACGGCCAGTTCGATCCCGGCATCCGCCGCCTCGCAGATCGCGTCGGCCGCAAACGGCGCCGGGACGTAGATCATGCTGACCGTGGCGCCGGTCTGCGCCACCGCATCGGCGACGGTATCGAACACCGGCCGATCCAGGTGGGTCTGGCCGCCCTTGCCCGGGGTCACGCCCCCGACCAGGCGCGTGCCGTAGGCGATGGCCTGCTCCGAGTGAAAACTGCCCTGCTTGCCGGTGAAGCCCTGGCAGATCACCTTGGTGTCGCGGTCGACGAGGATGCTCATGCCACAGCCTCCACCACGGCGCGCGCCGCCGCGTCCAGATCGGCGGCCGGGATCACGTCCAGGCCGGAGTTGGCCAGCGCGACGCGGCCCTGCTCGGCGTTGGTGCCCTCCAGGCGCACCACCACCGGCACCTGCACCTGGATCTCGCGGATCGCGGCGATAATGCCCTCGGCGATCAGGTCGCAGCGCACGATGCCGCCAAAGATATTCACCAGCACCGCCTTCACCGATGGGTCCGACAGGATCAGCTTGAACGCTGCGGTGACCCGCTCCACCGTCGTACCGCCGCCGACATCGAGGAAGTTGGCCGGCGAGCCGCCGTGGTGCTGGATCAGATCCATGGTCGCCATTGCCAGCCCGGCGCCGTTGACCATGCAGCCGATCGAGCCGTCCAGGCGGATGTAGTTGAGGTCGTGCTCGTGTGCCTGCTCCTCAGCAGGGTCGCGCTGGCGCACGTCACGCTCCGCGAACAGCGCCTTCTGGCGGTAGGCCGCGGAGTCGTCGATGGTCAGTTTGGCGTCGATCGCCAGCAGCTGATCCTCATGGGTCAGCACCAGCGGGTTGATCTCGAGGAGCTGCGCGTCGAGCTGCTGGAACAGGGCATGGGCATTGGTCACCAGCTGCGCCATCGCCTTCGCCGCGTCGCCGGACAGGCCCAGGGTGGCGGCGACCCGGCGGCCGTGGAAGGGCATCACGCCGGTGGCCGGATGGATCGGCAGGGTCACCACGGCCTCGGGGCGCTCCGCCGCCAGGGTCTCGATGTCCATGCCGCCCTCGGCGGAGACCACCAGCGCCAGGCGCTCGCGCGAACGATCCACCAGCATCGCGAAATAGAACTCGCGGGCGATGTCCGCCGCCGGCTCCAGCAGAAGCTGGTCCACTGGCAGTCCTTCGGGGCCGCTCTGGCCGGTCACCAGGCGCGAACCCAGCAGCTTTTCCGCCGCCTCGTGCGCAGCATCGGCGGAATCCGCCATCACCACGCCACCGGCCTTGCCGCGACCGCCGGAGTGCACCTGGGCCTTGACCAGCGCGCGCTCGGCACCCAGCGCCTGCCAGGCCCCGGAGACCTGCTCGGCGGCGTCGATCACCTGACCTTCGGGGACGGGGATGCCGGCGTCGCGAAAGCGCGCCTTGGCCTGGAATTCGTGGAGATTCATGGGCGTCGAGGATAGCGGCGCAGCCCCGGCCCGACAACTGCGGGAGGCGCGCGCGAAGGAGAGTGTTCTTAAGCGGCCTGGACCGGGATGCCGTTACCGGTGCGCACGATGCGGTTGCCGGCGTCGAGATAGACCAGGTCGGGCGTGAATTCGCGGGCCTCGGCGGCCTCCATCTGGCCATAGGCACAGATGATCACGCGATGGCCCACCGCGGCCTTGTGTGCGGCCGCGCCGTTGACCGAAATGATCCCGGAGCCGGCCTCGCCCTCGATCGCGTAGGTGGTAAAGCGCTCGCCATTGTCGACGTTGTAGATCTGGATCTGCTCGAACGGCAGGATGCCGGCGGCGTCCAGCAGGCGCGTGTCGATGGCACAGGAGCCCTCGTATTCCAGCTCGCAATGCGTGACCCGGCCCTGATGCAGCTTGCCTTTCAGCATGGTGACAAACATACGGCGAATTCCCGGCTTGAACCTCGGAAGGGCGGAAAATTATCCGCGATCCCGGCGGATACGGCAAACGCGCCTTCTCGAGTCGATGGTTTTTCACCGTGAAGCGCGCGAAGACACGGAGAAATTCAAGGGCGATTTACAGGCAGGCTGGAAGACAGAACGAGTGGCAAAAAAGGAATGGACCCGGCGTTCGGGGGCTCGCAAGAACGTTACCGATTGTCAGCGCCCTGCAGCACCACCCTCACCCTTTAACCTGCCCGTCTTCTGTGGATGACTCTTGAATTTCTTCGTGTGCTTCGGGGTAGCCGAAACAAGCAGCGTCAGTCGGTACGGGTGCGGACGTTGTCGATCAGGCGGACGCCTTCCAGCCAGACGGCGGCCAGGACCACCAGGTCCTGCTCGGCCAGGGGGACATCGATTGCCGGCTCCATCAGGTCTTCCGCACGGCGGATGGAGAGGTATTCGGGCTCGAAGCCGGCCTCGCGCAGACGATCGCTGGCGCGGGCCTCCACCTCGACGATGCGGTCGGCGTCCACTTTGGTGGCCGTGCGGCAGACGGTCGCCACCTCGTCCAGCACCCGCTTGAGCTCGGGTGCCACGGCCCGCGCCTCTTCCGACAGCTGGCTGTTGCGTGAACTGAAGGCCAGGCCGTCCGGCTCGCGCACGGTCGGGACTGCCTCCACCCGGGTGGGGATGTCGAGCCCCTGCACCATGCGCTCGATCAGCTTGAACTGCTGGTAATCCTTCTCGCCGAACAGGGCCAGATCCGGGCGCACCAGGTTGAACAGCTTGGTCACCACGGTGGCCACGCCCTCAAAGTGCCCCTGGCGGTAGTTGCCCTCCAGGATCTCCGAGAGCACCGGCACCACCACCTGCACCGGGGGCATGCCGTCGGCAGGGTACATGTCCTCTTCACTGGGACAGAACAAGGCGTCCACACCGGCATTCGTCGCCAGCCGGGCGTCCTCGTCGAGGGTGCGCGGATAGCGCTCCAGATCCTCGGCGCGGTCGAATTGCAGTGGATTGACGAAGATCGACACCACCACCCGCTGGGCCCGCGCCCGGGCATGCCGGATCACGGTCATATGGCCCTCGTGGAGGTTGCCCATCGTGGGCACCAGCGCCACGGTACCGCGCCCCTTGCGGGACCACTCTCGATGCATGGCCACCAGTTGCGGCCGATCACGCAGGATTCTCATGGGCCAGGATCCATCCTTTGGGAAACGCAGTTAACTGAAGGTATGCACGCCGGATTCGGGGAAGGCTCGCGCCCGCACCGCGTCACAGTATCCGCGGACGGCGCCCTCCAGGGAACCGCCCTCGGCAAGGAAATCGCGCGCGAAGCGCGGCGGCTCGGGGGTCAGGCCGATCACGTCGGTCAAGACAAGCACTTGACCATCGCAACGCGGGCTGGCGCCAATCCCGATCACCGGGACCCCTGCACTGCGCACGATGACATCGGCCAGGCTCTCGGGGATACCCTCCAGCAGCAGGGCCTGGGCCCCGGCGTTCTCCAGCTGGGCGGCCAGGGATTCCAGCTCCGCCGCAGCCTTCGGGTCGCGCCCCTGCACGCGGTGCCCGCCGAGACGGTGCACCGCCTGCGGGGTCAGGCCCAGATGGGCACAGACGGGAATCCCGGCGGCGACCAGGCGCTCGACCACGGGGACCTCCATCGCGCCGCATTCCACCTTGACCATGTGAGCCCCGGCGCGCAGGAGCGCCCCGGACTGGACCAGCGCGGTAGCGGGATCGACATCGCCAAGGAACGGGATGTCGGCCATGATCAGCGGGTTCTCACTGCTGCGGGCCACGTTGGCTACATGGTAGACCATGTCCTCCAGCGTCACTGGCAGGGTGGTCGCATGCCCCTGGACCACCATGCCCAGGGAATCGCCGACCAGGATCACGTCGACCCCACAGCGATCCAGCAACCCGGCGAAGGCTGCATCATAGGCCGTGAGGCAAGCGATGGGTTCGCCCGCCTGCTTGCGCTGGGCCAGGGTATTCACGGTAATCGGACGCATGCTCATGCCTCCCGGGCAGTCCGGCTTGCCAGCCTCAAAGCGAGATCGGCAACGGGTTGAAGTAGTGCCGCCCGCCCTGGATCGGCTCCAGGAACTGCACCAGCTGGTCAAAGTCGGCCGGGTTGTTCACCCAGTCGATCTCGGTGGCGTTCACAATCACGAGCGCCGGTCCTTCGAAATGATAGAAGAATTCCGCATAGGCCGCGTTCAAGCGCTCCAGATAACCGGCCTCGATGTGACGTTCGTACGGTCGTGCCCGGCGGCGGATGCGCTCCTGCAGCACCTCCACCGGCGCCTGCAGGTAGACCACCAGGTCCGGGCGCGGCAGCCCCCCGCGCAGATGGCGGAACATCTCGCGGTAGATCTCCAGCTCGTCCGGATGCAGGTTCAACTCGGCGAACAGCGGGTCCTTGTCCATCAGGTAGTCGGACACATGGCGCTGCTCGAACAGGCCCTTCTGCGCCAGCGGCGTCAGCTGGCGCACGCGCTGCACCAGAAAGTGCAACTGGGTCGCCAGGGCGTGCTTGTCCGGTTCCTGATAGAAGCGATCCAGGAAAGGGTTCTCGTCCGGGGCCTCGAAGATGCCCTCCGCCTGCAGGTGCTCGGCCAGGCGCTTGGCCAGGCTGGACTTGCCGACCCCAATCGGTCCCTCTACCGCGATGAAATCGAAATCGGCAAGGCTCATCCGCGTCCCTCCGCAGTCGCCACGGCCTCCTGCGGTTCCGCGATCGGGATCAGGCTCGCACCGTCGAAGCGCTGCGCCAGCCGCTCCAGCGGACCGACTCCCGGGATCTGCAACGACGGCGCCAGTTCCAGCAGCGGCAGGATCACAAAGTCGCGCTCGGCAATCCCGGCGTGCGGCACCTTCAGCCCCGGCAGATCCAGCGACTGCTCGCCGAACAGCAGCAGGTCCAGATCCAGCAGGCGCGGCCCCCAGCGGGTACCGTCCCGCTCGCGCCCGCAGGCGCACTCGATGGCCTGCAGCTCCGCCAGCAGGTCCAGCGGCTCCAGCCGGGTGTGCAGACGGGCCACGGCGTTCACGTAGTCGGGCTGGTCCTGCGGGCCCATCGGCGGGTTACGGAACAGCCGCGAGCGCCCGATCAGACGCGTTTGCGGCAACTCATGCGCCAGCCGGGCAAAGGAGTCCCGCACCTGCGTCTCGGGGTCACCCAGGTTGGCGCCGATCCCGATGAACGCGTGCACGCCGCGGGCAGGCACGCTGCTCATTCGCCGCCACCCCCCGATTCCGGGTTTGCGCCCGCATCGGCGCTCGCGCCGGCGCCGCCCTTGCGTCCCCGACGCCGGCGCCGGCCGCCACGGCGTGACTTGCTCTTGGCTCCAGCCTTGCCATCCCCTTTGGGAACACCCTTGCCCTGGGCACCCGCCATGGCCTTCTGTGCGTCCTCGTCCAGCTCCTGGATCTCGGTCCACCAGCGACACAGCTCGGGGTCGGCATCGCCGGCGCGGGCGCGCAGGCAGAGAAAGTCATAACCGGCGCGAAAGCGCGGATGCGTCAGCAGGCGCAGCGCACGGCCACCACGATGGCGCTCCAGCCGCGCCTGGAGTTCCCAGATCTCGCGCACGATCAGGCTGAAGCGTTTGGGAATGGACACCGTCTTTACCTGACGATCCAGCACCTCGGCCATCGCCTGCTGCCAGGCCGGAATCTCCTGTTCGTCGGCCGCGATCCGTTTGGCCGCGGCCACCTGCACCGGGGCCCAGAGGATGGCCGCGTAGAGGAACGCCGGGTTCACACCCAGGCCCTCATTGATGCGCTTGTCGGTATTCAGCAGCGACTCGACCAGGAACTGGCGGCGCTCGGGGCCAACGTCCGGATCGGCAAAGCAGGCCGCAGCCTCGGGGAACATCGGCTCGAACAGGCCGAGGCGTTCCAGCTCGTCCAGACAGGTGACCGCCGCACCGCTGTGGAACAGCTTGATCACCTCGTCGAACAGCCGCGCCGGGGCTACCGTCTGCATCAGCGAGGCGAGATCAAGGATGCCGGCCTCGACCTCCGGCGCGATGGTCAGACCCAGCTTGGCGGCGAAGCGAACCGCACGCAGCATGCGCACGGGGTCTTCGCGCAGGCGCGTCTCGACGTCGTCGCCGATCAGGCGCAGCTCGCCCGCGCGCAGGTCCTCGAACCCACCGGTGTAATCCAGCACCGAGAAATCCTCGATGTCGTAATACAGGGCGTTGATGGTGAAGTCGCGGCGCACCGCATCCTGCTCGATGGTCCCGTAGCGATTGTCGCGCAGGATACGACCTTCCTCGCTCAGCGCGACCTGGCCTTCGTCCTCGGACTCGTCGTCATGCGGCGCGCGGAAGGTCGCCACCTCGATCATCTCGCGTCCGAACAGCACATGCGCCAGGCGAAAGCGACGCCCGATCAGACGGCAGTTGCGGAACAGGCCACGCACCTGCTCGGGGGTGGCATCGGTGGCGACATCGAAGTCCTTCGGCTCGCGGCCCAGCAGCAGGTCGCGCACGCCGCCGCCCACCAGGCAGGCACGATAACCGGCTTCGCGCAGCCGATAGAGCACCTTCAGGGCGTTGTCGTCGATCGCCGCGCGCGAGATGCCGTGCTCCGCACGCTCGTAGACGCGCGGTTCCGGCAGCTCGCTGTCGGGCCGGGACGGGGTTGCGGGGTCAGCCTTTGTCACGCGATACCGTATCGGTGGTCGAAAGCGCCGTATGGTAACAGCTTGGCCGGATTCATCCCGTTTTTTGTACCGGACGCGGGGCGGCGGTTTCGCCGGTCAGGCGCCAGCGCCGATAGTCGTCAAGGATACGTCGGTGGTCGAAGACCAGCACCTGGCCCGGGTCTTCCGGGTCCAGCCAGGCGCAGTCGGCAGCGTCATCCCCGGCCCTGGCCTCGCCCCGGCCCCGCGCGATGTAGACCGCGCTGACGGTGTGCCCGCGCGGGTCGCGCTCCGGGTCGGAATACACCCCCAGCAACGCCTCCAGCTCGACCTCCAGCCCGGTCTCTTCGCGCGCCTCGCGCACCGCGGCATGCTCGGTCGACTCACCGACGTCGACGAAGCCGCCCGGCAGGGCCCAGCCGTGCGGGGGGTTGTGGCGCTCGATCACCAGCACACGACCGGGCTGCGCCGAGTGGCGGATGACCATATCCACCGCCAGCCGGGGGGTGACGGGCGGGCCACTCGAGCCTTCGGGGTTGTTCACTCGGATTCACTCCTGTCGCTGCCGTCCTGGCGAATAAAGCGGCGGATCTTGCGCCGCTCGCGCTTGTCCGGGCGCCGGCTGGGGGCGCTGTCCGCGACCGCGCGCTCGGCGCGCCGGCGTTCGCTTTCGGCCGCGCGCCGGGCCTGGCTTTCTTCGGTCTCGGTGTACAGCGCCTGGGCCTCGCGTGCCGGCCGGCGTTGATCGCTCAAATCGACAACATCCAGCTCCCAGACCTGCGGGCCGCGGTGGATGGTCAGGCGATCACCGGTGTGCACCCGGCGCGCCGGCTTGCAGCGCTCGCCGTTCACGTGGACCTTGCCACCGCCAACCGCCTCGCTGGCGAGGGCGCGCGTCTTGTAGAAACGGGCGGCCCAAAGCCATTTGTCGATCCGCAGCCCGGCGCCGGGCGCCCCGTTGTGGCCGCTACCCTTGCCCAAGGCTTTCCCGCGACATCACGAGGGGAGACAATGCGCCCCCTTTAATAGCGAGGAACCGGCGAGCCGGATCGGGGCCCCGCCCCACCTGCGGACGCCGAAGACCACCATGAATCTGCCGCATCTGCACCTGATCAGTTTCGCCATCTGTCCGTTCGTTCAGCGTAGCGTGATCACACTGAAATACAAGGAGGCGCCGTTCGAGCTGAGCCTGATCGATCTGGCCAACCCGCCGGACTGGTTCCGCGAACGCTCGCCCCTGGGCAAGGTTCCGCTGTTGATCGTCGACCACGATACGGTGCTGTTCGAGTCGGCCGTGATCAACGAATATATCGATGCCATTACCCCGCCCGCGTTGATGCCGACCGACCCACTGGAACAGGCACGCACTCGGGCCTGGATCGAGTACCTCTCGGAACAGACCTTTGCCCAGTACCACTGGATGACCGCGACCACCGAGGATGCCTTCGAGCTGGCGCGCCACACTGCCGCACGCGGGCTGGAGCGCCTGGAACAGCAGATGACGCAAGACGACCGCCTGGCCGCGCCCGGCTTCTCGCTGATTGATGCCACCCTGGCCCCGATCCTGATGCGCTATGCGCTGCTGGAGGATCCGGACAGCCCCTGGGAGACCGAGGCCTTTCCGCGCCTTGCGGCCCGCTGGGACCAGCTGCGCGAGATACCGGCCGTGCGGGACTCGGTCCCGACCGACTTTGCGGCACAACTGGCCGACTACCTGCGCCAGCAGGACGGCTTTGCGCCGGCGCATTTCGCGGCGCAGCTCGACGCGCCCGCCTGACCAAGGCTTCACCCGACCGCCTACCCCAGTGGTCGGACTCGGCCCATCAACCGCCGGGTTGAGTCTGGTCATGGTTCGACATCTGGTGTTTTCGCTGGCTTCGGTCCGCCGCCTGCCTGGTTGTGGCTGGCCATGGTTTGTCCTCTGGTGTTTACGTGCCTTCGTCCGGCCGCCTGCCAGGCGCTGACTCGCCAGCGCACCGCGAGGTACTTCTTTGCTCGTGCAAAGAAGTACCCAAGAAACACGCCCGACTGCCGCGACCCCGGCCCGCTGGGCGGGCCGGGGTTTCCCTCGCTCCGAGGCTTTTCGCGGGCGGCGCTGAACTCGCTACGCTGCGCTCCGCTCAGACATCCAGCGCCTTGAATCCCGCGAAAAGCCTCTCCACTCGGCGCGACGACAACGGGGAGGCAGGTCCAAACAACGGCTATCCCAACGTTACTGCCAGTGGATGATGGCTAGGCTTTCGGACATCTTCGGCACGCTCGGCCTTTGGCCGTTGCGTGCCGCACCCGCGGAGCGGGTGCCGGGGGCTTTCGGGTGGCGATGCCTATGGTTAGGCGGAAGCGTGGGGATACGGTCGGTTTTGACTTTCACCTCCCGTATGGAGCCCCTCGCGGAGGGCGTGATGGGCCGGAAGAAGGCGCTGGATGTCTGAGCGAAGCCGCAGGCGCAGCGAGTTCAGCGCCGCCGGCCCAGCGCGTCCGGAGCGAGGTTCCCGGGCGAAATCCGGGTGCCCTTCTTTGGGTACTTTCTTGGGCAAGCAAGAAAGTACCTCGCGGCGCGCTGGCGAGTCAGCGCATGGCAGGCGGCCGGACGAAGCCCCCGTAAACACCGATCGCCGAACCGGGACCAGCCACTCCTGGGCGAACAATAGCCCGCAAGCGGGCAGGCATCACACGCCGTGTGTGACGCATGGGCGCGACTGGGACAGCGGCTACGGGAAGCGCGTGGTCAGGCGGGGCGGTGGGGGCAAGCGCTGTCGGTGCAGTCGCCGTACAGGACCAGCGCGTGGTCCTTGATGGCAAAGCCGTGGTGCTGCGCCACCTCGCGCTGACGCCGCTCGATGGTCTCGTCGAAGAACTCCTCCACCCGCCCGCACTGGTTGCAGACGATATGGTCATGGTGCCCGCCCCGCTCCAGCTCGAACACCGCCTGGTTGCCCTCCAGGTGCAGGCGGCAAACCAGCCCGGCCGCCTCGAACTGCGTCAGCACGCGATACACCGTGGCCAGACCGATTTCCTCGCCGGAATCGAGCAGCTCGCGATAGATCGCCTCGGCCGTCAGGTGACGGGTCTCCGAGTTCTCGAGGATCTCGAGGATCTTCATCCGCGGCAGCGTGACCTTGAGCCCGGCCTTCTTGAGATTACTCGTTTCCATTGCCCGTTTTCCCGGTCCCGTCCGCTTGAGAGAGGCGGGACGCTTTGGTGTACCATGCGCGTTCACGGCCCACCAGACGCCGAGGACCGCCCGCTCAGATGATCAAGATTCTCATTTCTATCGCCGTGGCCGCAAGCCTGCTGAGCGCCTGCGGCGGCCTCAACCAGTTCCGTCTGGATGTCCAGCAGGGCAATGTGATCGACCCCGTACAGGTGGCCCAGATCCAGCCCGGCATGACCCCGCAGCAGGTCCGCTTCCTGATGGGGTCGCCCCAGCTGGAGCCCGCCTTCCGGGCCGATGACCGCTGGGACTACGTCTACTATCGCCGTCCAGGCTTCGGCTCCACCGAACGCCAGCGAGTGACCGTGCATTTCGACAACGGCGTAGTCAGCCATGTGGATGCCGACATCCCGCAGCCGGTGGCGCTGGACGAGCATCCGGTAGACAGAGACAACGACTGACACCCGCGTGCGGCGGCATATTCCTCCGCCGCACGCCCCTGCTACTCCTTCGCGTTGTCGGCCGGCGCCTCCTTCGGCTTGTCGTCGGCGGCGCCGGCGTCACCCTTGCCCGGCTTCTTCTTGCGCCCCTTGTCGGCACGCTGGCGCCGCACCTCCTTCGGATCCGCGATCAGCGGGCGATAAACCTCGATGCGGTCGCGTGGGCGCAGCACGGTGTCCCTACGGGTGATCTTGCCGAAGATCCCGACCTTGGCGTTGTCCAGATCGATCTCGGGAAACTGCAGTTCAATCTCCGACTGGCGCAGCGCGGTATCGACCGTCGTGCCCTCGGGCACCACCAGCGGCAGGATCACCTGCCGGTCGGGCCGCGCGTAGGCAATCTCCACCCGGATCATGCCGCCCTCTGCGGCCGGTGCCACGTGGCTATCCGTCACCGTGGACCTCGCGCGCGCGCTGGACAAAGGCATCCACCAGCGAATTGGCAATCTGAGTGAACACCGGGCCAATCGCAAAGGCCATGAGCCGGTTGGCAAACTCGAACTCCAGCTCCAGGGCGATGCGGGTCTTGCCGCCCTCGACCTCGGTAAAGCTCCAGGTCCCGTGCAGGCGTCGGAACGGCCCGGAGACCAGGCGCATGTCGATGCTTTCCGGGCGCTTGAGCGTGTTCCGGGTGGTGAACGACTTGTGCAGCGCCCCCTTGGCCAGCTCGATCGTGCCCTCCACCTCGTGCTCGCCACGCGGGCGCGCGGAGGCACTGCGGCAGCCGGGCAGGAACTGCGGATAGGCGTCTACGTCATTCACCAGATTGAACATCTGTTCACGGCTGTAGGGCACGTCCGCGTAGCGGCGAATCTTCGAGGCCATCAGATCAACTCCAC
The DNA here is from genome assembly GCF_000381225.1 of Thioalkalivibrio sp. ALMg3. Classification (NCBI taxonomy): domain Bacteria; kingdom Pseudomonadati; phylum Pseudomonadota; class Gammaproteobacteria; order Chromatiales; family Ectothiorhodospiraceae; genus Thioalkalivibrio; species Thioalkalivibrio sp. ALMg3. The sequence continues at coordinate 82,216 of NZ_KB906219.1, read as the reverse complement.
GGCGCGCAGGAACACAAACAGGATCGCGACCGGCGCGACGAAACGCACCAGAAAGTACCAGACCTGGTACAGGACCGGGTGCTTGAGGCGCAGCTCGGACTGCACCGAGCGCTCGGTCATGCGCCAGCCCACGAAGATCGCGATCAGGAACCCACCCAGCGGCAGCAGGATGTTGGCCGTCACGTAATCCAGCAGGTCCAGGATGCCCATGTCGAACAGGGTGTAGTCGGACCAGACGTTCAGCGACAGCAATGCGCCGATGCCGAGGAACCAGGCCCCGATGGCGATCATCGCGGTCGCCATCACCCGGGTCAGCCCCATGTTCTCGACCAGGAAGGCGACCGCCGGCTCGATGATGGAGATCGCCGAGGTCCAGGCCGCAAACACCAGCAACACGAAGAACATGGTGCCGAAATACAGCCCGCCCGGCATGTCGGCAAAGGCCAGCGGCAGGGTCACAAAGATCAGCCCCGGCCCCTGCTCCGCCGACAGCCCGGCCCCGAGCACGATGGGGAAGATCGCCAGCCCGGCCATGATCGCGACCAGGGTGTCCGCCCCGACCACCGCCGCGGAGGTGCGCGCGATGGACGCATCGCTCTGCAGATAGCTGCCGTAGATCATGATCGCGCCCATGCCCAGGCTGAGCGTAAAGAAGGCCTGGCCCATCGCCAGCAGAACCGCGTTGGCGGACAGCGCGGAGAAGTCCGGATACAGCAGGAACTCCAGTCCGGCGAGGAACTGCCCCTCGACCATCGCATAGCCGACCATCACCACCAGCATCACGAACAGCAGCGGCATCAGAATGGTCACCGCCTTCTCCAGGCCGGACTGCACCCCACGCGCGACCACCATCGCCGTCATCACCATGAAGATCGTGTGCCAGGCCAGCAGGGCCTCCGGGTCCGCCAGCATGTTGCCGAACATCGACTCCGAGCCATCCGCATCCAGCTCGAGAAAGCCGCCGGTCCCCGACTTGAAGACATACGACAGCGACCAGCCCGCGACCACGCTGTAGAACGACAGGATCAGAAATCCGGCCAGCACCCCGATCCAGCCGATCATGCCCCACGCGCGCGTCAGGCCCTCCTCGCGCGCCAGCGCCGACATGGTGTTGATCGGGCTCTGACGCCCGCGCCGGCCCAGCAGGATCTCCGCCATCATCACCGGCAGGCCGATCAAAAGGATGCAGCCGAGATAAACCAGCACAAAGGCGCCACCCCCGTTCTCACCGGCGATATAGGGGAAACGCCAGATGTTGCCCAGGCCAACAGCCGAACCCGTGGCCGCGAGAATGAAGGCCAGGCGGGTCGTCCATTGCCCGTGGATCGAGGTCGTGGCTGGCATCAGTGGCTCCTTGTTGAACGGAGACGGAGGCGCTCCCGTGGGCCGCCGCCCCCGGGATCGGCCGGGGCCGGTCGCTCAAGCGCATCGCCGGGTCCGCCGGAATTGTGGGGCAGCGGGTCGCCCGGCTCAACTTTCACCCCGCGCGCCCGGACATTCGGACTGCTTCGGCCGCCCGCCTGCAGTACACTGCCCGGGTTATGGGAAAGAACAAGAAACAAGCCAAGGAACCGTCCAGCACCATCGCCCTCAACCGCAAGGCGCGCCACGAATTCTTCATCGAGGACCGCCTGGAGGCGGGGATGGAGCTCGAGGGCTGGGAGGTCAAGTCGATGCGCGCGGGCCGCGCGCAGCTGAGCGAGGCCTACGTGCTGCTGCGCAACGGCGAGGCCTTCCTGTTCGGGGCCCACATCACCCCGTTGCCGACCGCCTCCACCCATATCAATCCGGATCCCAGCCGCACGCGCAAGCTGCTGCTGCATCGCGCGGAGATCAACCGCCTGGTCGGCGCAGTGGAGCGCAAGGGCTACACCCTGGTGCCCATGGCTCTGTACTGGAAGCGCGGGCGAGCCAAGCTCGAGATCGGCCTCGCCAAGGGCAAGAAGGAATACGACAAGCGCGCTGACAAGAAGGACAAGGACTGGGAACGCGAGCGGGCGCGGATCCTGAAGCACGGCTAACGCCACAGCACCCCGCCCATCATCCCTATTCCGGCTCGCGCCGGATGTCCCTGCCCCGTCACTCGCCGTTTACGGTGCCTTCGGTCCGTCGCCTGCCAGGCTGTGGCTGGCCTTGGTTCGCCCTCCGCCGGTGTTTACGGTGGCTTCGTCTGGCCGCCTGCCACGCGCTCTCTCGCGAGCGCACCGCGAGGTACTTCTTTGCTCGTGCAAAGAAGTACCCAAGAAACACGCCCGACTGCCGCGACCCCGGGGAGGTAGGTCAAGACAATTGCGATCCGAAGGCCTGCGCCATTGGTTGGAGGCAGGCTGTTCCGGCATCTTCGGCACGCTCGGCCTGTGGCCGTTGCGTGCCGCGCCCGCGGAGCGGGCGCCGGGGGGCGTAGGATGCCGATGAGCGTAGCGAATCGCATCGGGGTTTCGCACGGCGTGGGAGATGGTGCGTTTCGCTGCGTTCAACGGCACCCTACGGGGTACCGTTTGTTTTGACCTTCGCCTCCCGTATGAAGCCCCTCGCGGAGGGCGTGATGGGCCGGGAGAAGGCGCTGGATGTCTGAGCGGAGCCGAAGGCGCAGCGAGTTCAGCGCCGCCGGCCCGAGGGCCCTGGAGCAAGGTTCCCGGGCGGAATCCGGGTGCCCTTCTTTGGGTACTTTCTTGGGCAAGCAAGAAAGTACCTCGCGGCGCGCTGGCGAGACAGCGCATGGCAGTAAGCGGAGCAAAGCCACCGTAAACACCGAAGGAAGAACTATGGCCAGCCACAACAAGGCAGGGTGACGGGCCGAAGGCACCGAAACGCAGGAGTGGAGCCCGCGTCGGGCGCCAGGATCAGGCGTTGGCGCGCCAGCGGCAGGTGCCGCCGGCCGCCTCGTCGAGGGTCTGCAGCAGCGCCTCGTGCGCCGCCTGCTCCTCGGGCGTCGGCTCGATCACCGGCAGCGGCTTGCCCGAGCGACGCGCCTTGACCGGGCCGGCTGCGGCATCGCCGTCGCCTCCGGAATCCAGGGTGAGCGCCACCTGCCCGCCGGTCATCGCCAGATAGACATCCGCGAGCAGCTCGGCATCGAGCAGCGCCCCGTGCAGGGTGCGGCCGGAGCCGTCCACCTCGTAGCGCTTGCACAGGGCATCCAGGGAATTGCGCGCCCCCGGGTGCATGCGCCGCGCCATCACCAGCGAATCCAGCACGGTGCTGACCTCTGCCACCTCGGACGCCGGCGCCACATCGCCCAACAGGCGCAGCTCGTTGTTGATGAAGCCGACATCGAAGGGCGCGTTGTGAATGATCAGTTCGGCCCCACGAATGAAGTCGACAAAGTCATCGACGACATCGGCAAATCGAGGCTTGTCGGCCAGAAACTCGTTGGTGATCCCGTGCACCGCGATCGCGCCGGCGTCGATCTCGCGATCCGGTTGCAGAAACTCGTGCAGCTTGCGCCCGGTGGGGCGGCGGTTGTCCAGCTCCAGGCAGCCGATCTCGATAATGCGGTGGCCGTCGGAGGGGTCCAGGCCCGTGGTCTCGGTATCCAGCACGATCTGACGCATCGTGGCTTCCTTCAGTTCTCGATCGGTTCGCCGGCCAGCAGGGCATCAATGCCTGCATTGGCCAGTTCGTCGGCGCGCTCGTTCTCCGGGTGACCGCTGTGGCCCCGTACCCAGTACCACTCGATGTCGTGGCGCTGGGCCTGTGCATCCAGCTCCTCCCAGAGATCACGGTTCTTCACCGGCGAGCCGCTGGCGGACTTCCAGTTGCGCCGCTTCCAGCCCGGCATCCACTCGGTCACGCCCTGCTTCACGTACTTGGAATCCGTGACCAGCTCCACCTTGCAGGGGCGCTTCAGGGTCTCCAGCGCGCGGATGGCCGCGGTCATCTCCATGCGGTTATTGGTCGTCTCGGCCTCGGCCCCGTAGAGCTCGCGCTCGCGCCCGTCGAAGCGCAGGATCGCGCCCCAACCGCCGGGCCCGGGGTTCCCGCGGCAGGCCCCGTCGGTATAGATGTACACGCGTTCGTCAGCCATGCGTTCGGCGGGCTCCAGAATGAGAGGAGCGCGAGGATACCAGCCCCGGACGCATCGCGGGGTTGGGCATGGCGAAGCGGAAACGCGGCTCCGGACGCAGGGGCATGTTCACCCGCTTGTGGGCCACGGTCAGGATCATGCTGGCCAGCGGCGGCAGACCGCGCAGGGTCCAGGCATCCATGGTGGCCAGGCGTTTCTGCCAGGCGGCGGGCAGCCCCGGTGGGAGCAGGCTCAGGCTCCACTGATCCAGCACCTCGAGATCCGCCGCCTCCAGCAACTCGCGATATTGGCGCCGCCGCAGGCCTTCGGGCAGAGGCGAGGCGCGCACCCCGTTGCGCCCACCGCGTTGCAGGCGGTTGCCTTCCAGCAGAAACACCCGTCCCTCGGGCTCCAGCACCCGGGCCGCCTCGGCCACCACCGCCGCCGGTTGCTCGCTCTGGGCGCAGGGATGGGCGAGCACGATGCGCCCGGCACAGCCGGACTCCAGCGGCCAGGCCTCGGGGTCCATGCGCAGCGCCGGGCGCGCCGAGGCGATCCGGATCAGCGGGGCCTGCAGGGCATCGCTGTCCTCCAGGATCGGCACCGGCGCCAGCTCCACCGCCAGCCCCCCGGGGCCCGGATCGCCATAGCGCCGAATGCGTTCCAGAAAGCGCTCGCGGACCCTCCGCCCCTGCGGCTGGGCATACCAGTGCGCCAACCAAGTCAGGAATGGGTCTTGGTGATCCCCCATCTCTGGTTTATCCTCCAGCGCCATGACACCACGCCTCCGCACACGACTGACCACCGCCCTGATTCTCGGCCTGACGGCGATCTTCGCCTCTGCCTGTAGCCTACACGACTCCGAGCGCACGCTGGACACCTCGGCGGCGGATCGGCCGATCGTGGAACCGCGCACGACCGAGGACGTGCAGGCCGCGATGGAACGCCAGCAGCGCGACGCCGCGCAACGTGCCGCCGAGACCGACGACCTGTGGGAGCGCGCGCGCCTGGGCTTCGGCTTCAACGACGCGCTGGACCACGAGCGCGTGGATCGCTATATCAGGCACTACCGTGACCATCCACGGATCATCGAGTACAGCACCCGGCGCGCGGAGCCGTTCGCCTACTTCATCCTGTCCGAGATCGAGGCGCGCGACATGCCCGCCGAGCTCCTGCTGCTGCCGATCGTGGAGAGCGGCTTCGTCGCCCAGGCGACCTCGCGCAGCCGCGCCGCGGGTATCTGGCAGTTCATGCCCGCCACCGGCGACTATTTCGATCTGTCGCGCGATCACTGGTACGACGGCCGCCGCGACGTCTACAAATCCACCCTCGCCGCGCTGGACTACCTCCAGGCGCTGCATCGACGCTTCGACGACTGGTACCTGGCCCTGGCCGCTTATAACTACGGCCAGGGCAACATCCAGCGCGCGATCGACCGCAATGCCGCCCGCGGCGAGCCCACTGACTACTGGAGCCTGGACCTGCCGTCCGAGCCGACCGCGTACATCCCGCGACTGCTGGCCCTGCGCCACCTGTTCCTGGACCCCGATGCCCACAACATCGCCATCGCGCCCATCGCCAACGAACCGGCGCTGGAGATGATCGAACCCGGCCAGCAGGCGGACTTCTCGCTAATCGCGGAGCTCGCCGACCTGGATACCGAGACCCTCAAACAGCTCAACCCCGGCTACCACCGCCATGCCACTCACCCCGGCGGCGCCCAGCACCTGTTCGTCCCGCGCGAGGCGCTGCCCACCCTCGAGGCGGCACTGGAGACCCGCAACGATGAACCGCTGCTCCGGTTCCGCGAATACACCGTGCGCTCGGGCGACAACCTCGGCCAGATTGCCCAGCGCGCCGGCACCCGCGTCGCCGTGCTGCGCGACATGAACAACCTCGACGACGACATGATCCGCGCCGGTCAGACCCTGCGCCTGCCGGCCTCCGCCCCGAGCGAAGAGGCTCCGCTGCAGGTGGCCGACGACAACAGCCAGTTAGCGGAGGACTATCAGGTGCAGGCTGGCGACAGCCTGTGGCACATCAGCCAGCGCACCGGCATGTCCATCGGCGCCCTGCGCGCCGCCAACGACCTGGACCCGGACGCGATCCTCCGCCCGGGCGACACCCTGAAGGTGGTGCGCGCCGATCTCGACCGTGGGCCCGACGGCCAGCGCGTCGAGTACGAGGTCCGCCCCGGCGACTCGCTGTCGACCATCGCTCGCCGCCACCAGGTCAGCATCGGCGACCTGCGGCGCTGGAACGGGCTGAACGGCGACGGCATCCGAGCCGGAGAGACCCTGACCCTGTACCTGGCCAGCGCCGACGGAGAGGCGATCGCCCAGAGCGACGCCTGAACCGCGACGACATCGACGCCACGGAAAAGGCCCCGGTTGAACCCGGGGCCTTTTTCGTGCGCAAGCGAGCCGCGGCCGGCTTCAGTGGTCGGCGGCCGCCGCCCCCGGTGCTTCCGATTGCAGGCGGACGGTTTCGGGGTCCAGCCCGGCCGCCCGGAAGAGCTGCTCGAAACGCCGCTTCGGCACATGCAGGCGCAACTGGATCGACCCGTCCGGCGTGGTCTGCTCGGCCTCCACGGCCTTCTCTTCGTAGAGCTGGGCGCGCAGGCGCCCGGCCGAGGCCGGGAGCTCGACCCAGCCCTGGGTCATGGATTCGGTGAAGGTCTCGGCCAGGCGCTGCTCCAGGCGCTCCACACCCTCGCCGGTATGCGCCGACAGCCAGAAGGCATCGTCCGCCATGCCGAAACGGTCGTCCGGGTCCTCGGCCGGGTTCTCCAGCTGGTCGATCTTGTTGTACACCCGCCAGCAGGGGACGTCCTCGGCGCCGATCTCCTCAAGCACCTCCTCGACCTGGCGGATGCGCGCCTCGCGCTCCGGGTCGGCGGCGTCGATCACGTGCAGCAGCAGCGCCGCCTCGCGGGTCTCGGTCAGGGTCGCCTTGAACGCGGCGACCAGCTCATGCGGCAGGTCGCGCACGAAGCCCACGGTGTCGGCCAGGATCAGCGACTGGTGCGGGGCCAGATCCAGGCGCCGCAAAGTCGGGTCCAGGGTCGCGAACAGCTGATCCGCCTGGTAGACGTCGGAATGCGTGAGGCGATTGAACAGGGTCGACTTGCCGGCGTTGGTGTAGCCCACCAGCGAGACCGTCGGGATCTCGTTGCGCAGGCGCGCCTGACGGCCCTGTTCGCGGGTGCGTTCGACCTTCTCCAGACGCCGCTCGATGTGCTTGATGCGCCCGGCCAGCAGGCGGCGGTCGGTCTCCAGCTGGGTTTCCCCCGGACCGCGCAGGCCGATCCCGCCCTTTTGCCGCTCGAGGTGGGTCCAGCCACGCACCAGACGCGTGGACATATGGCGCAACTGGGCCAGCTCCACCTGCAACTTGCCCTCGTGGGAGCGGGCGCGCTGGGCGAAGATATCGAGGATCAAACCGGAGCGATCCAGCACCCGGGCCTTCAGGTGGGCCTCGAGGTTGCGTTCCTGGCTGGGCGAAAGGGCATGGTTGAAGATCACCACGTCAGCCCCCGAGGCCTCGACCGCATCGCGGATCTCGTCGGCCTTGCCAGCACCGACGAACAGCTTGGGGTGCGGCCGGTCGCGCGAGCCGCGCACCACCGCCATGATCTCGGCCCCGGCGGAGCGCACGAGCTCGTCGAATTCCTGGACCTGGGCCTCGATATCGGGGTTGTCCCCGACATTCAGCGCGACCAGGACCGCACCATTGCCGACGCGCTCGTCGCCGGCACTCTCCGGACGCTCAAACAAGCTGGAGGAGACCTCCACTCATGTTCAGGACTCGGCCTCGGCGGAGGCGGGGGCCGCTGCCTCGCCCTCGAGATTCATGTTCACCTGACGGGCCGGCACGATCGTGGAGATGGCGTGCTTGTACACCATCTGCGAGACCGTACTGCGCAGCAGCACCACGAACTGGTCGAAGGATTCGATCTGCCCCTGCAGCTTGATCCCGTTCACCAGGTAGATGGAGACCGGGATCCGGTCCCGACGCAGCGCATTCAGGAAGGGTTCCTGCAACATTTGCCCTTTGGCCATCGGTGCGTTCCTTGATCGTTATTATTGGTTCGCGACCCGCGCCGGCGGCTCGAGGTCGGCCCGCCGCACGGTCAGGTTGAAGCGTAGCATACCGGCTTCGCGACGCCGTTCCAGGCGTACACCGGGCGTTATTCGGACATCGCCGCTGCCGGGGCCGCCATCCGTGCAGCCTGGATAGCCCGCAGAGCCTGCGACAAATCCGCGTCCTCGGCGTTCAACCGGGCATGCAGGGGGAAGCGCCGCAGCCCGGTGAGCTGGCGTTTTGCGAGCTGGCGGGTCGCGGCAATGGCCCGCTCGCGAAAGGTCGCAAAGTCGCATTCGCCCGCCAGCCACTGCCAGCCCTGGCGATACCCCACCGCCCGTTGCGACGGGTGCTCCGCGGTCAGGCCGCGGCGACGGGTCAGGGTCATCAGTTCGTCGATGAAGCCGGCCTCCAGCATCGCATCGAAGCGGTCGGCGATGCGGATGCGCAGGCGCTCGCGATCCGCCGGCCACAGGGCCAGCGACACCCAGCCCGCCGGGACCGTCGCGGCCGCGCCACTCTGGAAGCCCGACAATGGCTGGCCACTGGCCGCGTACACCTCCAGGGCGCGCAGGATGCGTTGCGGGTCGTTCGGGTGGATGCGCGCGGCGGCCTCCGGGTCCACGGTGGCCAGCTCGGCATGGAGGGCCACGGCGCCCTCGTGTTCCAGACGGCCACGCACGGACTCGCGGACCGCATCCGGGACCGGCGGGATCGGATCGAAGCCGTCCAGCAGGGCGCGCAGGTAGAGCAGCGTGCCGCCCGCCAGCAGGGCGACCCGGCCGCGGGCATGAATGGCATCGATCGCGGCGCGGGCATCGTGGGCAAAGTCGGAGGCGTTGTAGGTGTCCTCCGGGTCGCGGATATCCAGCAGGTGATGCGGGGCGCGGGCGCGCTCGGCGGCGTCCGGTTTGGCGGTGCCGATATCCATGCCGCGATAGACCAGCGCGGAATCCACGCTGACGATCTCCGCGTCCAGGGCCTCGGCCAGCGCCAGCGACAGCGCGGTCTTGCCGCTCGCGGTGGGACCGGCCAGCAGGATGACCGGCGGCCGCTCCCCATCCAGTCCGGCCATCAGCGTCCTCGCAGGAACAGCCGATCCAGCGCCGAGTGGTCCAGCTCCACCCACGTCGGGCGCCCGTGGTTGCACTGGCCGGAACGCTCGGTGGCCTCCATGTCCCGCAGTAACTGGTTCATCTCGGGCAGGGTCAGGCGCCGCCCCGAACGCACGGAACCGTGGCAGGCGATCGTTCCCAGTACCGCGTTGATCGCCCCCTCGGCCCGATGGCTGTAGCCATCGGCGGCGAGGTCCGCCAGGACATCGCGCACGAGCTGCGCGGTGTCCTGGCCACGCAGCAACGCAGGCGCCGCGCGCAGGGTCAGCGTCTCGGGGCCGGCGCGGTCGAGCTCGAAGCCGAGTTCCCCAAGCAGGTCCGCGCGTTCCTCGGCCAGTTCGGCCTCGGCCGGGGTGACGTCCAGGGTCTCCGGCACCAGCAGGGGCTGCGAGGTCACCCGTGCCCCCTCCCATTCGCGCTTCAGACGTTCATAGGTGATGCGCTCGTGGGCCGCGTGCATGTCCACCACGATCAGGCCGCGGGGGCTCTCGGCCAGGATGAAGGTCTCGGCTACCTGCCCCAGGGCAAACCCCAGGGGCGGCATGCCGTCCGGGTCCGCTGCGGGCGCACCGGACGTGGCGGATGGCATCGGGGTGTCATAAGCGGCGGGCCGCACCTCGGCCACCGCAGACGTCCCGCGGAACTCGGCCCAGGCCGCACCAAAGCCTGGATCGCGCCCGACCGGCTCAAGTCGCGGTTCGCGAGGGGGCGCATACCCACCGCCCGCACCCGGCACACCCAGCCCGGACAGCGGGCGATCCGCCTGCGCCGGCATGGGCATGGGGCGACCGGAGGGGGCCGGCGCACCCATGTCGGGTACCGCCGCGGCATGCCCGGAATCCCCCGGACGCAACGCGGCAAGCGCCTTGTGCAGGCTGTGGAAGATGAAGTCGTGAACCATGCGCGACTCGCGAAAGCGCACCTCCTGCTTGGTCGGATGCGCGTTCACATCCACCTGGGTCGGATCCAGCTCCAGGTCCAGCACGAACATCGGATGCCGCCCGTGGTAGAGCACGTCCTGATAGGCCTTGCGCACGGCCGCGGCCAGCACGCGGTCACGGATCGCGCGGCCGTTGACGAAGAAGAATTGCTGATCGGGCTGGGCGCGCGACTGGGTTGGCGAGCCCAACCAGCCGGACAGCGCCAGCCCGGCGCGCTGTTCGTCCACCGGAGTCGCATGCTCCAGGAAGGCATCACCCAGCAGCGCCCGCACCCGCTCGCCGGGGTCGTCAGCCGCTGGCAGGTCCAGGGTGACGCGGTCATTGTGGCGCAGGCTGAAGGCGACCTCGGGACAAGCAGCCGCCTGGGTGCGGATCACGTTCTCGCAGTGGTTGTATTCGGTGCGTTCGGTACGCACGAACTTGCGCCGCGCCGGGACGTTGAAGAACAGGTCGCGGACCTCGACGGTCGTGCCCACCGGATGTGACGCCGGGGCGGCCTCGCGGAAGACATCGGAGCCGTCCCCGGTCAGGCGCCAGCCGTTGCGCTCGTCCGCCACCATGGAGGTCAGCGACAGCCGCGAGACGGAGGCGATCGAGGGCAGGGCCTCGCCGCGAAAGCCCAGGGTATGCAACGCCTCGAGATCGTCCATGCAGGCGATCTTGCTGGTGGCGTGGCGCGACAGGGCCAGCGGCATCTCGTCGCGATAGATCCCGCTGCCGTTGTCGCTGATCTGGATCAGTCGAATGCCACCCTGCTCCAGGCGCACATCCACCCGCGTCGCCCCGGCATCCAGGGCGTTCTCCAGCAGCTCCTTGACCACCGAGGCCGGACGCTCGATCACCTCGCCGGCGGCGATCTGGTTGATCAGTTGTTCGGAGAGCTTTGCGATCGCCACGCGCGACACCTGGGAGAGACGAGAACCGGGTGCCTAGCCTAACCGGGGCAGCGCCGGAGTGCCTAGCCGGCGGCCGAACAACGCCTGCAAGACGTGACGGGCTGCCCGGAGGTGCCGGGCTCAGGAGTCGCGGGGGATACGCAGGACCTGGCCGGCGTAAATGCGGTCGTCGCGGACATCGTTGGCCGAACGCAGGTCCGCCAGCGACAGGCGATAGCGATCGGCAATCCCGGAGAGGGTCTCGCCCGGGCGGATGATGTGCTGGTCGGGCTGGCCGTCGGCGATCAGCGTGCCCGGACGGGCATGGGTGGAGAAGTACGACCGCAACCCGGTCAGCAGGGCGTCCGCCAGCGAGTTCTGGAAGGTCGTGCTGCGCAGCTTGCGCTCCTCGGAGGGATTGGAGATGAAGGCCGCCTCGACCAGGACCGACGGCACGTCCGGCGAGCGCAGGACCGCAAAGTTCGCGCGCTCTACCTCCGGCTTGCGCACCTTGCCCACCCGGTGGAGCTCCGCGATCATCCGCTCGGCCAGGGTGTTGCTGGCCTCCAGGCTCCCGCTCTGGGCCAGATCCAGCAGCACGTTGGTCAGGGAATCGTCCTTGCCGTTGATCGGCACCCCGCCCAGGCTCAGATCCGCCTGGTTCTCGCGCTGGGCGAGGAAGCGCGCCGCCTCGCTGGAGGCCCCGCGCTCGGACAGCATGTACACCGACGAACCCTGGACACTGCGATTGGCGATCGCGTCGGCGTGGATGGACACGAAGATATCGGCGTCCGCCTTGCGCGCCCGCTCGATGCGCTCGCGCAGGGGCAGGAAATAGTCGCCACTGCGGGTCATCACGGCCTTCATGCCGTGCTCGCTGTTCACGCGATCGGCCAGACGCTTCGAGATCTGCAGGACCACGTCCTTCTCGCGGGTGCCGGCGGGGCCGATGGCACCCGGATCATGCCCACCATGACCGGCATCGATGGCGACCACGACATCGCGCAGGTCCTCCTGCGAGCGCCCACGGCGGGAGCCGTTGTTCTCCGCCGAGCGCGGCGCGGCGGGTGCCTCGCCGCTGGCCAGATCCAGGACCAGGCGGTGCGGCGCACCCTGTGCCGGCATCAGCACGAAACTGCTCGGCTCCACCGGCTTGCGCAGGTCGAACACCACGCGCAGATCGGAGCCATTGCGTGCGGCATGGCGCACGGCCTTGATCGCCGAGCGCGGGTTATCGCTGATGGTCAGGTCTTCCACGGCCCGCGCGTTCTCCAGATCCACCACCAGGCGGTCGGGAGACTGCAGGTGGAACATGGAGTATTCCGCCTCGCCGTCCATGTCGAAGACCAGACGGGTGGTTCCGCCATCCACGGACATACGCACGCGCCGGACGTCCGTGCGAGCCAGGGCCGGCAAAGGCATCCCGACCAGCCCGAGGGCAGTCATGGCGCGCAGCAGCTGGCGGCGGCGCAGATCCGGCGATGTTGATTGGCCCACGGCGTTTCCCTTTGTAATCAGGGGTTCTGACTACATTGTGGACGCTTTTTCTGGAAAAGCAATAGCAATTTTCTTTCTTTATGAGCGAGATATCGCGCATTGTGCGCGTGGCGGGCCAACTCCGGGGCAGCCCCGGCGTGTCACCCTGTCACGATCTCCTGGTCCCGAAGCACCCGGTGGTAGGCCGCCGCCAGCGGCCCCTCCAGCCACAGCTCCCGGCCTTCGGCTGTGCCCTCGCGATGCGCCAGGCGCACCACCAGATCCGGCGCCGGCAGCCAGCCCGCACCGCGCTCCGGCCACTCCACCAGCCACAGGACATCGCCCCCGAAGGCCTCGCGCACCCCCAGGTACTCGAGTTCTTCGGGATCACCCAGGCGATAAAGGTCGAAGTGCAGGACCTCGCGCCCCGCCAGCGCATACGGCTCCACCAGGGTGTAGGTCGGACTGCGGACCGCGCCTTCATGCCCGAGCCGGCGCAGCAGACCCCGAACCCAGGTGGTCTTGCCGACACCCAAATCACCCTCCAGGAACACGATATGCGGGGCGTCGAGCGCCGCCAACGCGGCCCCGGCCGCCTCGGTCGCCTCCAGGTGCGGGAGGATCAGAGGGGGCGCTGCTACCGTCATGCCCCACCCCCGGCCGCGGCCGGCAGGGCTTCGGCCAGATCCCCGGCCAGCATCCCGCGCGCCCCGCCCAGGCGATCACGCGCGATGCAGGCTGCGGCGCAGTGCCAGGCGGCCCCGATCTCCGCGGCGCTGCGCGCATCCGCGCCCTGCCCGCGCAGCGCCGCGATGATGCCGGTCAGCACGTCCCCGCTACCGGCGGTGGCCATACCGGGGTGGCCGCCGGTGACACAGGCCAGCGGCTCCGCACCCGAACTGGCGACCAGCGTGCCCGCCCCCTTCAGCAACACCACTCCACCCAGGCGCGCGGCCAGCGCCCGCACCTGCCCGGGGCGATCGGCCTCGATGGTGGCCACGTCCTGCCCCTGCAGACGGGCAGCCTCGCCTGGGTGCGGGGTCAGCACCCAGTCCTCGCCCCGACGCGGGGCCTCGGCCAGCAGGTTCAGGGCATCGGCATCCACCACCCGGGGCAGGTCGGCATCCGCCACCGCCAGCCACAGGCCACGACCCCAGGCGTCCTGTCCCAGTCCCGGTCCCACCGCGACGACATCGACGCGACGCATCAGGGCCTGCAACTCGCTGGCGTCCGCCACGCCACGCACCATCAACTCGGGTCGCTCCAGGTTCGCCCAGGCCGCATGCTCGGGGTGCGTGGCCAGGGTCACACGGCCGGCCCCGGCGCGCAGGGCGGCCGTCGCCGCCAGCCGCGCGGCCCCCGAGTAGCCGGGCGCGCCGCCCACGATCAGCACATGCCCACAGTCGCCCTTGTGCGCCCCCGGGCGCCGTACCGGCAGACGCTGCCGCCAGTCCTCTGGCCCGACCCGACGCGCAACCGGCGCGATGCCATGGGCCACCGAGGCAGGGAGATCGAGCGGGGCCACCTCCACCTGGCCGACCCGGTCGACCGCGGCCCCGGTATGCAGGCCCAGCTTGTCGGCGATCATGGTCAGGGTGTGATTCGCCCTGACCGCCTCCCCCAGGACCCGGCCGCGATCGATATCCACGCCCGAGGGCACATCGGCCGCCAGCACCTGCCGCCCACTCGCGTTCAACGACTCGATCACCGCGCCGTAGGCATCGGTCAGCGGCCGCTCCAAGCCGATCCCGAACAGGCAATCCACCCACAGGTCCGCGGCCGCCGGGTCGAAGTTTTCCAGGGCATGGACCTCGCCGCCGCCCTCCTGCCAGCGCCGATGGGCCTGGCGACCATCGGACTCGGGGCGCGCCCGCGAGGGGCCGCCATGGACCCGCACCTCCAGCCCGGCCTCGGCCGCCAGCCGGGCAAGCACGTAGCCGTCTCCGCCGTTGTTGCCGGGCCCGCACAGGATCCCGATGCGGCGGGCCTGCGGCCAGTCGCGGCGCACCACCGCCAGCAGGGCCTGACCGGCACGCTCCATCAGCTCGCCCGGCGCCATCCCCGGCAGGGCCAGGCCGGCGGCATCCAGGGCCCGCATGCCCGCGTTATCGAACAGTGCGCTGGTCAATGCTTGTGGGTCGGGTTCATGATTCACGCCATCACCTCCGTCGCGGAAGCCGAAATCGTGCCTCAGCGCCTCGATCCACGCCAATCCACCGAGCTTGCCGAACGCATCCGCGACTGGGGACGCGAGCTCGGCTTCCAGGCCGTGCGCATCGCCCCCGCCGAGGTGCCCGAGGCGGATCGCCGGCATCTGGACGACTGGCTGGCCCAGGGCTCGCACGGCGACATGGACTGGATGGCCGACCGCGCCCCCCTGCGCCACGCCCCGGATGCCCTGATGCCCGGTGTGCAGCGCATCATCAGCGTGCGCATGGACTACTTCCCGCCGGCCACCCGGCGCCCGGCGATCCAGCTGGCCGAACGCGATCACGCCTATGTCTCGCGCTATGCCCTGGGCCGCGACTACCACAAGCTGCTGCGCAAGCGCCTGACCACCCTCGCGCGCCGGATCGAGGCGGAGGTCGGGCCGTTCGGCTATCGCGCCTTCACCGATAGCGCGCCAATCCTGGAAAAGGCCCTGGCCGCCCGCGCCGGGCTGGGCTGGATTGGCAAGAACACCAATCTGCTGGCGCGCGAGAGCGGCTCCTGGTTCTTTCTCGGGGAGCTGTTTACCGACCTGCCACTGCCACTGGACGAACCCGTGGACGAGCACTGCGGCCAGTGCACCGCCTGTCTCGATGTCTGCCCGACCCGGGCCTTCCGCGGGCCGTACGACCTGGACGCACGCCTCTGCATCTCCTACCTGACCATCGAACTGAAGGGTGCGATCCCCGAGGACCTGCGCCCGCTGATCGGCAACCGCATCTACGGCTGCGACGACTGCCAGCTGGTCTGCCCCTGGAACCGCTTTGCCGAGGTCACGGCGGAACCCGACTTCATCGCCCGCCACGGTCTGGATAGCGCCAGCCTGATCGAGCTGTTCGCCTGGGACGAGGCAACCTTCCTCGCCCGCACCGAGGGCATGGCCATTCGCCGAATCGGCCATGCGCAGTGGCTGCGCAACCTCGCTGTGGCCCTGGGCAACGGTCCGGCCACACCCGAGGCGGACGCGGCCCTGGCCGCCCGCGCCGAGCACCCTTCCGAGCTGGTGCGCGAACACGCCGCCTGGGCGCGCGAACAACTGCGCAATCCCCCGCACAGCGCGCCCCTGTCCACGGAAAACCTGTCCCGGCTCACCCAAGCGCCCGGGTAAGCCGGGCAAGCAGAAACCGCCCCGGAAGAGGCAAATCCGCACCTTCCAAGGTTGCCAGTGCCGGCGCAACCGGCGACACTCCGGTGCCGAATCACGCCCCGACGCGGGGCCCGGCCCGCCACCAAAGGTTCAGCCCGCCGCCATGCCCGATCACCCGGACACCACGCGCTATCAGCGGATCTTCGAACAGGCGCCCGAGGCTCATCTGGTCCTCGACCGCAAGGGCGGGATCGTCGCGGCCAACTACGCCGCCTGCGAACTTCTGGGCTATACCAGCGCCGAACTGACCGGCGGCGTGCACATCACCGAGCTGGACCTGCAGGCCACTCAGGACGACGTGGACCAGGCCCACTCCAACCCCGAACAGCGCCTCCCCGCGCACTTCGAAAGCCGCTACCGGCGCAGTGACGGTGGCGAATTTCCGGCCGAGGTGCACATCAACGCGATCCGCACGGACGGCGAGCTCGAGGTCTTCGCGACCGTCCGCGACATCACCCGCGAGCGTCAGTCGGAGCAGGCGCTGAAGAGCCTGGAGACCCAGCTGGGCGCGACCATTCGCCACGCCCCACTGATCCTGTTCGCGCTGGACGCAGACGGCCGATTCACGCTTTCCGAGGGGGCCGGGCTGCAGGCCCTGGGTCTGAACCCCGGCGAGGTGGTCGGGCGCAATTTCCACGACGTCTATGCGGACCAGCCCGGCACACTGGAGGCCGCCGAACGCGCCCTCGCGGGCGAAGCCTTCCAGTTCGAGGACACCGTCAACGGTACGCATCTCAGCGTCTCGTGGATCCCCATGAAAGACCCAGAAAAGGGTCCGGACGGCGCACTCGGCGTGGCCTGGGACGTCACCTCGCTGCGGGCCGCGGAGGCCGCCACGGGTGCCGAACGGGACCGCCTGCTAACCACGCTGCAATCGATCAGCGACGGGGTCATCACCGCAGACACCCACGGGCGCCTGACCTACCTGAACCCCGCCGCCCAGGTACTGCTGGGGCTGGATGCCACCAGCGCCCAGGGCCACCTGGTGGACGAACTGCTGGACCTGGAAGACACCCGGACGGGGGCCAGCGTGCTCCGCCCGGTGGAACACTGCCTGAACCTGGGCGGTACCGTGGAATCGCCCGAACGCATACTGCATCGCGCCGACGGCGAAACCCGCGTGGTACGCATGCTGGCCTCGCCCCTGCAACGCCCGAACCGCGAGGCCCAGGGTGTGGTGGTCGTGCTGCACGACCACACCGAGCTGTGGCAGATGACCCAGCAGCTCAACCATCAGGCGACCCATGACGACCTCACCGGCCTGTGCAACCGCCGCGAATTCGAGCGGCGGCTGGACCAGGCCCTGCACATTCAGGAGGAGGGCGAGACGCCGCATGCGGTGTTCTACATGGACCTCGACCAGTTCAAGATCATCAACGACACCTGCGGTCACCAGGCCGGCGACGAGCTCCTGCGGGAACTCTCCGAGCGCCTGCGGCACCTGATCCGCGAGAACGACACCCTGGCTCGCCTGGGTGGCGACGAATTCGGCGTGCTGCTGTACCACTGCCCGCCCGAACGCGCCGAGGCGATTGCCCGGAAGATGCTGGAGACCGTGCAGTCCCTGCGCTTCGCATGGGAGGGCCGGCGTTTCGATGTCGGCGTCAGCATCGGTCTGGTGCCGGTCAGCGGCCCGGAACAGACCCTGCCCGAGATCCTCAGCCAGGCGGACTCCGCCTGCTACGCCGCCAAGGAAAACGGCCGCAACCAGGTCTACGTCTGGCAGCCCAGCGACCAGGCCCTGCGCCGCCGACGCGGGGAGATGGAATGGGTCGGCCGCATCCGCTCGGCGCTGGAGGAAGGGCGCTTCGCGCTGTTCGGCCAGGCCGTCCACCCGCTGGGCCCGGTCGACCCGGACCTTGCCCATGTCGAGGTGTTGATGCGCCTGCGCGACGAGGATGGCCGGCTGATCCCGCCGGGCAGCTTCATCCCGGCCGCGGAGCGCTACCACCTGATGCCGGATATCGACCGCCACATCATCGACAACGCCTTCGCCATGCTCGCCCGGCATCGTGCGCCGCGCGAGAACCCCTCCCACTGCGACCCCACCCTGGCGATCAACCTCTCGGGCCAGTCGCTGGCGCAGGAGAGCATGCTGGAGTTCGTCACCGAGCGCCTGCAGCACTACGCGATCCCGCCGCGCTGCATCATCTTCGAGATCACCGAGACCGCAGCCATCAGCCACCACGAACGTGCCCAGAGCCTGATCCGCACCCTGCGCTACATGGGCTGTCGTTTCTCCCTGGACGACTTCGGCAGCGGTCTGTCGTCATTCGGGTACTTGAAGAACCTGCCGGTGGACTTCATCAAGGTCGACGGTAGCTTCGTGCGCGATATTGCCCACAACGCGGTGGACTCGGCCATGGTCACGGCCATTCATCGCGTGGGTCATGTCCTCGGCCTGCGCACCATCGCCGAGTGTGTCGAATCAGCCGCGACCATGGACCGCCTGCGAGAGATCGGCCTGGACTTCGTGCAGGGCTTCTACCTGTCGGAACCGGCACCGCTGGAGCAACACCTCACGCCCATCGACAGCAACGTCCACTGACGAGCGGCACCCATTTCCGAGTGTTTTCCTTGGTTTTTGCCGGCGCTTTCGCTTCCGGCACCAGGACTTGCTAGCGTAGGACCGAACAATAATCGGAAAACCACGCACTTATGCCGTATTCGGAACAACGCATCACCTCCACGCGCCGCTGGTCGGACAAGACCTTCAGCTTCACCACCACGCGCCCGGAGGGTCTGGAATTCAAGAACGGGCAGTTCGTGACCCTGGGGCTGCGCCCCGAGGGCAAGCTGATTCCGCGTGCGTATTCGATCGTCTCCGAACCCGAGGCCGAGGAACTGGAGTTCCTGAGCATCCACGTGCCGGATGGCGCCCTGACCAGCCGCCTGGCCGAGGCTGGACCGGGTGATTCGATCTGGATCAACACCAAGGTCACCGGCTCGCTCACCTTCGACTACGTGCAGCCGGGTCGCACCCTGTACATGCTGGCCACCGGCACGGGGCTCGCCCCGTTCATCTCGCTGATCCGCAGCCCGGAGCTGTTCGAGCACTTCGACAATGCAGTGCTGGTACACAGCGTTCGTACCGTCGAGGAACTGGCCTACCGCCAGGAGATCGAGTCGCGCATCAGCGACCGCCTGCGCTACGTGCCGACCGTGACCCGCGAGAACCATGACTTCGCCTGCCCGATCGCGCAGCAGCCGTATGACAACAACCAGCGCGGCGCCGACATGTTCCGCTCCGGGGAACTCAGCCAGATCCTCGATCTGCCGCCCGCGGACCCGGAACACGACCGCGTGATGCTGTGCGGCAACCCGGCGATGAACCGCGAGATGAGCGAGTGGCTCACCGAACATGGCTGGACCCAGACCAACTACAAGGGCGTGGGCACATTCACCGTGGAACAGGCGTTCGTGACCACCATGTCCGACTCCGACGACTGAGCCCCGGCGTGTTCACTCGCCGGTCAGCAGGACCCACCGGGCCGCGTTGATCCGCTGCAGTGTCGCCGTGTCCCCACCCCGGTCGGGGTGGTGTCGCTGCGCCATCCGGCGGTACTGGTGGCGGATGGTGTCCGCATCCACCGGGTCCGCCAGTTCCAGCACCGCCAGGGCCTGCTCGCGCTGCTCGTCGCGCCCCAGGCGCGACCAGAACTCGCCCAGAAGCGCCTCGACCGCCGCCGCATCCATGGTGTCCAGCCGGGTCGGATCGAGGTAATAGGCCCGCAAGGGATCGTGCGGGACCGGGAACCCGCCCGCCCGCGGGACACCCGACACCGGCTCGATGCCGATATCCAGGCAATGAATCCGCAGCCACTCGCCCTGCTCCGCCAGGCGGTCGCGCAGCCGATACAGGCAGTGGAACAACAGGAAGTGTGTCTGAAACAGGCTCAGTGGCTCCTGCAGCCGCGCCCCGGCAAACGGCTCCACTCCCGCGTCGCGCAACTGCGTGATCAGGGCGTGCTCGGTCAGCCCGTCCGGCCGGACGCGCAAGCACTCCAGCACCCGCTCCAGCAACGCCGGACTCACCGGCGATGCGACCGCATCCGCTGCGGCTGTCATGCCCCCGGAAATTCCCCGTCGACATAAACCCAGCGGCCGTCCTCGCGACGAAACCGGCTGCGCTCGTGCAGACGCACGCCCTGGCCGTGCAGCCTTGATCGCGCGACGAACTCGACCCAGCCCTCGACGTCATCCGGCCCACCCGCCTCGGTCGCGCGGATCGCCAGCCCCAGCCAGCGCTGATCCGGATCCAGCCCCAGCGATGCCGGTCGGGTCTCCGGAGCCCAGGTGGCCCGCAGGTAATCCTCCCGTCCCTCGACGAAGGCTGTAAAACGTGACCGCATCAGCGTCTCCGCCGTCGGCGCCGAGGCCGTTCCGTCCAGATACGGCCCGCAGCAGGCCATCCGGTCCTGCCCCGAGCCGCAGGCACACGTAGCGTTGTTTGTTGTCCGCCTGGCCTTGCCCAAGCCGCACCTCCCGTCATCTGCGTCCCGCTCAGGATGCCCGACCCATGGACCCGGGTCGAACCCTCACTCCGGGGCTGGTCTTTCACCGGCAAAGCCGGTAGCGTGCGAAGCACGATCGCGGAGGGAACAATGGCCAACATCCTGATCATGGGCTGCGGCGACCTCGGCTGCGCCGTCGGCCAACCGCTCGCCGTCGCGGGACATGCCGTCTGGGGCCTGCGCCGCCAGCCAGAACCCATCCCGAAGCCGATCCGGCCCCTGGCCGGCGACTTCGGCGTCGCGGACGGCCTGCCGGAGCTGCCGCCGGCGCTCGACACCGTCTATTTCATCGCCACTCCGGGCGAATTCACCGAGCCCGCCTATCGTCGCGCCTATGTTGACGGCCTGCGCAACACCCTGACCGCCCTGGAACGGGCCAGCCAGCGGCCGCGCCGCGTTGTATTCGTCTCCAGCACCTCGGTCTACGGCGCCGACGACGGCCGCTGGGTGGACGAGGCCAGCCCCACCGAACCCACCCGGTTCTCCGGGCGCGCCCTGCGGGAAGCCGAGCAGTTGCTGGCCGACAGTCCCTTTCCCGGCGTGGTCGTGCGCTTTGGCGGCATCTATGGCCCGGGGCGCGAGTACCACCTGCGCAAGGTGCGCGAGGGCGTGCGCGGTCAGCACGAAGCACCGGTCTGGACCAACCGCATCCACCGCGATGACTGCGTGGGCCTGCTGACCCACTTGTTCCATCTGGATGACCCCGACCCGATTTATCTGGGCGTGGATGACGAGCCCGCCCTGCGCCACGAGCTGCTCGCCTGGCTGGCACAGGCGATGGAGATCGATCCGCCCGGCACACCGCCAATGCCCGAGGGCGGAGTCTCCGGCAAGCGCTGCTGCAACAAGCGCCTGCATGCCAGTGGCTATCGCCTGCAGTATCCCGACTACCGCGCCGGCTACCGCGCCCTGCTCGACCGCATCGCCACCACCTGACCAGGGTCCTCGCAGCGCCGGGCCCGGGCGCAGTTCAGCCTCAGGTGTCTACATTGCCTCCGATCCACCGCCTGCCTTGTTGTGGCTGGTCCCGGTTCGTCGTTGGGTGTTTACGGTGCCTCCGGTCCGCCGCCTGCCACGCGCTCTCTCGCGAGCGCACCGCGAGGTACTTCTTTGCTCGTGCAAAGAAGTACCCAAGAAACACGCCCGACTGCCGCGACCCCGGCCCGCTGCGCGGGCCGGGGTTTCCCTCGCTCCGAGGCTTTTCGCGGGCGGCGCTGAACTCGCTGCGCCTGCGGCTCCGCTCAGACATCCAGCGCCTTGAATCCCGCGAAAAGCCTCTCCACTCGGCGCGACGACAACGGGGAGGTAGGTCAAGACAACGGCGGTCCGAAGGCCTGTGCCATTGGATGGAGGCGGGCTGTTCCGGCATCTGGGCACGCTCGGCCTGCGGCCATGGCGTGCCGCGCCCGCGTAGCGGGCGCCGGGGGGCGTAGGATGTGATGAGCGAAGCGAATCGCATCAGGGTCTCGCACGACGTGGGGAACGGTGCGTTTCGCTGCGCTCAACCGCACCCTACGGGATACCGTCTGTTGTGACCTTCTCCTCCCGTATGAAGCCCCTCGCGGAGGGCGTGATGGGCCGGCCAGTTAACAATAGACATGGGGCGCTGGATGTCTGAGCGAAGCCGCAGGCGTAGCGAGTTCAGCGCCGCCGGCCCAGCACGTCCGGAGCGAGGTTCCCGGGCGGAATCCGGGTGCCCTTCTTCGGGTACTTTCTTGGGCAAGCAAGAAAGTACCTCGCAGTGCGCTCGCGAGAGAGCGCGTGGCAGGCGGCGGACCGGAGGCACCGTAAACACCGGATGACGAACCAGGGCCAGCCTCCACGGCAGTAGCCGGACAACGGCATATCCCCCGGGCGGCCAGCGCGCCGCGCCGTTATAATGCGCGGCTTTCCCCACACTCCGACCCGAGCGCGCCCGCGATCATGGACAAGAGCTTCGACCCCAAGAGCATCGAGCAGACCCAGTACGACCGCTGGGAGGCCGCGAATATCTTCGCGCCACCGGCGACGGGCGACGCCAACTACTGCATCTTGCTGCCGCCCCCGAACGTCACCGGCACCCTGCACATGGGGCACGCCTTCCAGCACACCCTGATGGACACCCTGATCCGCTACCGCCGGATGCACGGCGACCGGACCCTGTGGCAAGGCGGCACCGACCATGCCGGGATCGCCACGCAGATGGTGGTGGAGCGCCAGCTGGGTGCCGACGGCAAGAGCCGCCACGACCTCGGGCGCGAGAACTTCCTGAAGGCCGTGTGGGAGTGGAAACACGAATCCGGCGGCACCATCACCCGCCAGATGCGCCGCCTCGGCGACTCGGTGGACTGGTCGCGCGAACGCTTCACCATGGACGATGGCCTGTCCCACGCGGTGCGCGAGGTCTTCGTACGCCTGCATGACGAGGGCCTGATCTATCGCGGCAAGCGCCTGGTCAACTGGGACCCGGTGCTGCACACCGCGCTGTCCGACCTGGAGGTGCTGTCGGAGGAAGAGGCCGGCCACCTGTGGCACTTCCGCTACCCGCTGGCGGACGGCTCCGGGCACCTGACCGTCGCGACCACCCGCCCGGAGACCATGCTGGGCGACACCGCCGTCGCGGTGCATCCGGAGGACGAGCGCTACCAGCACCTGATCGGCAAGACGATCCGGCTGCCGCTGGTCGGGCGCGAGATCCCGATCATTGCCGACGACTATGTCGAGGCCGAGTTCGGCTCTGGCTGCGTGAAGATCACCCCGGCGCACGACTTCAACGACTACGCCATGGGGCAGCGCCACGACCTGCCGGTGATCAACATCCTGACCATCGACGCCTGCATGAACGACAACGTGCCGGCCGCCTATCGCGGGCTGGACCGCTACCAGGCCCGGCAGAAGGTTGTCGACGACCTGGATACAGAAGGACTGCTCGAAAAGATCGACGACCACAAGCTGATGGTCCCGCGCGGCGACCGCTCCGGCACCGTGGTCGAGCCTTATCTGACCGACCAGTGGTACGTGAAGGCCGGCCCGCTGGCCGAACCGGCGATCAAGGCAGTGGAGGACGGCCGCATCCGCTTCGTGCCGGAAAACTGGTCGAAGACCTACTTCGAGTGGATGCGCAACATCGAGGACTGGTGCATCTCGCGCCAGATCTGGTGGGGCCACCGCATCCCGGCCTGGTACGACACCGACGGCAACGTGTACGTCGGGCGCTCCGAGGACGAGGTGCGCGCAAAGCACGGCCTGAGCGCGGACGTGGTGCTCGAACAGGACGAAGACGTGCTGGACACCTGGTTCAGCTCGGCGCTGTGGCCGTTCTCCACCCTCGGCTGGCCGGAGCAGACGCAGGAACTGAAGGATTTCTACCCGACCAGCGTGCTGGTCACCGGCTTCGACATCATCTTCTTCTGGGTCGCCCGCATGATCATGATGGGCGAGCACTTCATGGGGGATGTGCCCTTCCGCGAGGTGTACGTCACCGGCCTGATCCGCGACTCGGAAGGCCAGAAGATGTCCAAGTCCAAGGGCAACGTGATCGACCCGATCGATCTCATTGACGGCATCAGCGCCGACGGCCTGGTGGCCAAACGCACCCGCGGCCTGATGCAGCCGCAGATGGCGCAGAAGATCGAGAAGGCCACGCGCAAGGCCTTCCCCGACGGCTTCCCCGCCTTTGGCACCGATGCCCTGCGCTTCACCCTGGCGGCACTCGCCACCACCGGGCGCGATATCAAGTTCGACCTCGGCCGCATCGAGGGCTATCGCAACTTCTGCAACAAGCTGTGGAACGCCTCGCGCTTCGTGCTGATGAACGTCGAGGGCCACGACTGCTCCGCCGCGGCCGATACCGCGGAACACCGCACGCTGGCCGACCGCTGGATCCTTGACCGCCTGGCCGCCACTGCCGAGACCGCCACGGCGCAGCTCGATGCCTACCGCTTCGACCTCGCCGCGCAGACGCTCTACGAGTTCACCTGGCACGACTACTGCGACTGGTACCTGGAGCTGACCAAGCCGGTGCTGAACGACGACGCCACGCCGGAGGCGGTCAAGCGCGCCACACGCAATACCCTGGTCACCGTGCTCGAGGCCCTGCTGCGCCTGCTGCACCCGGTGACCCCGTTCATCACCGAGGCCATCTGGACCAACGTGAAACCGCATGCCGGCATCACGGATGACATCGAATTCCTGGTGCAGCGCCCCTGGCCTGGCCGCGACGGCTTCCCGCGTGACGCGACCGCCACGGCCGAGCTCGACTGGGTGAAGGACTTCATCACCGGGCTGCGCCGCATCCGCGCGGAGATGGACATCGCTCCCGCCAAACCGCTGCCGGTGCTGGTAAAGAACTGGACCGACGCCGACCAGGAGCGCTACACCCGCCACCGCGGCCTGCTGGAGTTCCTCGCCAAGCCCGAGAGCGTCACCTGGCTGGACACGGCCGACGAGGCGCCGGAATCCGCGATGGCCCTGGTCGACGACATGCAGCTGCTGATTCCGCTGGCCGGGCTGATCGACAAGGACGCCGAGCTCGCACGCCTGGACAAGGAAATCGGCAAGCTCGACAAGAACCTCGAACAGAGCGAGCAGCGGCTTTCCAACGCGAGCTTCGTCGACCGCGCCCCGGCCGAGGTGGTGCAGAAGGAACGCGACCGCGTCGCCGAGATGCACGCCACCCGCGACCAGCTCGCCGCCCAGCGCGAACGCATCCGCGCGATGTGAGGGCGCTGTTCACCACGAGGCACACGCAGCAGACCGAAAAAGTATTGACGGGAGACGGGAAGGATCCAGGCTGACGGGCCGCACAGAGGACCGGCTGCACCCAAGGCGGTAGTAGCCTCGGGCCCATACCCCTTGAATCCCTGTTGATCGCTCTTGCCCGCCTTCGTGTCTTCGTGCGCTTCGCGCTTGAAGAACATCAGCTGATCCGTTCGAGCATACCCCGGTGGCGGATCAGGCGCGCCAGGGTGCGGCCGGTGTGGTACCAGTGCAGCATCCAGCATTCGCGCGCCAGGCGCGCCGCCGATACGGTGGAGCCCGGCTCCGCCGGACAGGGGCAGACGCGCAATCCCATGCCGCGCGCAATGGCGACCGCCCGGGCGAGATGGAAGCGACTGGTCACCAGCACCAGGGGCGCATCACCGGCCTCCGGCGTCGCCGTCAGCAGATCGCGCGCATTGCGCAGATTCTCCAGCGTATGCCGCGAGGCGTCTTCGGTACGGATGCGCGTCGCCGCGATCCCGTGGTGTTGCAGAAAGGCCGCGCCCGCGGCGGCCTCGCTGGGAGCACCGGGGGAGGTCTGCCCACCCAGCACCAGGATCCGGGCATCGGGATTCCGGCGCGCCAGACGCACGGCGCGCAGCAGGCGCAGGCGGTAGCCCGGACCGGGCGCCCCCGACTCCAGCTGCTGCCCCAGCACCAGGATGCAGTCCCCGCGCCCGGGGCAGCGCCGCCGCCGCGACCAGTGCACGGTGTAGAGCCACAGCGCCAGCCAGGACAAGCCGCCGGTGGCCAGGATGATCAGATTCGACAGCGCAAAGGTCGCCAGGCCGTCCGGCCCGATGCGACCCAGTCCGACGCGCACCTCGCCCACGGGAGCCTTCTCAGGCCTCGTCTTCGGGCGTGGTGCCGCCGGTGAAGTGCAGCCGCGCGTTGCGCCGGCGCCGCGCCCAGAAGGCCAGGGCCCGCGGCAGGTTCAGCGCCATCTGCACGTAGTACACCGTCTTGAAGGCGCGCAGGGACCACTGCACACGGGTATTGCGGTAGACATCCCCGGCCAGCAGCGAGATCACCGCCTGCTCCATCCCGAAGGTATTGCGCGGACCCATGAACAGCTTGCGCATCACCGGGCTGTTGAAACGATAGATCAACCAGGAGAAACGGCGGACGCCACGGCGCACGTCGCGCTCAAAAGCACGCAGATAGCGTGCGGAGCGCGCCGGATGCTCCAGGCAGCGATCCACCGCATCGGCGGCGCGGAAGCCCCCCGACATCGCGATATAGACCCCGCTGGAGAACACCGGGTCGACAAAGGTGAACGCATCGCCGACCAGCAGATAACCCGGGCCGTGGGCCTGACTGGAGCGGTAGGAGAAATTGCCGGTGGCGTTGACCGGGCCGGCCAGCTCCGCGCCCTGCATGCGTTCGAAGGCCGGCGGGCAAAGCTTCAGCGTGTCCCACAGGAACGTCTCGGGCTTGGTCTTGCGCGTCTTCAGGTATTCGGGAAAACAGACCGCGCCCACGCTCATCGCCCCGTCGCGCAACGGGATCATCCAGATCCAGCCGTGCTGGAACCAGTAGATACTGATGTTGCCGGCATCGCGCCCGGCACGCCGCGGCACGTTGTTGAAGTGCCCGAAGATCGCGGCGCTGTTGTGTTCCGGGTTGCGCGCCTTCAGGTCCAGGCGGCGCGCCAGGAAGGTATCGCGACCGGAGGCGTCGACCACGAAATCGGCCTCGAACTCCAGCGTGTTGCCGGATGCATCGCGCGCGGTGACCTGCTGGGTCCCGCCCTTGGCGGGATCGGCCAGGGCGACATCGAATACAGTGACCTCTTCCAGCACCCGCACACCCAGGCGGGCGCTGTTTTCCAGCAACAGGTGGTCGAACTCCGAACGCCGCACCTCGCATGCCGACGCGGGTGTGTCGTCGTTCAGGGCACGCTCGAAGTAATAGGTTCGCGGCGCGTCGGGCGCCTCGGGGATGGTGAACTCGGCCCCGTGCTTGGGGATGCCGATTGCCGCGATGGCTTCGGCCACGCCCAGTTCCTCGAACAACGGCATATTCATCGGCAGCAGGGATTCGCCGATGTGGAAGCGTGGATGCCGGGCCTTTTCCAGCAGCACCACGTCGCGCCCCTTCTGCGCCAATCGGGAGGCCACCGTGGAGCCGGCGGGGCCTCCTCCGATCACCACCACCTGGCAGCGCCCGTCGGTTACGGCTTCCTGTCCCGGTTGTCTCAAATCACGTCTCCGCTTGCCCGCCCGCAACCCCAGATAAGGCGACCCGGTCTGGTCGCGAGGGTACCACGGCCCCTCGGGTGTGGGTATCATCGGCGCCCACAGCAGGGTGACCCTCGCGCGAACGGCAAGTTCGGAGGCGATCACAAAATGCGCACATCACTGCACCGGGGGAACACGTGCCATCACAAACAGCGTTCGAACAGGAAGTCGCCCAACTGATCGTGGACAGCCTTAATCTGGAGGAGGTCGCGCCGGAGGAAATCGAGCCGGAAGATGCGCTGTTCCGTGAAGGACTGGGGCTGGATTCCATCGATGCCCTGGAGCTGGCCCTGGCCATCTCCCGCGCCTACGGCGTCCAGATCCGGTCGGATGACGAAAACAACCGCGAGATCTTCGCGTCCTTGCGTGCGCTGAGCGCCCATATCGAGGCCAACCGAGCCACATCGTGAACACCCCACTCGCCGCCTGCGTGGCCCTGAGTTATCCGGTCGCGGTCGTCCTCGGCGTGACCTTCGAGATCCCGTTGGTGCCGCTGGCGGTCCTGGCCAGCCTGATCCTGGTGGCTGCATGGGCCTCGCTGGCCGCCGCCGGACGTGGCGTGCTGGCCGCGAGCCTGGCCGTGGGCATAAGCCTGTTGCTCCTCGGCGGGATGGCCACCTGGCTGCTGTACGCATTGCCGGTACTCATCATGGGGCTCTTGTCGCTTCTGTTCGCGCGTTCGCTACGCAGCGACTCCACCCCGCTGATCACGCGCTATGCCCTGGCCATGGGGGCCTCCGACACCCCCGCGGTGCACCGCTACACGCGCAACCTCACCATTACCTGGGCCCTGCTGTGTGCCGGACTGGCGATCGTGTCCGCCTGGCTGGCGCTGTTCGCCACCGCCACCACCTGGGCCCTGTTTGCCAACGGGATCAACTACCTTTTGCTGGCCGGCCTGTTCCTGCTGGAGTATCCGCTGCGCCGCTGGCTCCTGCGCGACGAGCCGCACAACGGCTTCCTGGCCTACCTGATGGAGCTGGCGCGGGTCGATCACCACCGGATGCTGAGGCACCCGTGACAGATACCCCGCAGGTCACTCGACCACTGATCGCCGACACGCCCGCCCCGCTGGCGCGCATCGGCGATCGGGCGATCTCGCGCGCCGCCTTCCTCGCCGACGCGCAGGCGCTGGCCGCACGCCTGCCGCAGGCGCAGGCGGCCTTCAACCTGTGCCAGGACCGCTACCACTTCGCGGTCGCCTTTGCCGCCATTCTGCTGCGCGGCCAGGTCAATCTGCTGCCCCCGAACCGCGGGAGCACTACCCTGGCCGAGATCGCCAGCCAATACCCGGACGCGCCTGCCCTGGTCGACGGCCCGGATGCCGAGATCGCAATCCCGATCCTGCGGGTGTCCGCCCGCGGCGAAGCGGGCGAGGCCACCGGGGCGATCCCCGAGATCCCCGCCGACCAGACCGCCGTTCTGGCCTTCTCCTCCGGTAGCACCGGCACCCCCACGGCCCATGCGCGGAGCTGGGAGGCCCTGCATGCTGTCACCTGGCAGGCGCTGGAATGCTTCGATCTGGTGGATGGCTCCGGACCGACCCTGATCGGCACGGTCCCGCCGCAGCACATGTACGGTCTGGAGTCCACGCTCCTGTACGCCCTGCTGGGGCACGCCACCCTACTCGCCGGACGCCCGTTCTACCCCGAGGACATCCGTGCCGCACTGGCGGACTGCACCCCGGCCGTTCTGGTCACCACACCTTTTCATCTGAGCGCCTGCCTGCGTGCGGGGCTGGAGTGGCCGACCCCGGAACGCATCCTCTGCGCAACCGCGCCCCTGGACCCGGAAACGGCCGGCCAGGCCGAACGGGTGTTCGGCTGCCGGCTGGACGAGATCTACGGTTGCACCGAGGCCGGCGCCATTGCGACCCGCCGCACCACCCGCGAATCCGACTGGACGGCCTACCCCGGGGTGCAACTGCGCCGCAATGACGACGGCCTCGCGCGCGTCCAGGGACCCCAGCACCCCGAAGCGGTCCCGCTTCCGGACCACATCGAGGTCCGGGACGTCGGCCACTTCCGCATGGAGGGGCGCCTCGCCGATCAACTGAACATCGCCGGCAAACGCGCCTCCCTGGCCGATCTCAACCGCCGGCTCAACGCAATCCCCGGGGTACTCGACGGGGTGTTCATTCCGCCGGGCACCGATCAGGAAGCGCACGGCGTGACCCGGCTGGCCGCCCTGGTGGTGGCACCGGATCGCAGCGCGGCCGAAATCCAGGCCGCACTGGCCGAGTGCATGGACCCGCTGTTCCTGCCGCGCCCGCTGGTCCGCGTGGAGCACCTGCCGCGTTCGGCCACCGGCAAGCTGCCGCGCCAGATCCTGCTGGACCTGCTCGCCCACCACGGCCAGTGCGCCTGAGCCGCCCGCTCTGATGCAGACCCTCATCCAGTCCACCATTCGCCGCATCGGGGCCGGTCACCCATCCCTTCCCGGACACTTCCCCGGTCACCCGGTGGTGCCCGGCGTGGTCATCCTCGACCAGGTCGCGACGGTGGCCCACGCCCACGGTCTCGGGCCGGTCGAGGCCCTCCCCCAGGTCAAGTTCCTCGCACCCCTGGGACCCGAGACGGCATTCCGGGTCGAGATCGATCCGCCCGGGCAAGGCGGCCGTCAGGCCTTCCGCGTACTCGCGGCGGATGGCGAGGCCCCCGTCACCTTCTGTGCCGGCCAACTGATCACGACTCACGACACCGCGGACGCATGAGCCGCGGCTGGTTTCAGCAGGCGGAACGGGGCTCGCCCCTGGCCCTGCGCATCATCCTCTGGGTGGCCCTGAATCTCGGGCGCCGCGCCAGCCGCACCCTGCTCTACCCGGTCACGGCCTACTTCCTGCTGTTCGCACCGCAGTCGCGCCGCCACAGTCGCAACTACCTGCGCCGCGTCCTGGGGCGCGAACCGCGCCTGGGCGATTTGGCCCGGCACCTGCACTGCTTTGCGGCGGTCATCCTCGACCGCGTCTTCCTGCTCGCCGGCAAGGACGCCTGTCTGGACATCCAGGTACACAACCGCGAGACCTTCCTGGAACACGTGGAAAGTGGCCGCGGCGCGATCCTGCTGGGCGCGCACCTGGGCAGCTTCGAGGCCCTGCGGGCGCTGGCGGTGGGCAAGTACGACTTTCCGGTCAAGGTCCTGATGTACAACGACCACAACCAGAGCATCACCCAGGTCCTGGAGGCCCTGAACCCCGAGGTCGCCGCCTCGGTGATCCCGCTGGGGCGTACCGAGACCCTGATCCAGGCCCGCGAGTGCCTGGATCGCGGCGAGCTGATCGCAACACTGGGCGACCGCGTCGCCGAGAGTGACAAGATGGTCGCCTGCAACTTCCTCGGCGATACCGCGCTGTTCCCGCAAGGGCCACTGCTGCTGGCCGCGGTACTCAAGGTCCCGGTGATCCTGTGCTTCGGGCTCTATCGCGGGGGCAACCGCTACGATATCGTCTTTGAACCCTTCGCCGAGACCATCGAGGCCCCACGCGGGCAGCGCGATGCAGCCCTGGCACACTGGGTACAGCGCTACGCCGATCGCCTCGAGGCGCGGGTGCGCGAGGCCCCCTACAACTGGTTCAATTTCTATGACTTCTGGGACGATGCATCCAAATAGGCGAGGCCACGGCTTTGGCCCGCGTATCCGCCAGTCCGGCATCACGCTGATCCTGGCCTTGGGTCTTCTCGTCCCTGTTTCGGCCCTGGCCAACGACACCCTCGGCGCCTTGCTCGAAGTCCTGACCACCGAGCGCGCGGCGACCCTCGCGTTCGAAGAGCGCCGCGACGACCCGATGCTGGAATTCCCGGAGACCCGCTCGGGCTCCCTGGCCTTCGAGCCCCCCGATACCCTTACCCGCCAGGTCGACGGCCCGCGTGGCGAGACCGTGCACATCGAGGGTGACACCCTCACCCTGGAACGTCGCGGCTCCAGCCGCGAGATCGACCTCAACGAACAGCCCGCCCTGGCCACCCTGGCCGGGTTGTTCCGCGCCCTGCTGACCGGCGACCGCGAGACCCTGGAGAGCGACTTCGAGATCGACGTCACGGGAGACATCGACGCCTGGACCCTGGAGCTGGTCCCGCAGGATCGCACCCTGCGCCGCATGGTCCCCGAACTGACCCTGAAAGGCGCCGACGGCGAACTGCACGAACTGGTCACCATCGAGGCTGGCGGCCACCACAGCCGCATGCGTTTCGAACCGCCACAGTACGCGGACTAGTCCTTGCTGCGCCGCCACCCCTCCCGCGTTGCCCTGACGCTCTGGCTGGCCGCCCTGCTCCTGGCCACGCTGACGCTGACCCTGCGCGGCGAACTGGTCACCGACCTCCAGGGCTTTGCCCCGGACCCGGTCAGCGCGGACGGGATCGCCCTGGACCCCGGGGCCGGCCCCGCCGGACGCATGCTGCTGCTGGCCATCGCCGGTGGCGAGGCCCGCGAGCGGGCGGCAGCCAGCGACGCACTGGTCGCGGCCCTGGAGGATGCCCCCGATGTTGCCGGCATCCACAACGGCCGCCTCGACCCCGACGACCCGGCGCTGGATTTCCTGATCGAGCATCGCTACCTGCTAAGCCCCCGGGTCGATGCCGAACACTTCAGCCAGGACCGCCTGAGCGAACACCTGGAGGCCCGCCGCGATGACCTCGCCAGCGCCGTCCCGGAACTGCCGCGGGAACTGATCCCGCGTGACCCCACCGCACAGGCCCGGGTCGTCCTGGAGCAGCTCGCCGCCAGCGGTGGTCAGGCGACGACCGGCGCCGAAGGCGTCTGGGTCACCCCCGACCGGAGACGGGCCCTGCTGGTGCTGCGCAGCACGGCTGACGGCATGGACCTGGATGCCCAGGCCGCCCTGATCGAACGCACGCACGCGGCCTTCAGCGCCATCGACGAACCGAATCTGCAGCTGCAGATTGCCGGCCCGGCGGTGATCGCGGTGGACTCCCGCGCCACCATCCGCGGCGAGGTGACCTGGATCACCGCAGGCGCCAGCGTCGCGCTGGCCCTCCTGCTGCTGGCGGTGTTCCGCCATCCGCACCCGGTCTGGCTGGCGGCCGTGCCCCTGGCCAGCGGCATCCTGATCGCCGCGGCCGTGGTTACGCTGGTCTTCGGACACCTGCACGGGATCGCGCTGGCCTTCGGCATCACCGTGCTGGGCATTGCCCTCGACTACCCGCTGCACCTGTTCGCCCATGCACAACGAGGCGATAGTGAACCGTCCGGCGGCGAACGGGCCGACGGCGGGCGCCTCCCGCAGGTCGCGCGCGAGCTGTGGCCCACCATTGCCCTGGGGGCCGGCAGCACGATACTGGTGTATGCCCTGATGGCAATGACCGGGTTCTCCGGCATGGCCCAGCTCGGGCTGTTCGTATTGACTGGCGTGGCCGTGGCCGCCGTGGTCACCCGCTGGATCCTGCCAACGCTGGTCCCCACCCGCTTGCAGCGCGAGGGCCTGCCGCCGCTGCGCCTGCCCCTGCCCACGGGTCTCGCCCAGCCCCCCGCCATCGCGCGCTGGGGCCTCGCCCTGCTGGCCCTGGCCGCGATCGCCGTGGTCGCGACTGCCGACCCCTTCCCCTGGGAGGATCGCCTGTCCGCCCTGCACCCGGTACCGGAGGACCAGATTGCGCTCGACCAGGACCTGCGCAGCGCCCTGGGGCTGCCGGACGTCCGCCATGCCCTGCTGGTCAGCGCCGACACGCCGGAACAGGCCCTGCGCGCCAGCGAGGCCCTGACACCGGGCCTGGAGGCCCTGCGCGAGACCGGGGCCCTGGACGGCTTCGGCCATGCCGCGAACGTCCTGCCCAGCCGGGCACTGCAGCGCGAGCGTCAAGCCGCGTTGCCGGAACCCGATACCCTGCGCGAACGCCTGGAGGTGGCGGGCGCAGGGTTGGGGTTCCGCGACGGGGCCTTCGAGCCCTTCGTGAACGACATCCAGACGGCCCGTCAGCAAGACCTGCTGGAACCCGAGGGCCTTCCCGACGGGCCGCTGCGCAATGCCCTGGAACCCCTGCTCCAGCCCCGCGATGACGGCACTGGCTGGATCGCCTGGGTGCGCTTGCAGGGCGTCCATGACCCCGATGCCCTGACCCGCTGGGCCGAAGACGCACCTCTGGCCAGCGTGCCGGAACTGGACGGGGTGGGTATCCGCCACATCGACTTCTTCCGCGCCTCCGAAGAACTGGTGATCGGCTTTCGCGTCGAGGCCCTGCACCGGCTCGCGCTGGGAATGGTCGCGGTGGCCCTCCTGCTGCTGGCCGTCACCCGGGCGCCGGGACGCAGCCTGCGCATCCTCACCGCGGTGGGCACCGGGTTGCTGCTGACCCTGGCCACACTGATCCTGCTGGGCATCCAGCTGTCGCTGTTCCACCTGATCGCGATGCTGCTGATCACCGGGCTGTGCCTGGATTACGCCGTGTTCTTCAGCCGCCCGCTGCGGGATGCCGCGGCGCGCCTGCGCAACCTGCGCTCGGTCAGCGTGTGCGCACTGTCCACGCTGGTGGTGTTCGGTCTGTTGGCCCTTTCCAGTCTTCCGGTCTTGCAGGCCATGGGCCTCACGGTAGTGCTGGGCGTGGTATTTTCCTTCCTCGCAGCGGCCCTGCTGGCCCCCGAGGCCAGCCGCCGGCAAACTGCCTGAAGCAACGCCGAACTGGCCCAATCCACCCGGAACCCCCTCCGGCCACAACCCGCAGATACGCCCGTCCATGGACCCCCTGGTCATCACTGCCCACACCCTGACGAGTGCCGCCGGCACCGGGATCGCCGCCAACGCCGAGGCCCTGCGCAGCGGCACCAGCGGACTGCGTGCCTGCGACCTGGAGCGCGTCAACCTGGACACCTACGTCGGCCGCGTACCGGGTGTGGAAGCCATCGCCCTCGAGGGCGCCCTGGCCCCGTTCCTGTGTCGCAACAACCAGCTGGCCGAGCTGGGGTTGCGCCAGGACGGCTTCGCCGAGGCGGTGGCGGCTGCAGTGGAGCGCCACGGGGCCGACCGGGTGGCCGTACTGCTGGGCACCAGCACTTCCGGGATCGCCGCCACCGAGGCCGCGTACCACCGGCGTGACCCGCAGACCGGGGCCCTGCCACCGGACTACGACTACCAGCACACCCAGAACATGTTCTCGCTGGCCGACTTTGTTGCCACCCGCCTCGGCCTGTCCGGCCCCGCCATGGTGGTCTCCACGGCCTGCTCGTCCAGCGCCAAGGTCTTTGCCGATGCCCGGCGCTACATCGCGGCGGGACTGTGCGACGCCGCCGTGGTCGGCGGCGTCGACAGCCTGTGCGGCATGACGCTGTACGGCTTCGACGCCCTGCAGCTGGTCGCCGCGCAGCCCTGCACCCCGCTGGATCGCGACCGGGCCGGGATCTCCATCGGCGAGGCCGCCGGCTTCTTCCTGCTGGAGCGCCCCTCCGCGAATGCCCACGGCGCGCGGCTGACCGGTTACGGCGAATCCAGCGATGCCCACCACATGTCCGCCCCGCACCCGGAAGGCCTGGGGGCCGCGACGGCACTACAGCAAGCCCTGGACCGTGCAGGGCGGCAAGGCGACGAGATCGACTATGTGCTGATGCATGCCACCGCGACCCCGGCCAACGACCGTTCCGAGGCCCACGCCCTGATCCACCGCCTGGGCCCGACCCCGCGCGCGGTGGGCAGCAAGGGCCTGACCGGGCATACCCTCGGGGCTGCCGGCGCGGTGGGGGTCGCGCAGGCACTGGCCAGCCTGGCCGGCGGCTTCGTGCCGGCGACCGCCGGGCTGGGGCACCCGGACCCGGAACTGGGCCTGGATGCACGGGCAGAGACCGAGGAACGCCCGGTTCGGCGGGTCCTGGTCAACGCCTTCGGGTTCGGCGGAAACAACTGCAGCCTGCTGCTGGAGGCACCGCAATGAACACCATCGGTCTGCATGCGGTCGGACTGCTGGGCCCGGGACTGGACGACTTCGAGACCGCCCGCGCCATCCTCGCCGGCACGGCGCCTCTGGCGGGTGACGCGATCAATATCCCACCCGTGCGGCTGCTCCCCGCCAACGAGCGTCGACGCACCACGACCACGATTCGCCTGGCCCTGAAGGTGGCGGAAGAGGCCACAACCGACAGCGATCGCAGCCAACTGCGCAGCGTGTTCGCCTCGTCCTCCGGCGACATGGACATCATCGATCGCATCTGCGACGCGCTCACCCAGCCGGAGCCGGTGGTCTCGCCGGTCCAGTTCCACAATTCGGTGCACAACGCCCCGGCCGGTAACTGGTCGATCGCCACCCGCAACCCCGCCCCGGCGACCGCCGTATCCGGCTACAACGCCACGGTGGCCGCCGGCTTGCTGGAGGCCGCGACGCTGCAACAGTGCGAGGGTGGCGAGGTGCTGCTCACCTGCTACGACGTACCGTCGATGGAGACATTCATCCGCGTGCGCCCGATCCACCATGCGTTCGCGGTCGCCCTGCGCCTGGGGCCGGTGGAGGGCGCCACCTGGCGGCTGCAGATGGACCTCAAGGGACCCGCCACCGCCGATCGCTGCGTGGCTGACGAGCTGGAGGCCCTGCGCGAGAGCAACCCGGCGGCACGCGCCCTGCCCCTGCTGGAGCAACTGGCCCGGGGCACGGCCGGCCATGTTACGCTTGACGCCCCGTTGGGCCGGTCGCTGAGCATCCGCATCGAGCCCTGAACAATCGCTTGGATCAGGAAGATCCCGCGCATGCCATCCCGACCCGAAACCCTGGATCACGACGCCATCTGCCGGCTGCTGCCGCACGCCGGGGCGATGTGCCTGCTGGATTCGGTAGAGGCCTGGTCCGACGACGCCATCCACTGTCGTGCCGACAGCCACCGGGATCCGGCCAACCCGCTGCGCGGGGAAGGCGGCCTGCATGCCCTGGCGGCACTGGAATACGGCGCCCAGGGCATGGCCGTGCACGGGGCGCTGCTGGCGGATGGCGGCCCGCCCCGGGCCGGCTACCTGGCGGCCGTGCGCAACCTACAACTGCGGGTCCAACGTCTCGACGGCCTCGACGACCCGCTCGAGATCCACGCCGAACGCATCCTGTCGGATACCCACAGCTCGATCTACGACCTGCGGGTCACCGCCGGTGACCGGCCGGTGCTGAGCGCCCGCGCGACGGTGATACTGCAACCCGCCGACGAGGAAAAGACCCCGTGACTGCACGCGCCCTGATTACCGGAGCCAGCGGTGCCATCGGCGCCGCCATTGCCCAAGCCCTGGCCGCGGCTGGCCATGAGGTGGTCCTGCACGCCCATCGCAATGCCGACGCGGCCGAAGCAACAGCCGCGGCCATCCGCGCCGACGGCGGCCAGGCCCGCGTGCTGGTGTTCGACATCACCGACGAGGGGGCCTGCCGCGAGGCCCTGGAGCCCCTGGCGGCCGAACAACCGGTGCAGATCCTGGTGCATAACGCAGGCATCCACGACGATGCGCCGCTGGCCGGAATGCGCCGCGAGCAGTGGGACCGACCGATCGACGTCGGACTGAACGGGTTCTACAACGTCACCCAGCCACTACTGCTGCCGATGATCACCACCCGCTGGGGCCGGGTCGTGGCGATCTCCTCCGTCGCCGGGCAGATCGGCAATCGCGGCCAGGCCAACTACGCAGCGGCCAAGGCCGGGCTCCATGGTGCCATTCGCTCGCTGGCCCAGGAGGTCGCCTCGCGCGGGATTACCGCCAACGCGGTCGCCCCCGGGATCATCGAAAGCCCGATGAGCGATTCGAGCTTCGATGCCGACCGCATCCGCAGCGTCGTACCCATGCGCCGTGCCGGCCAGCCCGCGGAGGTCGCGAGTGTGGTCGGCTTCCTCGCCAGCGAGGGCGCCAGCTACGTGTCCGGTCAGGTCATCGGCGTCAATGGTGCCCTCGCCTGATCCCGTCATGAGCCACGTCGTTGCCCTGATCCCGGCCCACAACGAGGCGGCCACCATCGAAGAGGTCGTCACTGGCGCCCGCGCCCACGTGGACCGGGTGATCGTGGTGGACGACGGCTCCGAGGATGCGACCGCAAGCCTGATCGAGGGCCAGGCGGAGGTCCTTCGGCAGCCCGAGAATGGTGGCAAGGCGGCCGCGTTGTGGGCCGGGATGCAGCATGCCCTGGCCACCGGGGCCGATGCCGTGGTGACCCTGGACGCCGACGGCCAGCACGACACCACGGAGATCCCGGCCCTCATCGCCGCCTGGCGCGAGACCCCCGAGCGGCTGATCCTGGGGGCCCGACTCAAGGGCCGCGAACATACCCCGCCGCTACGCCTGTTCGGCAACCGCATGGCGGACTTCTGGATTGCCTGGGCCTCGGGGCAACCGCTGCAGGATTCGCAGTCGGGGTTCCGCCTGTATCCCGCGGCGCTATTGCGACGCCTCGAGCTGCGTCATCACCGGGCGCGCGGCTTCGTGTTCGAAAGCGAGGCCCTAATCGTCGCCGAGCGGCTGGGATTCCCGGTGCGGGTGGTCCCGGTACGCTGTATCTACCCGGAGAACCACCGCCCCAGCCATTACCGCGCGACCGCGGACACCCTGCGCATCATCGCCATGGTCGCCGGCCACCTGCTGCGCCGCGGAATGCGCCCGCTGGGGCTGTTGCGCTCGCGGGGCCTGTTGCGCTGAAGGCCCCGGCGTGCGCTCCGGGCCGCGCCCTTGGAAACCACCGGCACGCATGTCTACACTCTCGACGCACCCATCCCAGAAGGAAAACGCCATGAATACCAGGACGTTGCTGGTCATCTTGTTTGCCAGCCTGATCGCGCTGGCCGGCTGCCGCGGCACGGTCCCCGTGCACAACGTCAGCGATACCACGGTCACCGATGTTGCGGGTGAACGCCCCAGCGCCGAACAGATGGAACGCGCCATCCGCACCGCCGGAACGGCGCTAGGCTGGCGCATGGAAGAAGTGGAACCGGGGCTACTCGAAGGGCGACTTGCGCTGCGCGACCACGTCGCCGAAGTGGAGATCCCCTATGCGGCGGGTGAATACAGCATTCGCTACAAGGACAGCACCAACCTGAACTACGCGGACGGCAATATCCACCCGAACTACAACAACTGGATCCAGAACCTGGACAACCAGATCCGGGCGCAGATCTCCGCCCTCTGAGCCCACCCCGCACCGTGTCGGGCACGCCCCGGCGCCGTGCGTCCAGGGCAAAGGGCCTTTCACCACTAAGCGCACGAAGGCACGAAGAAAACCCGTAAAAGAGCATTTTCAGGAAGGCGGGGAGATCGGAAGGAATGCGGTGACGGAAGAGTCTTGCTCCTCCGTTGCGGTCTTGCCCATCATTCAGTCTTCGCACCTACCTGGTGGATGCTTTTCAGGTTTTCTTCGTGCCTTCCTGTGCTTCGTGGTGATCCCAAACCGACTCCGCGGTCACGGGTCAGTCGGGGCGCGGGCGTTCGTCCGGCTTGCGTGCCTCGCCCTCGGAACTCTTGGGGGTCGGCTCGTCGTCCTGGGCGTCCGATTCGTTGGCGCCGCCGGCCGCCTCGCCGGGACCGGCGCCGTAGTCACGGCGCGTCATGTGCGACAGAAGCTGCCCGGCCCGGTCCTCGAGGCGATCACGGGTCGGCTTGTCCGCCAGTTCCTCCGCGCTCTGCGCCAGGTGGTGGTAGAGGTCGCGGTAGGAACCCGCCATGGTCGCGAACAGCGTGGCCGTGCGATCGAAATGGTCGTTGACCTGGCTGCGGTAGCGGGTCAGTTCCTGCATGCGCCGGTCGAGTTCCTCTTCCAGCTCGCGGATCAGCTTGCGCTCGTCACTGGTGACGCGGCCCACCCAGAAACCCACGAGGGCGGCAACCACGATGGCCAGGATCCCGAGGGCCACCCACAGCCCCACTGCTGTCTGTTCTTCCACCACGACATCCTCTGCAAATGGAGCCGCCATTGTGCCGCAGGCCCTCGCCGAACGCACTGCCGGGCATGCTAACCTCGCCACAACAGGGACACCGGAACCACGCAGGAAGGCCCCCGGAAGCCGTTTCAATCCGCCGTACAACCAAGAGTCAGACCCACCATGATCGAACCGCAACATGCCCAGCAGATCCGCCAGGCCCAGGCCGGCCTGATCAACCTGGTGGTGCAGGCCACCCAGAACCCGGAGACCCGCCGCGAACTGGAGCCAGTGCTGAACCAGGCCCACGAGGCCGGCTGGGGCGAGCTGATCCTGCGCATCCGCCGCGTGCTCGAAGGCGAACGCGACACGTCCCTGCTGCAGGGGCTGGACGACGAGGACACGGTGATCCTGACGGCGATCCTGGCCGGCCTGCAGGATCCCTCCACCCTGCCGGACCCCGAGCAAAGCGGCGATCCGGCGCAGGCCGCACCGGGGCTGGCCCAGATGATCCACGGCGCGGCCCACGGAGACGCCCAGTCGCTGCACTGGCTGTCGCAGATGGCCGAACAGATGAGCCGGGCCGGGGGCGACATGGCGCGTCTGGGTGGCATCACCAAGCGCCTGGTGGACGGCGAGCGTGACCCGGATGTGCTGTGCCGCGGCATGGACGCCCAGGGCGAGTCGCTGGTGCTCTCGATCCTCTCGGAGCTGGGCAAGCTCGAGCACCACTGACCAACCCGTGCGCCATTCCAGCATTTGCAGGCCACGCCGCCGAGGCACGCTCCGCCTCGAGCATCTGATGCTGGCCGTAATTGCCC
The DNA here is from genome assembly GCF_000381225.1 of Thioalkalivibrio sp. ALMg3. Taxonomy (NCBI): domain Bacteria; kingdom Pseudomonadati; phylum Pseudomonadota; class Gammaproteobacteria; order Chromatiales; family Ectothiorhodospiraceae; genus Thioalkalivibrio; species Thioalkalivibrio sp. ALMg3. The sequence goes on along the minus strand of NZ_KB906219.1, from coordinate 42,239 downwards.
TGTGGCTCCTGCAAGGCTGCGCCGCAGTCACCCTGCAGCCGCCGGCCGAACCGGAAGACCCGGTCACTGTGGCACTCCTGGACCACGGCCATCACTCCAGTCTGGTCCTGCCGACCGCGACCCCGGACGCCTGGCTGCGCTATTCCTACGGCGACTGGTCGTTTTACGTCGAGCGGCGAATCAACCCCCTGCAGGGGCTGGCCGGGCTGTTCCTGCCCACACGGGCGGGCCTCGGCCGGCAATCCCTGACCGGCTCCAACCTGGAAGACGCGACGGCGACCCAGTTGCGCGTGCCGCTGGAAGAACTGCATCTGCTGACGGTCCCCGGGGCCAGGGTCACGGCACTGCGCGAGGCGCTGGAGGGAATCTGGCAGGCGGGCCACGATGACCGCGAGGTATCGACAGAATGGGACATGGCCTTTGTCGAACACCCCGAGGCCTACACCCTGCGCAACAACTCCAACCGCATGGTCGCGCACTGGCTGACGGCCCTGGAGGTCGATGTCTCGCGCCTCCCGATCATGTCCAACTGGAAGCTCGACTCACCCTGAGGTCAATCAAGGCCCTCTGACCACGAAGCGCGCGAACCTAACCCTTCGTGCGCGCTTCGTGGTGGATAAACGCCGGGCGTCAAAGGCGGTGGGCCCACTCCAGGACGGCATCCTGCAGGTTCCGGCCGAGGCCCTGATGCGCGCGGGGGTCGTTGACCAGCACCACCACGGCCAGGTCGTCCCCACCTTGCGTGCGCACGTAGCCGGCGACCGCAGAGACCTCGTTGAGGTGCCCCGTCTTCAGGTGCATCTGCCCGCGCAGGTCGCGCTGGCTGCCGTTGCGGAAGCGATTGCGCAGGGTCCCGTCCAGCCCGGCCAGGGCCAGGGAGGACTGGAATTCCGGACGGTGAGAGTGCTGCCATCCGCCCTCGAGGATCTGGCCCAGCTGGCGCGCGGTCATGCGGGTGTCGCGGCTGAGCCCCGACCCGTTGTCGACCACCATGCCACCCACCTCGACCCCCAACCCGCGCAGCGACTCCAGCAGGGCCTGCTGCCCCTTCTCCAGCGTGGCCGGCGGGGTGAAGTGACGCGCCCCCAGGGTCAGCAGCAGGTGGCGGGTCATCACGTTGGAGCTCCACTTGTTGGAGACCCGGATCAGATCCGCCAGCGGCCGCGAGGTATGACGCAGGATCGGTTCGTCGTACAGCACCGGCAGCACGCCGGGGCGAATGTCGCCGGTCAGCTCACCACCCCACTGCGACCAGTGCAGACGGAACATCTCGGCGTGATTGGCCTCCGGCGTCAGGACCGTACGCAGCAGTTCGTAGTCCCCGCAGTTAACCGGGTACTCGCCGGACAGGGTCACGCGTTGTGCCTCGGGGTCGGCGTCAAAGCGAATTCCCCGCTGCCAGGCCCCGCAGCTGCCACGCGACGGCTGCAGGCGATTCTCGATCGTCAGCCCCGGCAGCGGCGGATCCACGGTCACGTCAATCCCGTTCCCATGCCGCTCCGGCCGCACACGGAAGCGCTGGGCGTTGGCGTTTACGTGCAGGGCATAGGGCAGCTGGTTGTAGGCCCGCAGCGGCTGGTCATTGAATGCGGCCGGATGGCCCGGAGGCAGTTCGAAATGCGAGGCGTCGAGGATGACGTTGCCCTCGATGCGCCGCAGCCCGGTCTGACGCAACTGCCCCAGCATGCGCCAGTGCTCCTCGCTGACCATGCCGGGGTCGCCGGTCCCACGGATCACCAGATCGCCGCGCAATACACCGTCGCGCACCGGTCGCGTAGCCCACACCTCGGTGGTCCAGGTGTATTCCGGCCCCAACTCGTGCAAGGCCGCCAGCGAGGTAGCCAGCTTGATGGTGGAGGCAGGGTTGTACGGCTGATCGGCATTCAGGCGCGCGAGGACCGCGCCATCGGACATCCGCTGTACCCACAGGCCCACATTTGCCGGCGGCAGACGCTGGCTCTCGATCGCCCGCTGCAGCGGTCCCGGGAGATGCTCGAACTGGGCCTGTGCGGCTAGCGGTGCCAGCCACAACAAGAGGATCAAAGCGACGGATACGAAACACCAGGAAGGTCCGGACCGGGGCCCGGGGCGACGCGAAAAACGACAAGGGGACATTGAGACCAGCCATCCTGCATGAGAGCCTTCGGCAACGGCCCCTATAGTGTGCCGCCATCTCGGCCGCGACAAGCCCTCCGGGTGGGCTTCGTCACGCCCAGGGGAAATCGATCACCTGATCGATACGCGACACCCCCAACAGACGCATCAGCAGCCGGTCCACGCCCAGGGCCACGCCCGCGCAGTCCGGCAGCCCGGCCTCCAGTGCCGCCTCCAGGTGCCGATCCGCGGGCGGGAGTGGCTGACCACGCGCACGGCGGATCGCGATATCCCTTTTGCGACGGCTGCGGAACACCACCGGATCGGTCAGCTCGTGATAGCCGTTGGCCAGCTCCAGGTCGCCCCAGTAGAGCTCGAAACGGGCGGCATAGCCCGGCCGGTCCGCGCAGGGGCGCGCGAGGACGGCCTGGCTCTCGGGGTAGTCGAACAGGATTGTCAGCCGGTCCGGCGGGAAGCCCGGCGCGATCACCAGGCTGATCAGGGCATCCAGCCAGCCATCCCGATCCAGCCCGCCGCGGATGACCAGCCCGTGGTCCCCCGCGACCCGTTCCAGCTCCGCGGCATTCGTCTCCGCCGGGTCTACCCCCAAAGTCGAGCGAAACAGATCGGCATAGGCGATCGCCTCGCACCCCCGGGGCGCGTGCCAGTCGGGAGACTGCGCGGCCTGATCCGCGATCAGGGCCACCACCTCGCGCGCCAGTGCGTGGTGGTCCAGGCCCAGGCGATACCACTCCAGCAGAGTGAATTCGGGGTTGTGCCGCGGGCCGGATTCACCGCCGCGGAACACCCGTGCGATCTGGTAGATATCCGGGGCGCCGTCCGCCAGCAGGCGCTTCATCGGGTATTCCGGCGAGGTCTGCAGATAGCCGCGCTCGCCGCCGGGCGCCTGCGCCTGCGCCTCCCAGCTCTCCAGCATTGGATCTTGCGGCGCGCCCCGGCTCAGGATCGGGGTCTCGACCTCGAGCACCCCGCGGGCCGCGAAGAACGCCCGCAACCCGGCCAGGAGGCGGGCGCGCGCCGCGCGGGCCGGCGCCGCACCCGGACGCCAGTCGGTCATGTCGCAGGGCCTGCCGGGATCCGGCTCACACGCGCGAGACGTACTCGCCGTTGCGGGTATCCACCTTCACCGTCTCGCCCTCTTCGACGAACAACGGGACCTTGACCACCGCGCCGCTCTCCAGCGTGGCCGGCTTGGTGCCGCCCTGCGCAGTGTCACCGCGCAGGCCCGGATCGCACTGGGTGATCTTCAGCTCGGTGAAGGACGGCGGCACCACCGACAGCGGCTCGCCGTTCCACAAGGTCACGGTGCAAATATCCTGTTCCTTCAGCCACTGCCCGGAATCACCCAGTGCGGCCTCGCCGACGGCATACTGCTCGAAGGTGTCCGGCACCATGAAGTGCCAGAACTCGCCATCGTTGTAGAGATACTGCATCTCGGTATCCATCACGTCGGCGGCCTCCACCGACTCGCCGGACTTGAAGGTCTTCTCCAGCACCCGGCCGGTACGCAGATTGCGCAGCTTGACCCGGCTGAAGGCCTGGCCCTTGCCCGGCTTGACGAACTCGTTCTCCACGATGGCCTGCGGGTCACCATCCAGCAGGAGCTTGAGACCGGCCTTGAATTCGTTGGTACTGTAGGTTGCCATTACGCGCTGTCCCTCGATGATGCGTGGCGCGGACATGCCGCCCCGTCCGGAAACGATTCATGCCCACAAAGCCCGTCATGATAACGCGCGAGGCGCGCGGAACCCAGCCACCCACAGCGCGCGCCACGCCGGCCTGGCAGCAGGCGCTGGCCCGCGCGATCGCCGATCCCGAGACCCTCGCCACACGCCTGGGACTGTCACCGGAGGCGTTGCCGGGCATGCAGTCCGCGCACCGGCTGTTTCGCACCCGCATCCCGGAGAGCTACCTGGCGCGCATCCAGCCCGGCGACCCACAGGATCCCCTGCTGTTGCAGGCCCTGCCGGACGCGCGCGAGGCGCTGGAATCCCCGGGGTTTGTCAGTGACCCGGTCGGCGACCACGACGCCCTGGCCGCCCCCGGTGTCGTGCACAAGTACCACGGCCGCGTCCTGCTGTTGACCACCGGGGCCTGCGCCATCCACTGCCGTTACTGCTTCCGCCGCGAATTCGACTATGCCGACCACAACCCGGCCCGGGATGACTGGGGACCGGCGCTGGACTACATCGCGGCGCACCCGGACATCCGCGAGGTCATCCTCAGCGGCGGTGACCCGCTGAGCCTCTCGGATACACGGCTGGCGCGGCTGGCGGAGCGGCTCGCGGGCATCCCGCACGTCGAGCGCCTGCGCATCCACACACGCCTGCCGGTGGTCCTGCCGGAACGGGTCGACGACCGCCTGCTGGCCTGGCTCGGCAAGGGCCGTCTGCAGCACATCCTGGTGCTGCACGCGAATCACCCGCGCGAGTTCGCCGCACCGGCCAATGCCGCGATCGATCGCCTGCGCGCCGCCGGGGTCACGCTCCTCAACCAGGCGGTACTGCTGGCCGGCATCAACGACGACACCGAGACCCTGATTGAACTCCAGGAGGCCGGCTTCCGCCTGGGCGTGCTGCCCTACTACCTGCACCAGCTCGACCGCACCCGCGGCACAGCCCACTTCGAGGTACCGGACGCCCGCGCGCGCGAACTCTACCGCGCCCTGCACGCCCGCCTGCCGGGCTACCTGGTCCCGCGACTGGCGCGCGAGATCGCCGGAGAACCCGGCAAGACCCTGCAGACACCGTTTCCCGCGCATGAATGAGCCGCACCGGCACCCACACCGATTGCGCGGTTTGCTGCTAAAGTAGCGCCAGAATCCTGCAACCGGCCCAGCAACCACTGGACACGCCCATGCTGCAAGCCCTGCCCGAGCTGCCCACCCAACCGGCCGGTCCCGACAGCTTCCCCCACCAGACCCCGCAAACACTGGACGCCTGGTGTGCGGAGCTGCCCGGCAGCGAGCCGGAGCTCGGCATCCAGCGCATCCGCGAGGCCCTCGACGGGCTGAACGCGATCGTACTTCGCCCCGGAACCCGAGCCACGCTGGTCGCAATACTGGAAGATCATCTCCTGCCGCTACTCCCGGCCATGGAGCGACTGCTGCGCCAGCGGCCCCTGCCGCTGGGCAACCGCAGCCGCAAGCGCGCCGATGTTTACAGCGCCGCCGTGCGCGCCCTCCTCACCGCGGAGCTGCTGGTGGTCCGCGAACGCGCGGACGCGCACGACAACCGCCACGCGAAACGCCTGACAGCACCCCTGCAGGCCGCAGTCGCCCTGCTGGGGGCCTTGAGCGTGCACCACTGGCGGCTGTACCAGTCCGTGCCGCCTGGCCACTGGCAGCGGCTGTTCGATGTGCTGCGCCTGGCGCGTGAGCAGGGAATCGCCGACGAGCGGCCCGCCACCGACAAGCGCTTCGGCCCGCTGGAGGTGGACCGCATCGAAGCCATGAGCGCACGGCTGATGATACTGGGCAGCACCGATCCCAATGCGCTGAAGATGGGCGAAATGGACTTGCTGGCTCGCTGGGCCAACACGTTGCCCCTCGCCTGCACCGCCGCCCCCGACCCGGAACAACACCCCGATCTTCCCGTACTGCGCTGCAATCTCGACCGCGACCACGCCCCGGGCCTGGTCCTGCGCGGGACACCGGCCACCGAACCCGCCTGCTTCATTGAGCTGACGCCGGCGCTGGACGCCCTTCGTGAACGCCCCGACGACCTGGAACCGCGCCGCCGCGGCGAGGGACAGCCGCTGGCCGAACACTTGTTGCGCCTGTGGTCGAACCTGCCGACCCGCCGTCACAGTCGCGAGAGCGCCAGCGACCTGCAGCGGATCTGCGTGATGGGCCTGGAACGTATCCATGATTTCCTGCTGATGGAAATGGACAGCCGGCGCGCGCCCGAGACCGAGACCGAGACCACCGGGGCAGCGGAAGCGCCGGAGACCAGCCTGAAATCCCTGCAAGAACACGACCACGGCGTCAGCGTGTTCGAAATGTCGAAGGCCGCGCTGCGCGGCTCGGATCTCGCCCTGGTAGACAGCCCGCACCGTTCCGACCGCGAGCGCGACCTGCAACCACTGGCGGACGACACGCCGAATACCGCCGCGACCGCCTGGGAGGATGTCGGGCGCGGACTCGAGATCGCCGCCCGCGATGAATCCACGGGACCGATCACCAAGCGTCACCCCCCGGAACACTGGCAGGTGGACGACATCGGCGCCGGCGGCGTGCGTCTGCGCCTGGACAACCCCCAGCAGCCCTTGCTGATCGGGGACCTCGTCGGCTTGCGTGCCGTGGATGGCCATCGCTGGACCATCGGGGTTCTGCGCTGGATTCGCTTCGACGACCAGGCCGGCAGTCTGATCAGCATCGGCGTGGAATTTCTCGCCGATCGCTGCCTGCCCATGCAGATTCAGGATTTCCGCAATGGCATGGCGGCGGGCGTCCCGCAATCAGGACTGTTCGCCCCGCAGCGCACCGATGCCGACGGGGCAGTACTGTTTCTGCCGGCGCAGGTATTCGATCATGAACAACGCGTCGTCTGCTGGCTGAACAGGCGCGCCCGTGTTCTGGAACTGGACAGCGAGCGCACGGGCACTACTCTGTTTACCGAGGTCGGGTGCCGCATGACCGGCCTGGAGGTCCACCAACCGGCCGGCGAGACGCCCGACATCGCCGACGGACCGGCCATCGCGGATGACGACGGACCGCCATTCACTACCCGCAACCGCGACGACTAGCCCCATGAACGAAACGATTCGCACGCTCTTCGTTACCAGCAACCCGAACCGGGCTGAAGAGGTCATCAGCAGTATCCGGACCCGCGGCAGCGCGATCCGGCCGGAGCAGGTATCCGGCAGCGACGCCCTGGCCGAGGCGCTGGAGGGCCGGCGCTTCGACGTGATCGTCCTGATCGAACCCGGCCTGGCCCTGACCCGGGAACACGTCGACGCGGCGCTGCACGCATCCGGTCGACGTACCCCGCTGGTCATCATGACCGAGCGCCCCGAACCCGCACGCATAGACGACTACGAGGCCGGCGCCTATGCCGTCGTCGATCACGAACTGCACGAACTGGCCGGCATCCTTGCGGTGCGCGCTGCCGAGCAGTTCCAGCTGCGCCAGCGGATGGGGCGCATGGACGCATCGCTGCAGGAGTCCGAACGCCGCTGCCAACTGTTGCTGGACAACTCGCGCGACGCCATCGCCTACGTCCACGAGGGCATGCACATCTATGCCAACGCGTCCTGGCGTGAACGCTTCGGGATTGCCGATCCGGAGGAAGTGGAAGGCCTGCCGCTGATGGACCTGATCGCCCCGGAGAGCCGCGACGAACTGAAGGGCCTGCTGCGCCGCTTCCAGAGTGGCGAGGAAGGTGAACAGACCCATCAGGCCTTCCAGCTGCAGGCGTTTGACGGCACGCCGTTCGAGGCCAACCTGCGTCTGTCCACCGCCAGCGTCGAGGGGGAGGCCTGCACCCAGGTGCTGCTGGACTCGGCCCAGGAGGACCCGGAGCTGGCCGAGAAGATCGACTACCTCTCGCAGCGTGACCTGGTCACCGGGCTCTACAACCGCCAGCACTTCTCCGGGATGATCGAGACCGCGCAGAGCCAGGCCGCGCAATCGGAGAAGCCCTTCGCCCTGGTCACCCTTGCGGTCGACCGTTTCCCCGAGATCCGGGCCAACGTCGGCATGTCCGCCAGCGATCTGCTGCTTGCCGATATCGGCAAGCTGATCGAGGATCACTTTCCCGACCCGGCCATCGCCGCACGCCTGGAGGCCGAGCACTTCGGGATCGTGGTCCCCGACACCCGGCGCAACGAGGTGGAGGCCCGCATCCACGGTCTGATGGAAGCGGTCACCGGACGTGTCTTCGAGCTCGGCAACGCCTCGACCAACTGTAGCCTGTCGGCCGGCATCGTGATCGCCGACGAGACGGCGGTGGATACCGAAGAACTGCTGACCCACGCCGACCGCGCCCTGCAAGAAGCCGTGGAGGCTGGGGGCGGAAACCACCGCTTCTTCCGCCCCGCAGAGGGCGAGATGACCCAGGCGCAGAACGACCAGCAGTGGAAGCTGCGCATTCAGGACGCCCTGGAACACGATCGCCTGGAACTGCTGTATCAGCCGATCGTGAACCTGCACGGTGCCGATCGCCCGCGCTACTCGGTCTTCGTGCGCCTGCGTGACGCCGAGGGGCATATCCACGAGCCCGATGCCTTCCTGCCCAGTGCCGAGCGCACCGAGATGGCGGCACCCATCGACCGCTGGGTCCTGAAGACTGCGCTGCAGATGCTGACGGAACAGCTAAAGAAAGACCCGACCACCCAGTTCTTCCTCAAACTGACCAACGGCTCCCTGGGCGACCCCTCCGTGGTCAGCTGGCTGCACAACGACCTGCACGGCATGCGCATCCCCGCCGACAACGTGGTCGTCGAACTGAAGGAACCCACCGTGGTTACCCACCTGAAGCCGGCGATCCACGTCGCCCGCGGGCTGCAGGAAATGCACGGCCATCTGTGCATCGACGACTTCGGCAGCGGGCTGAACCCGTTCCAGCTCCTGCAGCACCTGGAGGCGGATCACATCAAGCTGGACCCGTCCTACGTGAAGAACCTGGCCGAGAGCGAGGAGAACCAGCAGTTGATCCGCGAACATACCGATGCCGCGCATGCCAAGGGCAAGCAGGTCATCGTGCCCTATGTCGAGGACGCCAGCGTGCTCGCCGTGCTCTACAGCCTGAACGTGAACCTCGTTCAGGGCTACTTCCTGCAGGCACCGATGCCCGCCCCCACCTTCGATTTCGCCTCGACCTGAGCCCCCCACCTCGCGGACTCCGGCTTCTCCCACAGAACGCGCAGAGAACACGGCGCCGGGCAGGTCAAGGGCGATTCACAGCTAGACCCTGGGGTGTGAGGAACCGGGCTCGCGACCGCGCAGGGAAGCCCGGCTGCGGCGGCGAGTATGCGGCCGCCCATCCCGTCTTCCTGCACAGCGTTTTCCTCCGTGAACTCCGTGTTGGCTGGCACGAAAGTCGAGTCCGCAGAGCGAGGGACTTTATGGAGGGCTGAGCACGCCCCCAACGCAACAGGCCCCGGTGAATACCGGGGCCTGTGCGAACCATGGTCCTTGCCCTGCGGGACTACCTGGACCAGAAGTTAAGGTCCTCGAAAAACCCCTTAACGCCGTCCAGCCAGGAGTGAGCCTGCGGGCTGTGCTTGGTACCGCCAGCCTGGGTGGACTCCTCGAACTGGCGCAGGAGCTGCTTCTGCTCCTTGGTCAGGTTGATCGGCGTCTCTACCACCACGCGGCAGATCAGGTCACCGACCCCGCCGCCATGCACGGACTTCACGCCCTTGCCACCAACCCGGAACTGCTTGCCGGTCTGGGTCTCCGCGGGGACCTTCAGCTTGACCCGGCCATCCAGCGACGGCACTTCCAAATCGCCGCCCAGAGCGGCCGTGGCGAACGACACCGGCACCTCGCAGTGCAGATCCGAGCCCTCGCGCCGGAACAACTTGTGCGGCTTGACCCGCACCTGCACGTACAGATCACCCGGCGGGCCGCCGTTCATGCCGGCCTCGCCCTGGCCTCCCAGGCGGATGCGGTCACCGCTGTCCACCCCGGCCGGGATCTTCACGTCCAGGGTGTTCTGCTCCTGCACTCGACCCTTGCCGTGGCAGGACTTGCAGGGGCTCGAGACGACCTTGCCCGCGCCCTCGCAACGCGGGCAGGTCTGCTGCACCGAGAAGAAACCCTGCTGGATGCGCACCTGGCCGACCCCATTACAGGTCGGGCAGGTCTCCGGCGAGGTCCCCGGCTCGGCGCCCGAGCCATCACAGGCCTCGCAGCTGACGGTGGTCGGGATACGGACCTTCACCTCGGTGCCGAACACGGCCTCTTCCAGGGTCAGGTCCAGGTTGTACTGCAGGTCGGAGCCACGATAGGCCCGCTGCCCGCGGCCGCCCCCGCCACCTCCGAAGATATCGCCAAAGATGTCCTCGAAGATGTCACTGAAGTTGGAGGCCCCGGCGCCCCCGCCAAAACCCCCGGCCGAGCCGTCCACGCCGGCATGGCCGTAACGGTCGTAGGCGGCGCGCTTCTGGTCGTCGCTGAGGACGTCATAGGCGGCGCGCGCCTCCTTGAACTTGGCCTCGGCCTCCGCATCCCCGGGGTTGCGGTCGGGGTGGTGCTTCATCGCCAGGCGGCGAAAGGCCTTCTTGATATCGGCGGCCGAGGCGTCCTTGGAGACGCCCAGCACCTCGTAATAGTCGCGTTGTGACATGGTCATTCCCTGCTGATTCGTGCGCGCGAACGCGGAATGCCTTCACGCAAACGCCCGGAGTCACGAGTACCCCGGGCGCGGCGTTCAAACAGTTCCGGCGGGACGCCATAGCGTCCCGCCGGCTGCGGCATCAGCCCTGCTTTTTCTGGTCGTCGTCGACTTCCTCGAACTCGGCGTCCACGACATCGTCGCCCTGCGGGCCAGCCTCGGCCTGCTCGGCCCCGGCCTCGCCCGCGGCGTCCGCGCCCTGGGCATAGGCCTTCTCGGCCAGCTTGCCGGAGACCTCGGCCAGCTTCTGCGCGGCCTGCTCGATCACCTCGGGGTCGTCGCCTTCCATCGCGGTCTTGGTCTCGGCCACCGCCGACTCGATCGCGGTGCGCTCGTCGTCGGAGACCTGATCGGCCAGATCCTTCAGGGACTTCTCGGCCGAATGCACCAGGCCATCAGCCTGGTTGCGCGCCTGGACCAGCTGCTGGAACTTCTTGTCGTCCTCGGCGTGGGCCTCGGCGTCCTTGACCATCTGTTCGACTTCCTCGTCGGACAGGCCGGAGGAGGCCTTGATGACGATCTTGTTCTCCTTGCCGGTCGCCTTGTCCTTGGCCGAGACGTTCAGGATGCCGTTGGAGTCGATGTCGAAGGTGACCTCGATCTGCGGCACACCACGCGGCGCGGCCGGGATGTCCTGCAGGTCGAAGCGACCCAGCGACTTGTTGGCGCTAGCCATGTCGCGCTCGCCCTGCAGCACGTGCACGGTCACCGCGGTCTGATTGTCCTCGGCGGTGGAGAACACCTGATTGGCCCGGGTCGGGATGGTGGTGTTCTTCTCGATCAGCTTGGTCATCACGCCGCCCATCGTCTCGATCCCGAGCGACAGCGGGGTCACGTCCAGCAGCAGCACGTCCTTGACGTCGCCACCCAGCACGCCGGCCTGCACCGCGGCACCGACCGCAACGGCCTCGTCCGGGTTCACGTCCTTGCGCGGCTCCTTGCCGAAGAACGCCTGCACCGCTTCCTGCACCTTGGGCATGCGGGTCTGGCCACCGACCAGGATCACGTCGTCCACCTCGGAGGCGGACAGACCGGCATCCTTCAGCGCGACCTTGCACGGCTCGATGGAGCGCTTGACCAGGTCATCGACCAGGCTTTCCAGCTTGGCGCGGGTGATCTTCAGCGCCAGGTGCTTGGGCCCGGTGTTGTCGGCGGTGATGTACGGCAGGTTCACCTCGGTCTGCTGGCTGGAGGACAGCTCGATCTTGGCCTTCTCGGCGGCCTCCTTCACGCGCTGCATCGCCAGCGGATCGCCCTTGATGTCGATGCCCTGGTCCTTCTTGAACTCGTCGACCAGGTAGTCGATCAGGCGATTGTCGAAGTCCTCGCCACCGAGGAAGGTGTCGCCGTTGGTCGCCAGCACCTCGAACTGGTGCTCGCCATCCACCTCGGCGATCTCGATGATCGAGACGTCGAAGGTACCGCCACCCAGGTCGTACACGGCGATCTTGCGATCCCCGCGCTGCTTGTCCATGCCATAGGCGAGCGCGGCCGCGGTCGGCTCGTTGATGATGCGCTTGACCTCGAGCCCGGCGATCTTGCCGGCGTCCTTGGTCGCCTGACGCTGGGAGTCGTTGAAGTACGCCGGGACGGTGATGACCGCCTCGGTAACCTCTTCGCCGAGATAGTCCTCGGCGGTCTTCTTCATCTTCTGCAGCACGCGCGCAGAGATCTCCGGCGGGGCCATCTTCTTGCCCTGCACCTCGATCCAGGCGTCACCGTTGTCGGCCTTCACGATGTTGTAGGAGACGAGCTTGATGTCCTTCTGGACCTCGTCTTCCTGGAACTTGCGACCGATCAGGCGCTTGGAAGCGAACACGGTGTTCTGGGGGTTGGTGACCGCCTGGCGCTTCGCGGACTGGCCAACCAGCACCTCGCCGTCGTCACTGAACGCGACGATGGACGGGGTGGTGCGGGTGCCTTCCGCGTTCTCGATGACCTTGGCCTGGTCGCCTTCCATTACGGCGACGCAGGAGTTGGTGGTCCCGAGGTCAATACCAATGATCTTGCCCATGACTGAAATCTCCTGATGCGAAAAATTTTGCGCTGCAGAGCGTGTTTCTCTGCCAACTTGTACGGGAATCTGGGGCCCCGGGCCGGGTTTTCAAGGGGCAGCGTGTCCGATACCCCGAAAACCGGCCCGAAAAGACGGTGTCAGGCGCTTTCGTCGATGTTCGGCGAGGTCGGCGCCTTGGAGACCACCACCATCGCCGGGCGCAGCACGCGGTCCTGCAACCGGTACCCCTTCTGCATGGTGGCCACCACGGTGTTCGGCGGGTTCTCCGGGTCTTCCTGCATGGACATCGCCTGGTGACGCTCCGGATCGAAGCGCTGGCCGGTCGGGTCCTCGGACTGGATGCCGAACTTCTCGAACACCCGGGTCAGGTTCTTCAGGGTCAGCTCGGCGCCCTCGATGATGCGCTCGACATCCTTGGACTCGCGCGCCGCCTGCAGCCCCAGTTCCAGCGAGTCGCCCACCTCCAGCATTTCGGCAGCGAACTTCTCCATTGCGTACTTGTGCGCGTTCTCCAGCTCGCGCTCGAAGCGGCGGCGCTGGTTCTCCAGCTCGGCCTGGGCCCGCAGGGCCTGGTCGCGGCGCTCTTCGGCCAGGGCCTCGAGCTCCTGCAGCCGATCATCCGTGCCACCCTCGGCCTCGGGGGTCTCGTCGTTCCGGGTCTCGAGTTCTTCCGGCTGTTCCTGGGATTCCCGCTGTTCGGACATGCTGGCCTCGCAAATCAATGAAAAACAAAATCGCCCGCCGCGCCGATCACCGGCGGACAGGGTGGATTGGGTTGTCTATCTGGATGCTGGGGGCATTCCCCCCGGTTTCAAGGGGGTCGCTACTTCGAATCATCCACCGGGTGATCGCCCAGCGCCGAGCCCAGCAGGCGGGCCGTCACGTCCACAATCGGGATTACCCGGTCGTAGGACATCCGCGTGGGACCAATGACCCCGAGCACGCCCACCACCTCGCCGTCGACACTGTAGGGCGCAGTCACCACCGAACAGTTCTCGAACCAGTCGAGCCCCGATTCGCGGCCGATGAAGATCTGCACCCGGTCGCCGCGGATGCACTGGTCGAGGATGCCGAGGATCTCCTGCTTCTCGTTGAAGGCCTCCAGCAACTGGCGCAGGCGGGCCATGTCCGCCAGCTCCTCGTAGCCGAGCAGGTGGGTCTGGCCAGCCACGACCACGTCGTCCGGGTCCTCGTCGCCCACCGCCTTCTCGCCCAGGTCGATCGCCGCCAGCATCATTGCGTCCAGGTCGTCGCGCACGTCACGCATCTCGCGTAACAGCTCGGCGCGCACCGCATGCAGGCTCTTGCCGGCCAGATGGGCATTCAGGTAGTTCGCCATGCGCTGCAGTTCGTCCTGGCTGAAGTCACGATCGAGTTCCAGCACCCGGTTCTGCACCTCCTTGCCGTCGATCACCAGGATCGCAAGGATGCGGCCCTCGCCCAGGCGCAGGAACTCGATCTGACTGAGCGCCACGTTGCGATGCCGCGGCAGGCGCACCATCCCGGCCATGCGCGTGACCCGCGACAGCAGGTTGCTGGTGGCGTCCATCAGGTCCTGGGTGCTCGCACTCGGATCGAACCCCGACTGGATCGCACGGATATCCTCCGGCGAGGGATTGCGCACCTCCAGCAGGCTGTCGACGAACAGCCGGTAGCCGGCCGGGGTCGGTATGCGCCCGGCCGAGGTATGCGGCGAATGGATCAGCCCCATATCCTCGAGATCCGCCATCACGTTGCGCACCGTGGCGGCGCTCACACTGAGGCCAGAGGTCCGGGCCAGGGTGCGCGAACCGACGGGCTGGCCATCCCGGATATAGCTCTCGATCAGGGTCCGCAACAGGGTGCGGGCCCTGGCGTCCAGATTGATCGTTGCGTTTTCCATGGATCGTCAGCGCTCCACTCGGTCGAGTGCTTAAAGGGTTCAGTCTTGGATCGTGCAGGAATCAGGTCAAGAAACCCCGGGTGCAGTCGCGGTCCCTTTTCCGGATAATGCCGGCATGATGCCAGACTTCAACAAGGTCGGACTGGTCGGCAAGTCCAGCGACTCGCGTACCGCGCCCCTGGTCGCGACCCTGGTGGGTCTGCTGCAGGAGCGCGGCCGCCAGGTCTTCATGGAACAGGAGATCGACGGCTTCGAGCGGCCGGACAGCGTCGGGCTACTGCCACTGGACGAGCTGGCCCACGCGGTAGACCTTCTCATCGTGATCGGCGGCGACGGGACACTGCTGGCCACGGCCCGTGTCACCGCGGATGCCGACACCCCGCTGCTGGGGATCAACCTCGGCCGGCTCGGCTTCCTGGTGGATGTCTCCCCCGACACCGCCCCGGAGGAACTGGGCGAGGTCCTGGATGGCGCCTTCGAGCGCGAACCCCGGGCCATGCTCGAGGCCGAGCTGATCCGCGACGGCGTCACCATCCACCGCGGGATCGCCCTGAATGACGTCGTCCTCCACGTGCTGAGCGTGGTGCGCATTATCGAATTCGACACCGCAATCGACGGCATGGATGTCGGACGCCTGCGGGCCGACGGCCTGGTGATCGCGACCCCCACCGGGTCCACCGCCTACGCGCTGTCCGCCGGCGGGCCGATCCTGACCCCGCAGCTGGACGCGATGGTGCTGGTGCCGGTCTGCCCGCACAGCCTGAATCACCGCCCGCTGGTCGTCAGCGGCCGCTCCACCATCGAGATCCGCCTGTCCAGCGGCAGCCGCTCGCCGGCCCAGGTCGCACTGGATGGCCAGGAGAACGTGGACTTCGCCCCCGGCGACCTGCTGCGCATCCATCGCCGCGAACAGGCCCTGACCCTGATCCACCCCCGCGAACACCACTTCCTGCGCGTGCTCCGCACCAAGCTGCGCTGGGGCGAGCAGCCCTGATCCCATGTTGCATCTGATCAGCATCCGCGACTTCGCGATCATCGACCGGCTGGAACTGGAGCTGGACACCGGCCTGAGCGCCCTGACCGGCGAGACCGGGGCCGGCAAGTCCATCCTGATCGACGTGATCGGCCAGCTACTGGGCGACCGCGCCGACGCCGGCATGGTGCGCGAGGGCGCCGAACAGGCCGATCTGTCGGCCGAGTTCGCCCTGCCCGCCAAGGGCCCGGCCAGCGCCTGGCTGGCCGAACAGGACCTGGCCGCGGCGGACGACGAAAACGTCCTGCTGCGCCGCGTGCTGACCCGCCAGGGGAAGAGCCGCGCCTGGATCAACGGGCGGCCGGTCGCGGTGGGTCAGCTGCGCACCCTGGGCGAATGGCTGGTGGACATCCACGGCCAGCACGCGCATCAGCAGCTTTTGCAGCGCGATACCCAGCGCCACTGGCTGGACGGCTTCCTCGACGGCAACCCGACGCGCGATGTCCGCGAGGCCTACCGCGCCTGGCGCGCTGCGGCGAGCGCCCTGGACCAGGCACGCGAGGCCCAGGCCGACACCTCCGACCGCCTCGACCTGCTGCGCTTCCAGAGCGGAGAACTAGCCGAGCTGGCCCCGGCACAGGACGAATACCCCCGACTGCTGACCGAACAAAACCAGCTCGCCCACGGCACCGAGGTACTCACCGCCCTCCAGACCGCCAGCCAGCAGATCGAGGAGGACAGCGGGCTGGACACGCAGCTGGGCCAGGTCCTGCACGCCCTGCAGGACGCCGCGCAACACGACGAGCGGGTCAGTCCGGCGGTCGAGCTGCTGGAATCCGCCCGCATCCAGATCGACGAGGCCGGCGACCACCTGCGCCGCCTGGCCGACGGCATCGAGCTGGACCCGGAACGCCTCGCCGAGCTGGATACTCGCGTCAGCGAATACCTGCGCCTGGCGCGCAAGCACCGGATCGACCCCGAGGCCCTGCCAGGCCTGTTCGATGAACTGCAAACGGAACTGGATGCCCTGGAAAACGGCGATCAGACCGTTGAGGCCCTGGAGGCCCGCGAACAGCAGACCCGCGCGGCCTTCGATACCGCTGCCACGAAACTCACTCAGGCCCGCCGGAAGGCCGCCAGCCGCATCGGACAGTCGGTCACCGAGACCATGCAGGAACTGGGCATGGCTGGCGGCCACTTCGAGATCGGGGTCGAGCCCGCCGACAAGCCGCAGGCCCACGGCGTGGACCACATTGAATTCCGCGTGGCCGCGAACCCCGGTGCTGCGCCGCAGCCGATGGCCAAGGTCGCCTCCGGCGGCGAGCTCTCGCGCATCGGGCTGGCGCTACAGGTACTGGCCAGCGAGCAGCAGACAGTGCCCACGCTGATCTTCGACGAAGTCGACAGCGGCATCAGTGGCGCGGTCGCCGAGGTGGTCGGGCGCAAGCTGCGCAGCCTGGGCGAGCGCCATCAGGTCCTGTGCGTGACCCACCTGGCCCAGGTCGCCGCCCAGGCGCACCACCAGCTGGAGGTACAAAAGAGCCACGCCAAGGACGGCACCCGCACCGCGATCCAGCCGCTGGACGACGAACGCCGCGTGGAGGCCCTGGCCCGCCTGATCGGCGGCACCCAGCTCACCGAGACCACCCGCACCCACGCCCGCGAACTCCTCGCCTCCGCCGGCTAGCGCCTCCCCGGAACCACGAATACCAGGGAAACCGTAGGATGCGATGAGCGCAGCAAATCGCATCGTTCAAGACGTGGCACTCACCCCATGCTCCACCCGATGCGATTCGCTGCGCTCATCGGCATCCTACCGCTCACGGACCGTGCCAGCGGCGCCCCAGGACTGCGTAATGAGCACGCCGTACGGATCAAGTCCTCACCGGCCAGGCCCCATCCGGCAGGTAGCGCGCATCGGGCGGCAATTGCGGCATCCAGTACACCCACAGGGCCCGTGGACCCTCCTGCGTTCGGGCGGGAACCAGCGCGCGGCGATACTCTCCGCGGCCGTCCGCGCGCACACCTTCGAGGGCATCGATCAGCGGCAGGGTCCGCGCGGGGTCCGGGAGGCGGATCCATTCCCCATGGACCGGTCTAGCTGACGCGGGCGTGCGGACGAGCCTCTGGCGGCCCGCATCGCGCACGGGGTCGGCACCCGCCTCCAGAGGGATGCTTGCGCCTGGGAGCTGCACCGCCGGATAGCCCACGGGCAGATCAAAGATCGCTCCGGCGATCGATGCGGTGCGTATCTTGATCGCGCGCTCGCAGCATGCACGGTGGTTGGCAAAACCCCGCTTGAGCGTCCCGTAGACGAACAGGTCCACCACCGCCGGCATGGCTACTCCCGCGGCAGACGGACCACCGGGCGCCACAGGCGCGCGGACTCGGGCACCTCGCCGGGCCAGTCCACGACGTAGTCGATCAGTGGCAGGTCCGGGGCGTCCTGCTCGCGGATCACGCGCCCGGCCACTGACACGCGGGCGCGGCGGACCGTCTCCGGATCGCCGCTCAGCAGCGGATGCCAGGCTGGCAGAGGGTGACCCTCGAAGCGCAGCCGGTAGGCGCAGGTCGGTGGCAGCCAGTGATAGTGCGGCAGGTCCTTCCGGGTCAGCTGGATGCAGTCCGGCACGAAGTCGCGGCGGTTCGCGTAGTCGGAGCAGTAGCCGGTCTCGCAGTCGAGCAGATCGCAGGCCAGCCAGGTGAAGGCCAGCTCGCCCGAGTCCTCGTCTTCCAGCTTGTGCAGACAGCAGCGCCCGCAGCCATCGCACAGGGCCTCCCACTCGGCATGGGTCAGGCTCTCGAGCGGGCGCTCCCAGAACGGGCGGTCATCCGTCGGGTTCGACTCACTCATGATCCCCGTGATCCTCGCCCAGGCGGCGCCGCCCCTCGTCGCGCAGGCGCTCCACCGTCTGCCCCCAGCGGTCCTGGGTAACGTAATGCATCAGCACGCGGCCGCGCCGCGGGACCAGGATGGCCAACCCCTCCTCGGGGTAGAGCCAGTAACTGTGATCGGAGTCGATACGCAGCCGCTCGCGCGGCTCGCCGAAGCGCTTGGTGATCAGGTCCTCGGTCCATTGCGCGCGGGGGATATAGCTCATCTCGACGATCGGCACATTGCCCAGCGAGGTCAGGGCATTGTCGCTCAGCCCGTAGCGCCGGGCGCCACTGGGCATCGGGCGCTCGGAGGTGACTTCGGACTGAATCCGGTCCAGCGCGGCCTCGTCCAGATCCGGGCGCAGGATCAGGTTGGCCTCGAACGGCGGGATGCGCGCGTTCACGTAATAGGCCTCAAGCGAACGCGAGCCGTCCGCGTCCACGAACAGGCGGATATCCGGCACCGGCAGGCGGTGCATCAGATCCGCCATGGTGGTCTCGCCCAGCACGACCCCCAGCACCCGGGTGCGCTGGCGGTCCCCCACCTCGATCTGCCAGGGCAGATCGGAGAACTGCTGGCTGCGCATCCCGCCGGGGTTGGAATAGACCCACATGGCCAGGGCCAGGATGACCCCCATCACCACCAGCCCGATGATCCAGCGTATGCCCATTCCGCGATTCCCCTCGAGACAACGTGTAGCCCGCCCGTGGCGGGCGCTGTGCGGCGCCTCGTATAATGCGGCGCTCGCCCGACGACCGGATAACAGCCCACCATGTTCGCACGTTTGTCTGCCTGGATCACCGCCCGCTCCGTCCCCGGCGAAAGCAGCGGGCGCATCCTGGTCCTGGCCCCGCGGGCCACTCTGGAGACCGCCGCCGACTGGCTGCAGGAGCTGGCCGGGTCCGTCGGGCCCATCGCCCTCGGCGTCACCGACTGTGGCCAGGACCGCGAGGCCGAGGACCTGATCGACGGCCTCCCGGCCCTGGCGATGCGCCCCGAACTGGCCGCCACACGTCTGGCGCGCCTGCAACCGCGCGCCATCCTGGTCATCGGCCCCCTGCACGCTGGCGATCTGGACCTGGGACCCGCCCTCGGCGCGGTCCACGTGCCACGCATCTGGATCAATGCCGAGGGTGACGGCGCGGCAGGCGTCGAATGGAATGCGGTCTTCGCTGCACGCGAGGCCGCTACCCCCTCCGGCCCGGTCGAGGTGATCGGCGATCCGATCGCCGGGGCGGTGGAACTGCCGCCCGCGCCATCCGGAGATGACGGGTTCTGCGAGCGTTTTCGCGAGTACCACGAGAAGGGTCACCCGATCCTGCTGGCACCCAATACTGGCCCGGGCGAGGAGGCCTTCGCCTTCGCCGTGTTGTTCGCGATCCTGCGCAAGAGCGCCGCCATCCTGCTGCTGGCCCCGGCCGACCCGGCACGCCACGAGCCGGTCTATCGCGACGCGATCAAGTACTCCCTGCCGATCATCCGCCACAACCGCTTCATGACGTCCTTCGTGCCGCGCAAGAACCGGGTCTACTACATCGAGGACCCGGAGACCCTGCACGCCGCCTACACCTGCGCCGACGTGACCCTGCCGGGTGGCACCCTGGCCGCCAGCGAGACCCCTCCGGACCTGGGTCTGCCACTGGCCTGTGGCAGCGCGGTGATCTGCGGCCCCGCGCAGCACGAGCGCCATCCGGACGCCGCCACCCGGCTGCGCATCGCGGCCGAACACACCGGCCTGGTCGCCCGCGGCGAGGACCCCGAACAGGTGGCCGAAGAGGTGCTTGCCCGCCTGGCGGAAGGGATTGATCGGCAGGCTCGCCGCGAGCGTCTGGCTGCATGGCAGGCGCGACAGGCCGGCGCCCGCGAGGCTGTTCAAGCCCGCCTGCAAAGCTTGCTCGGCACCTCCTGACGCCTTCCTGGATGGGCTTCCGGTGAAGTGCAACTAATTGATCTATAATTCGGTCGTAGGGTTGCAACCGAAAACCATAACGAGTTCGAAACGATGATCGACGGAAGCACCTCCCTCGCGGGCATTCAGAAGGGCATGACCAGCATGCGCCAGCAGGCACATACGGTGGCCACCGAGAATGCGGGCAGTCGCGAGGGCATGGGCGCCCAGGTCGGCATGATCGCCAGCCAGAATCAGATCGAGGCCTCGGTGAAGACCCTGCAGGCCGAAGATCGAATGATCGGCTCACTGCTGGATGTGCGCGCCTGAATCCAGGCGACAAGACCACGTAACGATCAGGGGGCTCGACGAGTCACACGATGGAAGTCCCAGTCTCCAACCCCTCAGCTGCAATACCGATCGGCACACGCCCGACCGGAAGCGACCGGCTGGGCCTGGGCCAACTCTCCACCCCGGCGGATTTCGAACGCCCGCTGAACGATCCGGAGGCCGGCGCGGCCCGCCGGCCGCTCGAAGACCGTCCGGAACAGGACGACAACCGGCGCGGTGATACCGAACAGGATCAGGGACTGGCCTTCCCGCGATCGGACCAGGAGATGGCCTCCCGCGCCCGCGTGGCGGCCCAGATCGAGGCGTTCCGCAGCGGCAATGATTCCGCCGAGGCCATGCCGGCGGACGGCGGCCCGCTGAGCGGTGGTGGTGTCGAGGCCCTGCGCCGTCGCGTGGAACTCGCGGTCAGCCTGGCCGGCCCGGCCGAAGAGCCGCGCCGCGAACTGAACGTAGTGATCTAGCCCAACGCCAACCGCAACGCCTTGCCCCTTTCTCAGTCTCAGGGACACCCCAGCGCGAGCGCCCGACCGACCCGCTATTGCAGACGGGGCGAGGAATGGCCCTGCAACCACTCCTGCGCACGCTCACCGGCATGCAGGCGCTGCTCCGGGCTCAGCTCGCGAGCGACCCGCTCGCGGTGCCGCGCGGCGCTCGCAACCCCCATCTCCGCCGCGATCGCATACCACTTGAACGCCGACACGTCGGAACGCTCCACGCCCTCGCCCATCGCGAACAGACGCGCGAGATTGGCCGCACCACGCCCTTCACCGGCCTCGGCCGCCAGCAGGTACCACTGTGCCGCCTGTTCCGGGTCCTGCGGCAGGCCCCGACCCTCGTCGAACTTGAGCCCCAGATTGAACATGGCCTGGGCGTTCCCGCGTTCGGCGGCAATATGGAACCAGCGCGCGGCCTCGTTGGGATTCGCCTCCGGCCCATCACCCTGCTCGAACAGCACCGCCAGGTTGAAGGCCGCATCCGGAAAGCCGGCTTCGGCTGAGCGCTGGTACCACTGCGCGGCCTCGAGCGGATCCCGGGGCAGGTACTGCCCCTCGTCCAGCAGCACGCCAAGATTAAACGCGCACTGCGGATCACCCGCCTCGGCACCCTGGCGCCAAAGGGTCATCGCAGCGTCATGTTCGCCCCGGGCCCAGGCCGAGCGAGCCTGATCGAGGAGGGGGTCGGGTTGGGAGAATTGCGCCATCACTACGGTCCGTGAATTGCTTGGGCATCACTGTAGCGGTGGGTTCGTGATGCGTCGACAAACCGCACGGGGATACGTGATGAGCGCCACGATCGCCTCACCGAAACGGTGGAGTGTGATGAACTTCTCGCAACATATGAGGGGGTATTCCGGTCAACTGGATTGAACGTCATTTTTCCGTTCACATTCACCCCGGATACACAGGAGTTTCCATGAAACATTCCACCAAGATCCTGGCCGCCATGGCCATCGCGCCCCTCGTCTTCCTGATGGGCTGCTCCGACGGCGACATGGGCATGGACGAGTTCGAAGAGCAACAGATGCAGGAACAGCCCGAGACCGGTGAAGGCGGCATGCAGAGCGCCCCGCCACCCCAAGACGGCATGCAGCAACAGCAGCCGCCGGAAGGCGAGATGCAGCAGCCCCCGACGGATGACGGCATGGACGAGCAGGGCGGCTCCCTGGAACCCGAGGGTGACGACCGCCTCTGATCCTGCCCCGGATCCATCACCCAGGCGACCAGCTGGCGCTGGTCCGCCACAAAAAAGCCCCGACACGCTGCGCGTGCCGGGGCTTTCACGTACTGCAGGGCAGAAAATCAGTTGCTGAAGGTGTCTTCCATCTCGTCGCCGGCATCCTCCATCGAATCGCCCGCATCGTCCATGGCGTCATCGATGTTCTCGCCGGCCTCTTCCGCCGGGCCCTGATTGTCACACCCCGCGAGGGTGGCACTGCCCAGCGCCATCATCAGGGCAAGCATCAGGATCGTCAGTCGCGATTTCCACATGGTGTTCTCCTTTACCGTAAGGGTCCTTTCTCGCTTCGCCCCCAGTATCCGACAGTTACCCGTCGAACCGGGGACACTCGAGGCGTTGGACCCGGAAGCCCAACATACGATCCGTCTTGCCGGAAACCCGCCGTCCAGAATGTGACGGGCTGCCGATTCCGGTTTCCCATACAAGAAGACCGCACCCGAGGAAGGTGCGGTCTGCGGTGCAAGAGACACCGACTCAGAACCGGTGCGTCAACCCGACCGAGAACGTACGCGGTTCGTTGGGCCGGGCACCGTCCGGGGAGCGCGCGATGATTTGTTGCTCATCCAGCACATTGCTCACCCGGGCATAGAGGTCGGTGTTCCTGCCCAGGGGATACTGGCTCACCAGGTCGATCGTCGTCAGCGACTCGGTGCGGTCGAATGCGCCCGCGCTCCGGTTACAGCCATCGCTATTGCAGGTCGCGTCGATGTACTTCACGACCGCGTAGTGGTTCCAGCCACTCGCGTGCTCGAGGCCCCCTCGAAGGCTGAACTGGTGGCGCGGGATCCCCTGCAAGCGATCGCCCTCTTGCTGCCCCGAGGCCGGGTTGTCCGCGCTGGCCTTGGCGCTGGTGTAGGTGTAGCTGGCCTCCAGGGGCGCGTGGAAGGATCCCAGGTCCACCCCCCTGGAGGCCCGCAACTCCAGTCCGGAGATGACCGCCTCC
Organism: Thioalkalivibrio sp. ALMg3; assembly: GCF_000381225.1. Lineage (NCBI taxonomy): Bacteria > Pseudomonadati > Pseudomonadota > Gammaproteobacteria > Chromatiales > Ectothiorhodospiraceae > Thioalkalivibrio > Thioalkalivibrio sp. ALMg3. The sequence continues at coordinate 19,116 of NZ_KB906219.1, read as the reverse complement.
CCGGTCGTGAAGGTCCCGGAGGTGGAACCGTCCGAGCAGGGCGTCGCCACCGAGCAGTTCTGCACTAAGTCGGAGAAATCGCTGTAGAAACCAATCGCCTCGACAAACGCATTGTCGCCCTGATACCGGGCGCCCAGTTCCCAGTTCGTGCTGGTTTCCGGGGCCTGGTCTTCGGTCGCACCGCCCCCCAGGGGAGCAAACCCACGGTGAACCCCCGCCAGCAGTTGCCAGCGATCCGTGAAATCGTAGGTCAGCGAGGCCCCCGGCAGCCAGACGCTGCTCGAATTGGAGCGCCGCGAATCCACGACGTTTCGCTGCGTATCGGCATACTGGGTCCGCGAGGTCTCGACATCCTCGTAGCGCAGCAGCAGGTTCGCGGTCAGCCGGTCACTGACGTACCACTCGTCGGCGAGCCAGAAGCTCCAGGCCTGCGCATCCTCGAACCGGTTGTTGCTGCCCGTCGGCTGGATGGTCTCCTGGTAGACGAGGGAACCGTTCACCTGATCGTAGATGTCGTCCGGCTGGAAGCGGTCCATCTCGTCCTGGTGATAACGGACACCCGCACGCAGCCAGTGGTCCCCGAAGTCCATGCCCAGTTCGGTCTGGATACCCTCGGAGACATATTCGCGGTTGTTGTTGCGGTAGGTCAGCCCCGCCACATCGTCTTCGCCCCGGAGGATTCGGTGCGCGGTCGCATCGCCCCGATTGGCGTCGTCAATGAACGCGCCACCCCCGCCCAGCTTGAACCAGTTTCGGGCGAATTCGTTGCGGTACAACGTGGTGGCCATGCGCACGCGCTCGGACCAGTCGATGTCGTGCGTGACGCTCAGACCGAGGTGGTCGTTCTCCATCTGATCGATCCCGGACAGGCCATAGCGCCGATTGGGATCACGCGCGAAATCCGCATCGGTCAGGCCAAGATAGGTCTCGTTGGACGTTTCCTCCGAGTACTGGACCTTGGCCTCGATGCTCTGGCGCTCGCCGTCCCAGCGCAGCTTGCCGACATAGTCCTGAATGTCGTAGCCGGTATCGCGGTTGCTGCGATCGATATCCTTGAAGCCGGCCCCTCTGCGCTGGACGGTCTCGACCATGTAGCTCCAGTCACCGGAACGATCCCCGAACATCGCGTGCACGTCGGTGCCGCCCCGATCGTTCACCACCGTTTCGATGGAACCTCCGCGTTCCCGGGGGATGGGCGTGGACACCAGATTGATCACACCCCCGGTGGTCTGCGGCCCGTGGCGCAACAGCGGGGCCCCCTTGAGCACTTCGATCTCGTTGATCCGCATCATGGTCGGGAAATAGTAGGCCGCCGGGTTGGAATACGGTGCCGGGGCGATCAGCACGTTGTCCTCCATCAGGGTCACCTTGCTGCTGCGGCCCGGAGGCGCTGCACGGATCCCGATATTGGGACGCAGACCCGCCCCGTCTTCCTCCTGCACATACACGCCAGGCACGGTCTTGAGCGCCTGGTGGATGTCCGTGGTCCCTTCGGTTTCCAGCTGTTCGCGACCCACCACGGCCGCCGAGCCGGGCAGCCGCTGCGTCGCGGTCACGTCTCCGAGGATTTGCACCGGCGCCAGCCGGGCCTCGGTTCCGGATTCGGCTGTCGGGGCGGCCTCGTCGGCATGCAGCGCGGGAATCCCCACGGCCCCGGCAATTGCGAGTACGACGGCACGTCGCCTCCATACCCCGGAGTTGCGCGAGTGGTCGGCGGGTCGTGCGATTCGGCGGCTTGCCAGATGGTTTCGAGCCATGGTTGTCTCCCTTGAGTTGGCCAGCATCAACACCGCCACGGACGCCGGGGCGCCGCGGATCGGTGACGGATTGGAGGCTGGCTGAGGGAGAGACTCCCCTGGCTGGCAGGAGCCGCGGTGTGGACCGCGGCTGGTGTTTCACGGGGTTTACTTGGTCAGGATCAGCTTGTCGTTGGCGGTCCGGCGCAGGGTGTACCACTCGCCGCGGTGGCAGATGCGGATCTGCCGCGCGGGGCCCAGCAGCTGCTCGCTGGCGATCTCGCGCGGGCCCGGATCCTCGCGGACAGCCGGCTTGCCGGATGGATGCGTTCCGGAATTCATTGTTCCCCCTCCGGTTCGGAGACAAAGGCCATGCGGCTCACCCCGGACTGGCGCACCTCGGCCATCACCCGGGCCAGGCGCTCGTAACGCGTGTCACGATCCGCGCGCAGATAGATCGCGATGTCCGGTTGTGTCTCCAGCGCCTCGCGCAGGCGCGCCGGGAGACGCTCCAGCGAGACCGACTCGTTGTTCCAGTACAGGTCGCCGCTTCCGTCCAGGGACAGCGTCACGCTGTCCGGCCGCTCGTCCACCGGCTCGCTGGTGGCCTGGGGCAGATCCAGATCCACCGAGTGGGTAATCACCGGTGCAGTGATGATGAAGATCACCAGCAGCACCAGCATCACATCCACCAGCGGGATCACGTTCATGTCCGACATTGGTTCGCTGGTGTCGCCCATGCGTCCGAAGGCCATGGCTTAGCCCTCCTGGTGCAGGCCGTCGTCCGGCAGTGCATGCGGATCGGTGCGGCGGTCACGCGCCTCGCGAGCATTGCCGGGCTTCAGGTCAGAGTGCATCAGCAGCGCATGCACATCGTGTGCAAAGGCCTCGAAGTCCTGATGCAACAGGCGCTGGGAGCGATTGAAGATGTTGAAGAAGGCCACCGCCGGGATCGCCGCGGCCAGGCCGGCGGCCGTCGCCACCAGGGCCTCGCCGAGCGGACCCGCCACCAGATCCATGGACACCGACGACTCCTGTGAGATGTCGATCAGGGCGCCATGGATACCCCAGACGGTACCGAGGAGTCCGACAAAGGGCGCCAGCGCCCCGACCGAGGCGAACACGATATTGCCGGCCTGCATGCGCAGCAGCTGGCGGTCCATCGCCTGGCGAATCCGGCGCACCACGTGGTCATCCAGGCGCTGCTCGGCCTTGTCCGACCCATCACGCACCCCGCGGTAGTCGTCGAACGCGGCAAACGCCTCCTGACCGATCACCGCCAGCGGGCCGCGCTGGTCGTGGATCGCATCGTGGAAGGCCGGCGCCGTCTGGCTGGCATCGAAGGCCGCCAACGCGGCGCGGTTGTCGCGACGCACGCCAATCAGCGTCAGCAGCTTGCTCGCGGCAATCGCCCAGGTCGCCACGGACATCAGCAGCAGGATCGCGAAGACCGCGACCAGCACCGGGTCACCATGGCGAAACACGTAGAAGACATCGAACTCGTTCATGCAATCATCCCCGGCTGCGCAGCGCTTCATGCGCCGGCCTTGTCATCGAATCGAAAAATCCATCGGTACGAGCACCACGCCCTCCACCGCGCGTCCCCCACGGCGGGCAGGCTCGAACTCCCAATGCTCGATCGCCGCCTCGGCGGCATCGTCCAGGCGCCGGTGGCCGCTGCTCTCCTCCACCGACCAGTCCAGCGGCTGCCCCTGCGCGGAGACCCGGACGCGCAGCAGGACGGTACCCTCCTCCCCTCGGCGCAACGAGATTCGCGGATAGTCCGGCGGCGGGTTATTCAGGTACTCCGCCCCGAACCCCGGCTCCTCGAAGGGCTCGTCCTCTTGGCCCGCCGGCCCACCGGGGGCCGCCTCCGTCGCCGGCTCCTGGTCTTCGGCCGGCCCGGACGCGCCCGAACGACTCGGCTCTGGCTCCGGTTCTGGCTCCGGTTCTGGCTCCGGTTCTGGCTCCGGCTCCGGCTCCGGCTCCGGCTCCGGCTCCGGCTCCGGCTCCGGCTCCGGCTCTGGCTCTGGCTCCGGCTCTGGCTCCGGCTCTGGTTCCGGCTCTGGTTCCGGCTCTGGCTCCGGCTCTGGTTCCGGCTCTGGTTCCGGCTCTGGTTCCGGCTCTGGTTCCGGCTCTGGTTCCGGTTCCGGTTCCGGTTCCGGTTCCGGTTCCGGTTCCGGTTCCGGTTCCGGTTCCTCAAGTGTCTCGGTCACGGCGTCGGGCTCAACGACCGCCGTTTCTTGCCCGGTCGTGTCAGGCAACACCGCGTCCAGTTCGACCCAGTGTGCCTCCATGCCCCCGCCCCGGGTGCCAGCCAACTCCGGTGCGGCATCACGCATCACCCATAGCGCGCCCAGTATCCCGCCGTGCAGCGCGAAGCTCACGGCCACGCCCAGCGCCAACGCACGACGACTGCCGGAAGGGGATATGGAAAAACGGTGGGTCATGGATGAGCTAGCTCGCCGCAGGACACGAATGTATAGACGCCTTGACCGAAGAGAAGCTAACCCGCTCGCACATCGGCGCGTATGGGTCACGCATCTCCCGGAACCCGACTATCGCGGCTGGCCGGCGGATTGCCAAGTCACTGCCCACGAACAGAGCGCACCCTACCCTTAATGCGAATGGTTTGCAATACCAGTCGCATATAGCGCCATTCGCTCCGGATCGATACGCAGCAGCCCGGGTCAACTTTCCTCGGGTCCAAAACGATAAAACCCGCCCCGGCGGCACCGGGGCGGGTCGAAAAAGGCGGCTAGGCCGGCGGTATCGCCGGCCAGGCGCGATCAGTGCTGGTGACCGCCCTCGCCGTGGGCGTGGCCGTGCTCCAGCTCTTCGGCCGAGGCCTCGCGGACTTCGACAATCTCGACGTCGAAGTTCAGGGTCTCGCCGGCCAGCGGATGGTTGCCATCGACCGTGGCGGTGTCGCCCTCGACCTTGGTCACGGTGACCGTCAGCGGGCCGTTCTCGGTCTGCGCCTGGAACTGCATCCCCGGCTCGACGGATTCAACGCCCTGGAAGGCCTCCATCGGGATCTCCTGAACCATGGCGTCGATCTTCTCGCCATAGCCTTCTTCCGGGGAGACCTTCGCCTGGACCTTGTCACCGGCGGCCTTGCCCTCCAGCTCCTTTTCCAGGCCCGGGACAATCTGGCCTTGTCCGTGCAGGTAGGCCAGCGGCTCGCGGCCTTCGGAGCTGTCGATCTTCTCGCCAGCATCGTTGGTCAGGGTGTAGTGGATGGCCACCACGGCGTTCTGCGCGACTTGCATGGGCTTTGCCCTCTTAATACATGAACTTTTAAGGGTAACGCGGAATATCGCTCCACGTCAGGTCCACCCGCCGGACACGCGGTTTCCGGCGGGTGGGTGTCCGCCGGGTCAGGCGGCCTTCTGCAACAGCAGTCGGTTCAACCGGGCGACGAAGCCGCTCGGGTCCTCCAGCTGCCCGCCCTCGGCCAGCAGGGACTGCTCGAACAGCAAGGAGGCCAGGTCGTTGAACTCGTCGCCTTCCGCGGCCTTGAGGCGTGCGACCAGCGGATGGCCCGGGTTGACCTCCAGCACCGGTTTTCCGGAGAAGGTCTCCTGGCCGGCCTGCTTGAGCAGTTCCTGCAGGTACAGGGCCATCTCGTGCTCGCCGAGCACGATACAGGCCGGGGACTCCACCAACCGCCGCGAGGGCCGCACGCTCTCCACGCGGTCGCCCAGGGCCTGCTGCAGTCGTTCCGGCAGATCGCCCAGGTCGCCCTCCGCGGCTTGTTCGCCGGTCTCGTCCTTCTGCTCGACGTCCTCGCCGATGATCTTGTCCAGGTCCAGGTCACCCTTGGCAACATTCTTGATGGGCTTGCCGTCGAACTCGCGCAGGTGGGACAGCAGCCACTCGTCGACCCGGTCCGACAGCAACAGGACCTCGATCCCGTGCTTGCGGAAGATCTCCAGGTGCGGGCTGTTGCGCGCGGCGGAGGCATTGTCGGCAGTGATCACGTAGATCGCCTCCTGGCCCTCCTTCATGCGCTCGAGGTAATCCGCCAGCGCGACGTTCTGGGTGTCGTCGCTGTTATGGGTGCTGGCAAAGCGCAGCAACTTGGCGATCGCCTCCTGGTTGGCGAAATCCTCGCCCGGGCCCTCCTTCAGCACCCGCCCGAAGTTCTGCCAGATCTCGGCGTACGCCTCGGGCTCGTTCTTGGCGATGCTTTCCAGCAGCCCCAGGATCTTCTTCACCGAACCGGAGCGGATCGAGTCCACCAGGCGGTTGTCCTGCAGGATCTCGCGCGAGACGTTCAGCGGCAGGTCCGCCGAGTCCACCACCCCGCGCACGAAGCGCAGGTAGTTGGGCAGCAGCTTGTCCGCGTCGTCCATGATGAACACCCGCTTCACGTAGAGCTTCACCCCGTGGCGGGCATCGCGATCCCAAAGGTCGAACGGCGCGCGCTTCGGGATGTAGAACAGCGTGGTGTATTCCTGCCGGCCCTCCACGTGGTTGTGGGTCCAGGCGGCCGGATCCTCGAAGTCGTGCGCGACGTGCTTGTAGAACTCCCGGTATTCCTCGTCGCTGATCTCGCTCTTCGAGCGGGTCCACAGCGCGCTGGCACGGTTCACGGTCTCCCAGTCGTCGGTAGGGTTGCCCTCCTCGTCCTGCTTGCGCATGCGGATCGGGAACGCCACATGGTCCGAGTAGCGCCCGATAATGTGGCGCAGACGCACGGGCTCGAGAAACTCGCCAGCGTCTTCCTTCAGGGTCAGGGTGATCTCGGTCCCGGCCTCGGTGCGCTCGCATGGGGCAATGGTGTATTCACCATCGCCACGCGACTCCCAGCGGGTACCCGCATCCTGTTCGCTGCCGGCGCGGCGCGTCTCCAGGCGCACGTGGTCGGCGACGATGAACGACGAGTAGAAACCCACCCCGAACTGACCAATCAGCTGGGAATCCTTTTTCTGGTCGCCAGTCAGCTTCTCGAGAAACGCCTTGGTACCCGAGCGTGCGATGGTGCCGATATGTTCGACCACCTCGTCACGTGACATGCCGATGCCGTTGTCGCGCACCGTAACGGTCCGCGCCTCCGCGTCCACCTCGACGTCAATCACCAGCTCCGCCGGCTGCGGGATCGCGTCCGGCTGGGCCAGGGCCTCGAAACGCAGCTTGTCACAGGCATCGGCGCCGTTGGAGATCAACTCACGCAGGAAGATCTCGCGATTGGAATAAAGCGAGTGGATCATCAGCTGCAGAAGCTGGCTGACCTCGGTCTCGAAGCGGCGAGTTTCGGTGCTGGGTTCGGTCTGGGTTTCGGTCATGGCGTGCGTGTCCCTTGATTGTTCTCGACACGTCGTAAGGTAGGGTCGCCTGCCCCGTTTTCAAGGACCGCGGCCTGGTAAAGTCCGCCCGCTCCTTCCGGATCCAGGAGTGCCCAGACCGGCGCGAGCAGCGCCGGAAGCTGCTCCTCCAGCTGCCACGGCGGACGCAGCACCAGCATCCCGGAGCCCGCCAGCCCGAGGTGGCGCTCCGGGTCGGCGGCGATACGCAACTCGCTGACCAGCCAGGGATCGTCCAGCTCGGCGCGTAACTGTTCGCGCATCGGGTGATCCGGCCGGCCTGCGAGAATGGGGTACCAGACCAGGATGATCCCGGTGTTCCAGCGCCGACGGATGGTCGCCACCATCTCCGCCACCTCGCGATACTCCGACTTGCGCTCGTAGGACGGGTCCAGCAGGACCAGACCGCGGCGTGGCTCCGGCGGAAACAGCGCTCGCGCGGCCTCGCGCGCGTCACGCTTGTGCACATGGCAGCGGGAATCGCCGGCGAGGCGCGTCTGCAGCCGATCATAGGCCTCCGGATGGAGTTCGCACGCGATCAGGCGATCGCGTTCGCGCAACCGCGCCTGAATCAGCAACGGGGATCCCGGATATTCGGTAAGGCGCGGGGGCTTCGGCTGCATCCCCCGCAACGTCTCCAGGAACGTCCGGCCCGCGGATGGCCAGACCGGATCGGCAGACCACAGGCGTGCGATACCGGAGGTGGCCTCGTCGGTCTTGCGTGCCCGCGCGCTGGTCAGGTCGTAGCCCCCGGCGCCAGCGTGCAGGTCCACGGCCACGAAGGGTTTCTCGCGCCCACGCAGCGATTCCAGAACCTGCCACAGGACCAGGTGCTTGTGGACGTCGGCAAAATTGCCGGCGTGGTAGTCATGTTGGTAGCTGAGCATGCGTCCCTCAAACAAAAAGCCACCGCGAGGGTACCCGCGGTGGCTCAAGAAGGGCAGCCCGGAAGGACCGCCCTCGACCGTGTGAACGGCTTACTGGTTGACCGGCGAGTCCGGATCCAGAAGATACGCCATGACGTGTGCAATCTGTTCCTCGCTGAGGAAGTTGTTGCGTCCGAACCGCGGCATCTTGGTGCACGGGAAGTACTGGTGGGGGTTGGACACCACCTGGTGCACGTAATTCACCACCGAACTGTCATTACCGCGGGTGGCCCCGTAACCGGCCAGGCTCGGGCCCAGGGTGCCGTAAAGCTCCTCGGCCGGATCCATCTGATGGCAGGCGTAACAATTACCGCCTGCCTCGCGGGTACCATGGTCATCGTTTCGATGACCGATACGGTAGCCATACCCGGAGCGCGCCAACTCGGCGCCACGGCGCCAGTTGCCCAGGCGCGGACCACCCGGCGGCTCCTCGTAGCTTTCGCGGGCCATGGCGATCACCTCGCCTGCGGTCCCGGAATCCGGATCGCCCTCGATCGAACAGGCGGCCTGAATGCCATCCTGCACCATGCGATCACGGGCCGACCCACCTTCCTGCGCCTCCTGCTCGAAACGATAACTGTCCGTTTCCAGCACGAGGTAATCTGCCAATTCGTCGGCGCTCATCGCCGTAATGTCGACCTCGCCACTGGTCTCGCCCATCCAGCCATCGCAACCCGCGATCAGCACCGTGGACGCCAGAACGGCCAAGCCCGCCCCAACTGTCTTGTTCCTAAGCATCCCTGATGTCTCCTCTTGCGTCGGCTATTGCCGCTTCTTGCCGATCATCGTGCCGGCGTCTTCCAGGCGTAGGCCCGGCTGCCTCCAGGCCCGATGGAGAACAGGCCCCGGATCAACGGCCCATGGCCGCAAAGTAGATAGACCCATGCGCGGGTCCGTCAGGAAAAACCACCGCGAGCCCTCCCGCGGTGGTTCAAAAAAGGGCAGCCCCGGAAGGCTGCCCTAGAACCAGCGTGTGGCTTACTGGTTGTTGACCGGCGACTCCGGATCCAGCAGGTAGGCCATGATATGGCTGATCTGCTCGTCGCTCAGGAGCTGGTGACGGTCGGAGTTGAACCGCGGCATCTGGGTGCACGGGAAGTACTGGTGAGGATTGGAAATCACCTCGTGCACGTAATTCAGCACCGCTTCGCTGGTACCACGGTTGGCACCGTAGTTCTGCAGGCTCGGGCCGATGGTCCCCTGCTCGGAAACCCGCGGGTCGAACACGTGGCAGTTGTAGCAGTTGCCGCCCGCCTCACGCTGACTGTGGTTGTCCGTGTTGTGACCCTGGCGGTAGCCATAACCGGAGTTCGCCAGTTCGGCACCCTTGCGCCAGTCACCCAGCTCCACGCCACCTTCCGGACGCTCGTAGCCGGCACGCGCCATGGCCACGACGCGGCCGGCGGTTTCGCCATCCGGATCGCCTTCCATGGAGCAGGCCTTCTGCAGCTCGTCCTGGGTCATGCGATCACGCCAGGAACCGCCTTCCTGCATCTCCTGGTCACGGAAGCTGTCCGTTTCGAAGATGAGATGCTCGGCCAGCTCGTCAGCGCTCATCGCGGTGATGTCGACATCCGAACCCTTGCTTCCATCGGCAACGGCGCAACCAGCGGCGAGGGCGACGGATGCGAACGCGGCCATGCCGGCCGCAACAGCATTCTTTTTAAACATACTTGGTGTCTCCTATTGCGTCCGTAGATTACCGCTTCAGGTCAGGCAGGATGGCCGGTTCGCCACGCGCCGCGTCGTTCCAGAACGAGATCAGGGCGGTGTTGACCGGGGTATCGTGCTTGATACCTGCGTGACGCATCTGCCACACGCAACCACGGATACGGTGGTTCTGGCTACGCACGTTGTCGTGGCCGGCGCGGTGGGCGGGCCAGGAAACAGCCTTGGTCCATTCCTGCCCATTGCGCATCTCGGGCAGCACGGAGGCACGGATCTGCTTGCCGGAATCGCCATGGCAGCTGGCGCAGTTGAAGTCCATCGCGCCACCGCGGCGGAAGAACAGCTTCTCGCCCGCATCGCGCATGGCCTGCTCTTCCGGGTGATCCAGCGGCGGATTCCACGCCATGCCGGAGGACTGGTGGGCGATGTAGGTGGTCAGCTTCATGATGTCGGAGCCGTTGCCGTGACGCTGGCCTACAGCGGCGTCATCGCTGGTGAAGCCCTGCAGTTCCTTCATGCAGTGCACCAGGCGCATTTCGAAGTCCATCACCTTGCCGGTGTCTTCGAAGTAGCGCGGCAGCTCGACATAGGCGCCGTCCAGCTCGCCCGGCCCCTTGCCGAAGTCGCAGCCTTCCAGGGAGACATTGTTCGGGCCGCGCTGGGCGTAAAACAGGTCCTCGCCTTCCTCGACCAGCCACAGGGCCGGGTTGTCCGGCATCATCATGATGTTCATTTCACTCTGATGCAGGTAGGCGGAATCGGGGTTGTTCTGCAGCAGGTTCTGCAGGACATCATTGGGGTCTTGCCATTCGCCGGCCTGAGCCGCAGCCCCAACAGCCATTGCTACGGGCAACGCAAGCAATGCTTTCTTGAACATGGAAACCTCCATCACACGGGTTTTTTCGATTGAGCCCGGGACTGATCTGGCCCGGACCTGTGTAGCAGAGTGCTGAACCCGAGTCCGCGCTGTCAACACAAAAGACTATATTAGCGTTTCCTAAAAGTCTGTTTTGCAACGATTCTTGGGGATCAACACCAAGGGGCAGACGATGATTACCCCTTTATTATTCCCGCCTTTCCAGAGTTTTTTTCAGGCGCCGTTCAGGCGCGCCCCGAGCGACAAACACCTGATGCCGCGGGCGAATACCCGGGGGCCATCACCAGCCCGAGAACGGCGGGCTAACGCGGCCTCCACGGAATAGCGGGCCAGAATGAGAAAAGCACCCGACGCAGGTACGAGTATGGGGAGGGATCGGCGAGCTGCGAACTAGCGGCCGCGGGGTCAATCGCGACCCAAAACACCCTCATGGACCAGCAGCAGGCGTTTCACCTGGGCCAGCTCGCCAACCTGATCGCCGGCGTAACCGCCGACATCGCTGGAGGTACGAAAACGCGAGGACACCACGCGGTGGCAGGGGATGAACAAGGGCCAGGGGTTGGCACGACAGGCCTGCCCCACCGCACGGGGCGCAGAACCCACGCGGGTCGCGATCTCGGAGTAAGTGCGCACCTCGCCCACCGGGATCTCCGACAAGGCGGCCCACACCCGGCGCGCATGGGCGCTGCCGGGGGGTACAGCCGACGTCGGGCGCCAGGCCGTGGCGTCACGACCGTAGCGTTCCGGGTCAAAGCGCGGCGCCTGGAGATCCGCGCTCGGGATATCCACCAACGGCACCAGGTCCTCGGGATCGCCCGGATCCTGCCAGTCGCAGGCCAGGACTTCGCCATCGGCGGATTCCAGCCACACAAAAGCCAGCGCGACTCCGGGGAGGAGGCAGCGCTGGCTGCGGGTCATCGGACCTGCCGACATCGAATGGTTAAACGCCAGGGGTGGCAGGGATTCGGCCATACGCCGAACCCCGTCCGGTCGCGTTACTTCGCGGCCTTGACGTCTTCCTTGATGCGGGCGGCCTTGCCGGTCCGGTCGCGCAGGTAGTACAGCTTGGAACGACGCACCTTGCCGCGGCGCTTCACCTTGATCTCGGCGATCTGCGGGCTGTGGGTCTGGAAGGTACGCTCCACGCCGTTGCCGTAGGAGACCTTGCGCAGGGTGAAGGCGGAGTTGAGGCCGCGGTTGCGCACGGCGATCACCGCGCCCTCGAAGGCCTGCAGACGCTCGCGGTCGCCTTCGCGAACCTTGACCTGCACCACCAAGGTATCGCCGGGCCCGAAGGCGGGCACATCCGACTTCATCTGCTCGGCTTCCAGTTCCTGAATGACGTTATTCATTGCTCGACCTCAATCATCGCTTTCGGTGCGCGAGCCGCCGGTATGGCCACTCGCACGGTATTCGTCCAACAGGGCCGCATCTTCGGCCCCGAGTTCCAGCCGGGCCAGCAGGTCCGGCCGCCGGGTCCAGGTCCTGCCCAGTGCCTCGCGGCGGCGCCAGCGCCGGATCGCGCCATGATCGCCCCCCTTCAGGACCGGCGGCACGGTACGCCCGGCGACCGTCTCCGGGCGCGTGTAGTGCGGGCAATCCAGAAGCCCCGCACTGAACGAGTCCTGCTCGGCCGAGTCCGCATGCCCCAGAACCCCCGGTAGCAGGCGGGCACAGCCATCGATCACCGCCATCGCCGCAAGTTCGCCGCCCGAGAGCACGAAGTCGCCTAGAGACCACTCCGCGTCGACCTGCGCCTCGATAAAGCGCTCGTCGATACCCTCGTAGCGCCCGCAGACCAGGGCGACCCGCGGCCGCCCGGCCAGTTCACGCAGCATCGCCTGCCGGATCGGTTGCCCCTGCGGGGTCAGTGCGATCACGTGCGGCGTGGCTTCGGCATCCGCCCGCGCCGCATTCAGCGCGGACGCCAGCGGCGCGTACTGCATCACCATGCCCGGACCCCCGCCATATGGCCGGTCGTCCACTGCCTGGTGAACACCGGCGCCCCAGGCACGCGGATTCCAGTATCTCAGTTCCAGCTGACCGCGCTCCACGGCCCGCCCGGTCACTCCGGATTCGCCAACCGCTGCGACCAGCTCCGGAAACAGCGAGATGACGTCGAAACGCATCCGCGCCGCTTCAGAATTCCGGGTCCCAGTCGACCCGCACGCGGCGGGCCTCCAGATCCACGTCCAGCACGTACTGGTCGCGAACCCAGGGGATCAGGCGTTCCCGATCCCCCTGGACTACCAGCACGTCGTTGGCACCGGTCTCGATAAAACCCGAGATGGTTCCCAACACCGCGCCGTCGTTGTTCTCGACCGCCATGCCCAGAAGATCGGCCCAGTAGTAGGCGCCATCCTCGGCCGGTGGCAACCAGGCCCGCTCGATCGCGAGTTCGGCACCAATCAACCGGTGCGCCCCATCGCGATCCGCGGCTTCGCGAAACTTCATCACGACGCCCTGGCCATGGCCGCGGCCGCCCTCGACGTCAACCAGGCGCCAATCACTCCCGTGCTGCATCCACAGCTGCGGGAATTCGGTGATCGCGGCGCGCGGCGCGGTCTCGGAAAAGACCCGCACCCAACCCTTGACGCCATAGACCCCGGACACACGCCCGACGCGGATACGCTCATCCGCCTCATTCATGACCGCAGCCAAGCGTCAGTACAACGGCCGGGCGCCCTCAGGCCGCCGCGGACTGCTGCTGCTTGCGGTAACCCTTGACCAGGTGATTCACACGCTCGGACATGCCGGCGCCGTGACCCAGCCAGTGGTCCACGCGCTCCAGATCGATGCGCAGCGGTTCTTCCTGACCGCGGGCCACCGGGTTGAAGAAACCGATCTGCTCCTTGTAGCCGCTATCGCGACGAGCGCGGGAATCGGTAACCACGATCGAATAAAACGGGCGCTTCTTGGCGCCGCGGCGTAGCAGGCGAATCGTAACCATGTAGTGTTGAACCCCGTGAGTCCGTTTTCTCGAGAAAACGCGCGATTATAACGAATTCGACCGACAACACAAGGGAGAGCTCAGGTCTCCCTTGTGCGCCAGGCCGCCGCTCGCGCGTGCTTTAGGTAGTTTCTGCTAGCGAAACGGCATCCCGCCGCCGGGGCCACCCATACCCCCCATGCCGCCCATTTTGCTCCCCAGGGCCCGCATCATCTTCGATGCGCCGCCCTTGGAGAATTTCTTCATCGCCTTGCTCATTTGGGTGTGTTGCTTGAGCAGACGATTCACATCCTGAATCTGGGTGCCGGAACCGGCGGCAATACGGCGCTTGCGCGAGCCCTTGATCACCTCCGGGTGACGGCGCTCGCGCTCGGTCATCGACGAGATCACCGCCATCATGCGACCGATCTCCTTGTCGTTGGCCTGATTCTTCACCGCATCCGGCAGCTTGCCGCCGCCGGGGAGCTTCTCGAGCATGGAACTCATGCCGCCCATCTTCTGCATCTGGCCCAGCTGGTCGCGCAGGTCGTTCAGGTCGAAGCCGCGCCCCTTCTTCAACTTGCGGGTCAGCTTCTCGGCCTGATCCTGGTCGACCTGGCGACTGGCCTCCTCGACCAGCGACAGCACGTCGCCCTTGCCGAGGATGCGCGAGGCGATGCGCTCGGGGTGGAACGGCTCCAGGGCATCCGGGCGCTCGCCCATGCCAATAAACTTGATCGGCACGCCGGTGATCTGGCGCACCGAGAGGGCCGCACCCCCACGGGCATCGCCGTCCGCCTTGGTCAGCACCACGCCGGTCAGCGGCAGCGCCTCGCCGAAGGCGCGTGCGGTGTTCGCCGCATCCTGCCCGGTCATGGAATCGACCACGAACAGGGTCTCGATCGGGTCGATCGCCTGATGCAGGGCCTGGACCTCGGCCATCATGTCCTCGTCGACATGCAGGCGGCCCGCGGTATCCACCAGCAGGACCTCGATGCCCTCGCGGCGGGCGCGGGCGACCGCATCCCTGGCGATCGCCTCGGGCTTCTGGCTGGTGTCACTGGGATAGAACGTGACTTCGACCTGGCCGGCCAGGGTCTCCAACTGCTGGATTGCCGCCGGGCGATAGACGTCACAGCTGACCACTGCGACCTTTTTCTTCTCGCGCTCGCGCAACAGGCGCGCGAGCTTGCCGATACTGGTGGTCTTGCCGGCACCCTGGAGGCCGGCCACCAGCACTACGGCGGGCGGCTGCTGCGCCAGGTTCAGCGTGGCATTCTCGCCACCCATGGTCGCGATCAGTTCGTCATGGACGACCTTGATCAGGGCCTGGCCGGGGGTCAGGCTGCCGATGACCTCCTTGCCCAGCGCCTTTTCCTTGACGTCCTTGATGAACTCGCGCACCACCGGCAGGGCCACGTCGGCCTCCAGCAGCGCCATGCGCACCTCGCGCAGGGCGTCCTGGACATTGTCCTCCGTGAGCCGCGCCTGACCCTTCAGGCGCTTCATGGTCTCCTGCAGGCGGCTGGAAAGGCCGTCGAACATCACGCGTCCTCGTCTAAATCAGCGGTGGTCGGCGCACATCCACCGACCACGGGACCGCACAGTATACCGCTCTCGCGCTCCGGGATGCAGGCCCACCGCCGGGCAACCGGTCGAGAGATCACAGCGGGGCACCCGAACTGGCGCCGGAACGGCCGCCACCATGTGCAATCCGCCCGCGGAGCGGCGATAATCCGGCGTCATGATCATTGCCATCGGACTCCTCGCCGTCGCGCTGTATCTCGTCACCGCGGGCTACCTGGTTGTCACCGCCCGCCGGCAGCCGCTGACACAGGGCCAGCCGCGGGGGCCCCTGGCCCTGTGGGGGCTCGCGCTGCTCGCCCACCTGGGCGCTCTGCTGCCGATGGTGCTGACCGATACGGGACTCAACCTGTGCCTGGGCAATGCGCTGTCGGCCTCGCTGTGGCTGGTGGCCGCACTGCTGTGGCTGACGAGCTGGCGCCATCCCCTGGCCATCCTCGGGGTCGTGATCCTGCCGCTGACCGCGCTGGCCGCCCTCACCGCTCTCCTGTGTGACGGCGATACGCGCTATACCACCTCGGCCGGGATCGACCTGCACATCCTGTTCTCGGCACTGGGCTGGGCGTTCCTCGCGCTGTCCACCGCACAGGCGGCGGTGATGGCCGCCCAGCACCGGGCCCTGCACAACCATCACGCCTCGGGCTTCGTGCGTGCCCTGCCGCCGTTGTTTTCGATGGAGGTGTGGCTGTTCCGGATGATCTTCATCGGCTGGCTGTTCCTCGGGCTCAGCCTGCTGTCCGGGTTGCTGTTCGTGGACAACCTGTTTGCCCAGCACCTGGTCCACAAGACCACACTGTCGATCCTGGCCTGGCTGATCTTCTCCACCCTGCTGATTGGCCGCTGGCGTCTCGGCTGGCGCGGCACCCGCGCGCTGGCCTGGACCACCGGCGGCTTTGTCGTGCTGGTGCTGGCCTATTTCGGCTCCAAGCTGGTGCTGGAAGTCATCCTCGGACGCATCTGAACGCGGTAACCACGGCTTGACACCCCCACGGGCCTTGCCTGAAATGATCCCGAGCATGCAGCCCCGCCCGTCCGCCCACCCCTGACCGCAGGCCGCACCCTTGCAAGAGATCCCGCTGTACGTCCTGTTCGGCGCCCTGGTGGTGCTGTTCCTGCTGTCGGCGTTCTTCTCCGGCTCGGAGACGGCGTTGATGGCGTTGAACCGCTATCGCATGCGCCACCGCGCGCAGACCGGCCATCGCGGCGCCCAGCGCGCCGCGCGGCTGCTGGAGAAACCGGATCGACTGATCGGACTGATCCTGCTGGGCAATAATTTCGTCAACATCATGATCGCGCAGATCGCCACCTTCATCGGGTGGCGCCTGTTCGGCGATACCGGCGTGGCCATCGCCACCGGCGTGCTGACCCTGACCCTGCTGATCTTCGCCGAGACCGCACCGAAGACCCTCGCCGCGCTGCACAGCGAACGCGTGGCCTACCCCGCCGCCTGGGTCTACTCTGGACTGATCAGGGTGATGTGGCCGGTGGTCTGGATGATCAACCTGATGGCGAACGGCGTGCTGCGCCTATTTGGCGTCCATATGAATGCCGACCAGCGCGCCGCACTGAACACCGATGAACTCCGCAGCGTGGTCTCCGAGGCCGGCGCGCTGATCCCGGCCAACCACCAGCGCATGCTGCTGAACCTGCTGGATCTGGAGCGCACCACGGTCGAGGACATCATGATCCCGCGCAACGAGATTGTGGTGATTGACTTGAACGAACCCTGGAACGAGGTCGAGGACCAACTGATCCACGGCAGCTTCACCCGCCTGCCGGTGGTGGAGGGCGAGCTGGACCACATCGTCGGCTTCGTCCACCGCCGCGACGTCCTGCCACTGGTCGAGCGTGACGCGTTCGGCCCCGACGACCTGCGTCAGGTCCTGACCCCGCCCTACTTCATTCCCGAAGGTACGGCGCTCAACCGCCAGCTGATCAACTTCCAGCAACAGAAGAAGCGGATCGGCCTGGTGGTGGACGAGTACGGCGATATCGAGGGACTGATCACGCTGGAGGACCTGCTGGAGGAGATCGTCGGCGAGTTCACCACCGACTCCCCGGCGATGAGCGACGACCTCCTGCGTCAGGACGACGGCTCGGTCATGGTCGACGGCGGCATTCACCTGCGTGAACTGAACCGGGCCCTGGGCCTGGACCTGCCACAGGACGGCCCGAAGACCCTCAGCGGCCTGATCGTCGAACACCTGGAAAGCATCCCCGAAGCGTCCGTAAGCGTGAAGATCAACGGCGTGGTAATGGACATCGCCCAGATCAAGAACAACACCATCCGCACCGTGCGCGTGGTCGCGCCCGACCTGCCGGAAGCCCCACCGCAGAAGGCCCCCTGATGGCAAAGAGCAAGACCCAGTACGTATGCCAGTCCTGCGGCGCGATCAGCCCCAAGTGGGCCGGCCAGTGCGGCGACTGCGGCGCCTGGAACACCCTGGAGGAGGCCGCTCCGGCGGCCAGCGCAGGCCCGCGCGGCGGGTACGCCGGCGCGGTCGCCGGAATTACCCGTCTGGGCGAAGTCGAGCTGGCCGAGGTACCGCGCACCAGCACCGGGTTGTCGGAGCTGGATCGCGCCCTGGGGGGCGGCCTGGTCCACGGGTCGGTGGTGCTGCTGGGCGGCGACCCGGGCATCGGCAAGTCCACCCTGCTGCTGCAGACCCTGGCCATGCTGCCCATCGGCGACACGCTCTACGTGACCGGCGAGGAATCGGCCCAGCAAATCGGCATGCGCGCCCGGCGCCTGGGCCTGGAGGTCGACGGGCTGCGCCTGCTGACCGAAACCCAGGTCGAGAACGTGATCGCCACCTGCGAACGCGAGCGCCCGCGCGTACTGGTAATCGACTCCATCCAGACGCTCTACACCGCTGCGCTGCAGTCCGCCCCCGGCTCGGTCGGCCAGGTGCGCGAAAGCGCCGCGGCCTTGGTGCGCATGGCCAAGCAGCGCGGCATCACCGTGATCCTGGTTGGTCACGTGACCAAGGACGGCCAGCTCGCTGGCCCGCGTGTGCTGGAACACATGGTCGATACGGTGCTCTATTTCGAGGGCGACCCGGACGGGCGCTACCGCATGCTGCGCGCGGTGAAGAACCGCTTCGGCGCGGTGAACGAGCTGGGCGTGTTCGCCATGCTGGAGAACGGCTTGAAGGCCGTCTCCAACCCGTCCGCGATCTTCCTGTCACGTCACCAGGGGCCGGTGCCCGGCAGCGTCGTCATGGTTACCCGCGAGGGCACGCGCCCGTTGCTGGTCGAGGTGCAAGCGCTGGTCGCCGAGAGCCATGCCTCGCAGCCGCGGCGGATCACCGTAGGGCTGGAGCAGAACCGCCTGACCATGCTCCTGGCCGTGCTGCATCGCCACGGCGGCGTGGCCCTGTTCGACCAGGACGTGTTCATCAACGTGGTGGGCGGCGTGCGCGTAACAGAGACTGCCGCCGACCTGCCGATGCTGGCGGCCGCGCTCTCCAGCTTCCGTGATCGCGCCCTGCCGCAGGAGCTGCTGGCGTTCGGCGAGGTCGGCCTGGCCGGCGAGATCCGCCCGGTCCCGAACGGCGAGGAACGCCTGCGCGAGGCGGCCAAGCATGGCTACACCCGCGCCATCGCGCCGGCCGCCAACGCCCCACGCAAGCCGATCAAGGGAATGGAGGTCATCCCCGTATCGCGCCTCTCGGAGGTCCTCGACGCCCTGTAGCGTCGTCTCCTGCCGCGCGCCCAGGTCGGGCCAGGTTCATCGCTCGGTGTTTACGTACTTTCGACCGGCCGCCTGCCTTGTTGTGGCTGGCCATGGTTCATCGTCCGGTGTTTACGGTGGCTCCGGTCCACCGCCTGCCAGGCGCTCTCTCGCGAGCGCACCGCGAGGTACTTCTTTGCTCGTGCAAAGAAGTACCCAAGAAACACGCCCGACTGCCGCGACCCCAGCCCGCTGCGCGGGCCGGGGTTTCCCTCGCTCCGAGGCTTTTCGCGGGCGGCGCTGAACTCGCTACGCCTTCGGCTCCGCTCAGACATCCAGCGCCCCGTGTCTATTTAGAATCGTCCCGCGAAAAGCCTCTCCACTCGGCGCGACGACAACGGGGAGGTAGGTCAA